>CAZVWL010000163.1:0-6715 GCA_964630845.1 uncultured Fibrobacteraceae bacterium
AGGTCGTCGAGGCCGGCGCGCAGGTCGGCGCACGCGTCCTCGGGCAGGTCGGTGCAGCGGGTCACCAGCAATTGGAGCACGTCACCGCGGACGGTGGTGTAGTCCTGCTCGAGCGAGGCGAGGGCGAGGTAGCGCCAGCCGTCGTTGATGGCGGGGGTGTCGTGGCGGCGGCCCACCAGGACGACGGCAAGGACGGCGGCTGCGGCCAGGGCGGGGATCAAGAGGCGGCGGCGCATTGTGCGGCGTTGGTGCGCCGGCGCACCAGCGGTGGCGGGTGCGGCGCCGATCGCGTGGGGCGCCGACGGTTGCTGGGCGCCGAGCTGGGCGGCGATGTCGGGCCAGAGGTCGCGGCTGGGGGGCACGGCGCGTGGCAGGTCGGCCAGGGCGTCGTGCAGGCGGTCGTCGGTGTGGTCGTTCATCGCAACCTCTCCCTCAGGTGGCGACGCGCCCGGAAGAGCTGCGTCTTGACCGTTCCTTCGCTGACGCCCATCAGGGTGGCCGCCTCGCGCACCGGGTAGCCCTCGACCTCGTGCAGCACGAACGCGGCGCGGGCGCCGGCGGGCAGGGTGGCCAGGGCGCGGTCGAGGTCCACGCGGCCGGAAGATGGGGGGCTGGTGGGCAGGTCGCCGCGCTGGTCGGCGAGGTCGAGCCAGGTTTCGCGGCGGTGGCGGCGGGCCTGGGCGCGGTGCCAGTCGATGCTCACGTTGGCCGCCAGGCGGTAGAGCCAGGTGCCGAAGCCGGCGGCGCCGCGGAAGCCGGGCAGGTGGCGCCAGGCGCGCACGAAGGTGTCCTGGGTGAGCTGTTCGGCTTGATCGCGGTCGCCGCACAGGCGCAGGCAGATGGCGTGCACGCGGTCGACGTGGCGGCGGTAGAGCTGCTCGAAGGCGGCCACGTCGCCGGTGCGGGCCGCGGTCACGAGGTCCGTGTCCGGGCTGGGCGGCAGTGGCTGCGGTTGCGGCAGGGCCGACATCGATCACCTCGGGGTGGGTTTCCGGATTCTGGTGCTTGGACGCTGGCCGGGGCCGGGAGGTTGACAGGGGATGCGAGAATTCCTGGCGGCGGCCGGGGCCATTCCTGCCATACGTGGCGGGGGGAAAAAGGTTGAGGCGTTAGGCACATACGAAACTGTCGATCATAGTCGAATAATTATTCGACTACGATCGACAGTTGGTTCGAGGGCCGGTGTTGCCAGGCGCTTACCGCACCAGCGTCAACTTCGTGCCCTTCAGCAGCTCCCCATCCAGCCGCAACTGCACCAGGTACACGCCACTGGCCAGCTCGGGCGCCTGCCACAGCACCTCGCCGGGGCCGGCCGGCTGCGCGGCGGCCAGCGGGCGGGCCACCTCGCGGCCGCGGGCATCGAGCACGCGCAGCTCGGCGAAGCCGTCGCGCGGCAGGGTGAAGCCGAGCGTGGTGGCGGGGTTGAACGGGTTGGGGTAGGCCGCGAGCTGCGCCACCAGCGGCGACGGCGGCTCCGTCGAGGTCGTGCCGGGGCGGCTGCACACGATCAGGATGTCGTCGACGAGGGCTTCGACGAGGCTGCCCTGGCCGATGTCCTCGGCGATGTAGCGCAGGCGCATCTGGCTGGTGAGGGCCAGACCGTTGCCGTCCAGCTCGAACACGCCGCGGCGCCAGCCGCCGGTGGTCGCGGTCAGGGTCTCGAGGTTGGTCCAGGTCTGACCGCCGTTGTTGCTCACGTCGACGCGGAAGACGTCGTCGTACGACGTCTCGAGCACGTAGTAGCACCAGTAGCTGATCTCGGCCCAGGTGGCGCCGGCGAGGTCGAACACGGGGGAGACCAGGGTGGTGCGGCCGTTGTCCACGTCCTCGGCGCCGGCCGGGCCGCCGGGCACGCCGTTGCCGGTCACGAAGCAGATCGTGCCGGGCGGGGGCGTGTGGTCTTCGCCCGGCTGGTACGTGGTGGCGACGGGGGCCTCGCGCACCCAGAGGCCGTGGGTCGCGGTGTCCGAGGGCAGGCCGAGCGTCCAGCCGAGGTCCTGTTCGCAGTCGTCGTCCAGCACGACCTCGAGGCCGGGCCGGAAGGCGTGCAGCGAGGCGGGCGCGTCGTCGGGGCTGGTGGCGGCGCGGCCGAGCACGTCGGCGGCCGACAGGTAGTACTGCACCAGCGCGCCGGGCTGCTGGGCGGGGATCATCGCGCCGTAGGTGTCGGGCGCGCCGGTGGGCGACAGGGCCACGGTGGTGAACGAGCCGCTGCCGACGCGGTAGTGCAGTTGCAGCGAGGCGGCGTCTAGCGCCTCGACCGCCATCACGCGGCAGGTCACGGCGAACGGGCCGGTGTCCTCGGTGTGCGCCAGGGGGTCGTGCACGACGGCGATGCGGAACGGGCGCGCCAGGGCGGCCGTGGTCGCGACGGCGGTCTTCACGTTGCGCGTCATGAACGGCATGTCGTTGACGCTCGGGCCGATGAGGTCGTTGGCGGTGTGGATGTAGGGGCTGTACTGGCCGCTGTCCTCGAAGAAGAGCACCGAGCGGTAGCCGTTGTTCCAGAACGAGGCGTGGTCGCTGCTGGCGCCGAAGGGCAGGGAGCCGTTGACGGCGGCGTGGTCGGGCACGTAGAGGGGGATCACCTCGTACACCAGGTCGCGCAGCGGCTGGCTGGCGGTGTTGCTGATGATGTCGATGTCGGCGGCGTCGCCGGCGGCGCGGTAGCCGAGCATGTCGAGGATCACGGCGCCCACCACGTCGAGGCCGGCGGCGGCGGCCTGGCTGGCCCAGGCGGCGCTGCCGTAGAGGCCCTGCTCCTCGCCGCTGAACGCGATGAAGACGACGGTGTGTTCGAAGTCGTGGTCGTACATCGCCTGGGCGGCGGCCAGGACGGCCACCGTGCCGGTGGCGTTGTCGTCGGCGCCGGGGGCGATGGCGGGGTTGTTCGCGGTCGAGTCGTAATGGCCGCCGATGACGACGTACTTGTCGGGGGTCACGCGGCCGGGCTTCACGCAGACGACGTTGTCGTTCCAGCTGTTGTAACTGTGCAGGGTGACGTCGAGGTAGCCGTACGACAGGAACTGGTCGCGCAGCCAGTAGCTCGACAAGAGGCCGCCGTTCTGCTGGCTGTGCCGGGTGCCGAAGTCCTGCAGCGTCTGCACCTGGGCCTGCAGCCAGGCCTGCTCGATGCCCTCGACCATCTGCTGGATGGCGGGGTCGGCGCTGCGCAGGGCCGCCGGTTCGGGGCCGTCCCAGGGGCGGCTCACGAAGCGCAGCGGGCGGCGGAAGACGCGCTGGATGTCGGGCAGGCACGACAGCAGGCGCTCCTCGTCGTGCGGCAGGCGCACGATCATGAAGTCGGCCTCGCGCCAGAGGACCTCGGCGTCATCGGCGAGCGGCGTGGTGCGGTCGCCGGCGCCGACGGTGTACTGCACGAGCACCTCGGTCGTGGGATCGTCCACGGCGATCACGTCGTGCGCGATGCCCCAGGCCGCCAGGCTCGTCAACTCGCCGGCCGTCAGGTAGGCGAGGTAGCCGCCGGGGATCTCGGCGGCGAGGTCGAGCCCGGCCCCGGCCAGCGACGGGCCGCGCTCGGCCTCGAGGCGCAGGTAGACGAGCGAGCGTTCGACCGGGGGGTTGGTCGGGTCGCCACCGGCGACGGCCGGCAGCACGGCGCTCACGCAGAGCGCCAGGACGAGCAACGACGTTGTCCAGCGTGGCATGGGTCCTCCAGGGGGCGGCAACCAAGGGTCAGGTGACGACACGTTAAAGGATAGCACATCCTGGACGGTCGATCCACGGAACGTTGGCTGGGTGCCGGCCGCCGTTGCCGCTTGCCCGGAAGCAACTTATCACTGACGGGGTCGCCGCCGTCCCTGTCCCGGACCCTGCGGAGTTGCCGATGGACGTCCTGATGCGCCGCGCCATGGGCACGGTGTGGTTCCTGCTGGTCTTGCTCGGCGTGCTGCTGGTGGTGCCGTCGGGCGCGCAGCTCTACGTGCTGGGCGCGGTGGTCCTCTTGGCCGCGTTCGCGTACCTGCACCGCGCCGGGCGCTGCGAGGCCACGCTGCTGCGCCAGCTCGAGAGCGCCGGCGACCTCTTCTCCCGCCACCGCCTCGACGGCACCTTCCTGCAGGCCTCCAGCGGTTTCGCCGCCTTCTTCGGCGTGGCGCCAGCCCACCTCGCCGGCCGCCGCGAGCTGCCCGGCTGGCAACTGGACGACCCCGCCGCCCTCTTGGCCGCCCTGCAGCAGGTGGCCGCCGGCGACGAGCCGGTGACCATCACCGTCTGCCTGCGCGAGGAGGGCGGCCGCGCCGTGTGGCTCGAGGCCGTCGGCCGCCGCGTGCCGGCCATCGCGCCGCGCGGCGTGCAGGAGATCGTGGTCGTCTCGCGCGACGTGACCGCCCGCCAGAACGCCGAGGCCGCGCGCGTGGCCAGCGAGCGGCGCCTGCGCCTGATCACCGAGAACATGCAGGAGGTGCTCTGGCTGTGGGTGGGCCGCGAGGTGCAGTACGTGAACGAGGCCTGCGAGCGCGTGACCGGCCTCGGGCGCGACCTCGTGCGGCGCGAGGGCCCCGCCGGCTGGCTGCCGCACACCCACCCCGAGGACCGCGAGCGCCTCGCGCGCGCGATCGACGCCGCCGTCCGCCACCAGGCGCCGCTGGACGAGGAGTTCCGCCTCGTGCGCCCCGACGGGCAGGTGCGCTGGCTGCACGCGCGCACGGTGCACGTCGAGAGCGGGCCGGACGGCCGCCCGTGGGCCGTGGGCGTGGCCGCCGACATCACCCACCGGCGCCGCGCCGAGGAGACGCTGCGGCGCAGCGAGGAACGTTACCGTCGCCTGGTGGAGTTCCTGCCCGACGGCGTGCTGGTGCACGACGGCCGGCGCGTCATCCTCGGCAACCGCGCCTGCGCGAACCTCTTCGGCACCACCGAGCACGAGCTGGTCGGCGCCTCGCTCGCCGCCCTGGTGCCGCCCGAGAGCCTGGCGTACCTCGGGCTGCCCGCGGCCGGCGGCGAGCGGCTGGTGCGTGGTCCCGACGAGGTCTGGCTGCAGCGGCGCGACGGCGCGCGGTTCCCGGCCTCGGTCACCAGCCTGCCGCTGGTGGACCGCAGCGGCCCGGCCGTGCTGACCGTGGTCAAGGACCTCACGCGCATCCGGCGCTTCGGCGAGGAGATCGCCGCCCAGCAGGCGATCCTCGGCGCCCTGGTCGAGACCATGCCGCTGGGCATCCTCGCCAAGGACCTCGACCAGGACCTGCGTTACGTGGTGTGGAACGCCTACATGGAGGCCGAGCTGGGCCTGCCCAAGTCGGCGGTGCTGAGCCGCCGCGACGCGGACCTCTTCGCCCCCGAGTTCGCGGCCGAGATGCGCCGCCACGACCACCTCGCCGCCGCGCGCGGTCTGCCCCAGGATCTCGGCGAGGTGACGCTGCAGCTCGAGGACCGCACCCTGGACCTGCACATCGTCAAGGTGCCGGTGCGCGACGCCGACGGGCGCGTGGCGCGCGTGTTCAGCCTGGTGGAGAACGTCACCCGCCAGAAGCAGCTGCAGGCGCGCCTGCAGCAGGCGAGCAAGATGGAGGCCGTGGGCCGCCTGGCCGGCGCCGTGGCGCACGACTTCAACAACCTGCTGCAGGTGGTGCAGGGCTACACCGAGGGCATCCAGGAAGGGCTGCCGCGCAACGGCCGCCTGCACGAGGAGGCGGGCCACGTGCTGACCGCGGTCGGACGCGCCCGCGAGCTGGTCAACCGGCTCTTGACCTACAGCCGCTACGATGCGCTCAAGCCCGAGGTCGTGCACATCGAGGACGTCGTCGACCAGGTGCTGGCCATGAGCCGCGGCGTGGTGCCCGCGGCGATCGAGCTGCTCGTGCGCCGCACGGATGGGCTGCCGGCGATCTACGCCGACCCGCAGCTCATCGAGCAGGCGCTCTTGAACCTCGTGCTGAACGCGCGCGACGCCTTGCCCGGCGAGGGGCGCATCGAGATCGAGACCTCGCTGTGCGAGTTGGGTCGCGAGTTCTGCGCCACGCGGCCGTGGGCGCGGCCGGGTCGGTACGTGCAGGTGACCGTCACCGACAACGGCTGCGGCATCCCGCCCGACGCGCGCGACCGCGTCTACGAGCCCTTCTACACCACCAAGGGGTTCGGCCAGGGCACGGGCCTGGGCCTGGCCACCACCTACAGCATCTGCAAGCAGCACCAGGGCTACATCGACTTCGAGAGCGAGCAGGACGTGGGCACCTCGTTCCACATCTTCCTGCCGGTGCTCGCCAGCGAGCAGGTGGCCCTGCCGCGCCCCACCGAGCTGACACCGGAGATGACCGGACGCGGCGAGCTGATCCTGCTGGTCGAGGACGACGACATGGTGCGCAGCCTCACCCGCCAGATCCTCGAGCGCGCCGGCTACCTCGTGCTCGAGGCGCGCGACGGCGAGGACGCCATGGAGGTCTTCATGGCCCACGCCGCGGAGATCGAGCTGCTCGTGCTGGACGTCGTGATGCCCCGCATGGACGGCCGCGCGCTCTACGACAACATCAGCGAGCTGCGGCCGGGCGTGCCCGTGCTCTTCTGCAGCAGCTACAGCGCCGACCTGCTCGAGTCCGAGTACATGCTGCAGGTGGGCGGCTCGCTGCTGCCCAAACCTTACCGCGCGGTGGAACTGCTGCGCCGCGTGCGCGCGCTGCTGGACCGCACGCTCGACGTGGCGCCCTGAGTTATTCCGCGAAGAATGTAACGGGCCCCTCGCTTGCCCCTTCGGGGGCAT
>CAZVWL010000164.1:0-6709 GCA_964630845.1 uncultured Fibrobacteraceae bacterium
GATGGACCTCGGCACGTCGGCAAGCGACCTCGACCTGCGACGCGACCTGCAGGCCGCCGGGCTGCGCGCCACGGCGCCGCGGTTGGCGGTGCTGCGGCTGCTGCGCCGGTCGTCGCGGCCGCTCAGCCACCCCGACGTGGTCGACCGGCTGGCCGACGCAGGCTGGGACCGCGCCACGCTCTACCGCAACCTGACCGACCTCGCCCGCGCGGGCCTGGCCCGGCGCGCCGAGCTGGGCGACCGCGTCTGGCGCTTCGTGGCCAGCGGTCCGGCCACCGCGCACCGCCATCCGCACTTCGTGTGCGGCGATTGCGGCCAGGTGGTCTGCCTGCAGGAAGGCGCCGTGCGGGTGGCGCCGGGCGCCGGGGCGCCTGCCGCCTTGCGCCGCGACGAGGTCGAGATCGTGCTCAAGGGTCGTTGCGACCGATGCCGAAAGGTGACGTGATGCGTTCGTTCCATAACCTCGCCGTGTGGGCGGGCCTGCTGCTGGTGCACGTCGGCGCGGCGAACGGCGCCGACCGCACGCCGCCGCTCGACGTGCTGGTGACGATCCTGCCCCACGCCGGCCTCGTCGAGCGCCTGGCCGGCGACGCGGTGCGGGTGCACGTGCTGGTCTCCGAAAACCAGTCGCCCGAGACGTACCAGCCGTCCCCCCGCGAGCTGCAGGCGCTGGTCGCCTCGCGCGTGTGGTTCACGACCGGCACCCCGATCGAGACCATGCTGCGCTCCCGCCTGACCGCGATGATGCCCGCGCTGGAGGTGGTGCCGACGCACGCGTCGCTCGAACCCCTGCACGAGCACCACTGCGCCCATCACGACCACGACCACGACCACGGCGACCTCGACCCGCACGTCTGGGTGAGCCCCCGCAACACGGCGGTGCAGGTGGCGGTGATGGCCGAGGCGCTGCGCGGCCGGCTGCCCCACCGCGCCGAGGCGATCGCCGCGGCCGAAGCGGCCCTGGTCGCCGAACTCGAGGCGCTCGACGCCGCGCTCACCACCCTGCTCGAGCCCGTGCAGGGCCGCACCTTCTTCGTCTTCCACCCCGCGTTCGGCTACTTCGCGCGCGACTACTCGCTGCGCCAGGAGGCCGTCGAGAGCGGCGGCCAGGCGCCCGGACCCCGCCGCCTCGCCGAGCTGCTGCGCAACGTGCGCGCCCAGGGCGCGCGGGCCGTCTACGTGCAGCCCCAGCAATCGGTGGCCGCGGTGGCGCCGCTCGCGCGCGAGGCCGCGCTCGAGGTGATCGTGCTCGACCCGCTCGCTGCGGACCACCTCGCCAACCTGCGCCACATCGGGGAGGTGCTGCGCGCCGGCCTGGAGCCGGGGTCATGACCGCCGCCATCGAGCTGCGCCAGGTCACCTTCGGGTACGGACGCCGGCCCGTCGTGCACGGCATCGACCTCGTGGTGCCGCCCCGCACCTTCACCGCCCTGATCGGCCCCAACGGCGGCGGCAAGTCGACGCTGCTGAAGCTGGCCCTCGGGCTGCTCGTGCCCGACCGCGGCGAGGTCAAGCTGCTGGGCGACCGTCCCGAACGCACCCGCCACCGCGTCGGCTACCTGCCCCAGTCCGCGCGCCAGGACCTCTCCTTCCCCATCACCGTGCGCGACGCGGTGGGCCACGGTCGCCTCGGCGCCGGCCACCGCTGGGGACCGCTGCGCCGCCACGACCGCGAGGCCGTCCAGGCCGCGATGCAGGAGACGGGCTGCGCCGACCTCGCCGACCGCCCCCTCTTGCGCCTCAGCGGCGGCCAACGGCAGCGCGCCCTGATCGCCCGCGCCCTGGTCACGGCGCCGGACATGCTGGTGCTCGACGAACCCGCCGCCGGCCTCGACCCCGCCAGCCAGAACGACCTCTACGACCTGCTGGCGCGCCTCGCCCGCCGCCTCAGCGTGCTGGTAGTCAGCCATCACATGACGCTCGTCTCGCACCACGTAGAGCAGGTCGTCTGCGTGCACGACGGCCACCTGCACGTGCCGGACACCGCCACCATCGGCCCCGAGCTGGCCGCCTTCTTCCCCGACATGCCCAACATGGTGCTCGTGCGCCACGAGCACGACGCCTGCAACTGCGACCCGGACGTGGCGCCATGAGCGAGTTTTTCGGCGCCCTCGGCGAGTATGCCTTCCTGCGCCACGCCCTGCTCGCGGGGCTCGTCGCCAGCCTGGCCAGCGGCGTGGTCGGCAGCTTCGTGGTCACGCGCCACATCACGACGGTCGCCGGCGGCCTGGCCCACGCCGTGCTCGGCGGCATGGGCCTGGCCTACTGGCTGAACACGGCGCACGGCCTCACATGGCTGCACCCGCTACACGGCGCGCTGGTGTTCGCCGTGCTCGCCGCGCTGATCCTCGGCCGCGTGCAGGCCGGCGGCGGCGAGCGCATGGACACGGCGATCAGCGCCCTCTGGGCGATCGGCATGGCGCTGGGCATCGTCTTCTTGTTCCGCTCGCCCGGTTACAAGGTCGACCTGATGAGCTACCTGTTCGGCAACATCATGCTGGTGGACCCGCAGTCGTTGCAGCTGCTGATGGTCCTGGACCTGCTCGTGCTGGTGATCGTGTGGCTGTTCTACCACCAGCTGGTGGCCGTGAGCTTCGATCCGGAGTTCGCCCGCCTGCGCGGCCTGAACGCCGACGGCTGGTCCACGCTGCTGCTGGTGCTGGTGGCGTTGACCGTGGTCAGCCTGGTGTACGTGGTGGGCATCGTGATGGTCATCGCGCTGCTCTCGCTGCCGGCGGCCACGGTCGGCCGCTTCACCGCACGGCTGAGCGTGATGATGGCCGCGGCGGCGATCCTCTGCGCGGCGACCACGACGGCCGGCCTGGCGCTCAGCTACCGCTGGGACCTGCCCACGGGCGCGGTCACGATCCTGGTCGCGGCCGCCTGCTACCTGACCGCGCTCCTGCTGCAACGCAAACCGCTGCGCCGACTGCTGCCGGGGAGCGACTGAACATGGCCGACGACCGCTCGCTGATCATCGTGGGCGGCGGCGCCGCCGGCATGTTCGCCGCCGTCAACCTCGCCGAAATGGCTCCCGGCACCCGGATCACCGTGCTCGAGAAGGGCCGCGACCTGCTGCAGAAGGTGAGCATCTCCGGCGGCGGCCGCTGCAACGTGACCCACGATTGCCGCGACCCGCGCGAGCTGATCAAGTTCTACCCGCGCGGCGGCCGCGAGCTGCGCGGCATGTTCAGCCGCTTCGCCGCCCAGGACACGATCGACTGGTTCGCCGCCCGCGGCGTCGTGCTGAAGACCGAGCCCGACGGCCGCATGTTCCCGGTGACCGACAGCTCGGCCACCGTCGTCGACGGCTTGATCGACGCCGCCCGTCGCGCCGGCGTCGAGGTGCTCACCAAACGCCAGGTTCGCGCCGCCCGCCGCGCCGACGACCGCTTCGAGGTCGACCTCGCCGACGGCACCTCCCTCGCCGCCCGCTGCCTGCTGTTGACCAGCGGCGGCATGCGCGGCGGCGGCGGTCGCGAGATCGTCGAGAGCTTCGGCCACGGCATCGTCGAACCGGTGCCCTCGCTCTTCTCCTTCCACATTGACGATCCGCGCCTGCGCGACCTCGCCGGCCTCGCGGTCGCCGACGTCGGCGCGTGCATCCCGGGCCAGAAGGACCTCACCAGCCGCGGTCCCCTGCTGGTCACGCACTGGGGCGTCAGCGGGCCGGGCATCCTCAAGCTCTCGGCCTGGGGCGCCCGGAATCTGGCCGCCTGCGACTACGCCTTCCCGCTGGAGGTCGACTGGCTGCCCGGCACCGATGCGGCCACGCTCCTGGATCGCTTCGCCGCCCACCGGCATGACCAGCCGCGCAAGCAGGTCGTCAACACGGTCCTCGGCGACCTGCCGCGCCGCCTCTGGGAACGCCTGACCGCCGCGGCCGGCATCCCGCCGGACCGCACCTGGAGCGAGCTACGCCGCGACGAGGCCCGGGCCCTGGTCGAACAGCTCAAGGCGGCGCGTTTCTCGGTCGCCGGCAAGACGCTGAACAAGGACGAGTTCGTGACCTGCGGCGGCGTGCCGCTCGGCGAGGTCGACCTGCGCCGGATGGAGAGCAAGCGCGTGCCGGGGCTGTACTTCGCCGGCGAGATCCTGGACATCGACGGCATCACGGGCGGTTTCAACCTGCAGGCGGCCTGGACCGGGGGCTGGATCGCGGCCTCGGCGATCGCCGGCCAGGTGGACTGACACCCGACGGAGGACCCGCGTGGCTCGCTGGCTGGTCAAGACGGAACCCGAGGAATACGCCTACGACGATCTGGAACGCGACGGCCGCGGCGTCTGGGACGGCGTGCGCAACGCCACCGCGTTGCAGCACCTGCGCCGCTTCGCCCCCGGCGACGAGGTCCTCGTCTACCACACGGGGAGGCAGCGGCAGGTGGTCGGCGTGGCGCGGGTGGCGCGCGCGCCTTATGCGGATCCGCGGCTCGAGGATGCGCGATACGTGGTGGTCGACCTCGAACCGGTGCGACGCCTGACGCGACCGGTCAGGCTGGCGGAGATCAAGGCCGAGCGCTCGTTTTCCGGGTTCGACCTGGTGCGCATCTCGCGGCTGTCGGTGATGCCGGTCCCTGACGAGGTGTGGCGACGCCTGGTCGACTGGTCTTGACGCGGCCGGCTGGCGCGATGTCCTCCGTGCGGGCAGGTGCGGCAGGCTTCACCAATCGAAACCGCCGGCCACGATCGGCGCAGTCGCCCGAACCATCGCGAAATCGACCCAGCCCCTCCGCCCACACGTTCGGCAACTTCGACCCAACACGAACCGTATGGTATGATATGGCGCGGCCGTGCGCCACGCCGCGACACATTCAACGGAATGGAGCCACCGATATGACCTCGTCAAGGCACCTGTTGACGGCCTGCCTGGCTGTCTTGATCGCCACCCCGCTTGCGGCTTCCGAGTTCGTCGAGACCTTCGACGGCGGCAGCAACGTGGGCGGCTGGACCTACTACGCCCCGAACGAGAGCATCCCCCAGACCGGGGGCAACCCCGGCGCCTACCTGCGCGCCGAAGGCCTCGATACCTTCGCCCCCTGGCCGCGCACGCCCCTCGGCGTCGCCTCGATCTTCACCGGCGATTACCGGGCGATGAACGTCGTCAGCGTGGGCGTCGACCTCGCCACGTTCTACGTCGACTTCTCCGCCGGCGAGCGCAACTGCACGATCATGCTGTACAGCGACAACGGCACGCCGGGGTTCTTCGACGACGACTGGGCCGCCTTCAAGCTCGGCGAATTCGTGCCGGAACCGGGCGAAGGCTGGCGTTCCTTCGATTTCGCGATCCCCTCGCAGGACACCGATTGGCCTGCCGGCTGGGACTCGATCCAGTTCGGCCCCGCCTCGCCGGCGCCGGATTGGAACGCCCTGATGGCGAACGTCGCCTCGGTCGGCTTCCATTACGGCGACCCCACCTGGTTCTACATCTTCCAGATGTGGATCCTCGGGCTCGACAACCCTCGCATCACGACGGGCACCGTCGCGGTCCAGTCCGAATCGTGGACCGCCGTCAAGGAGCTGTTCCGGTAGGCCAGGGCACGGACGAGGGCGTGCGGCCGCACCCGCGGCCCACGCCCTCACACGTTTCCCGCCGGCGCGGTCGCCGTCAATTCAGCAGGGCCAGGAACACACCGGCCGTCACCGCCGACCCGATCACGCCGGCCACGTTCGGCCCCATCGCGTCCATCAGCGGGTTCACCTTGCCGCGGGTCTGGTTCGACACGAAGGTCTGCACGACCCTGGCCGACATCGGCACCGCCGAGACCCCCGCCGCGCCGATGCAGGGGTTGATCTTGCTGCCCGCCGGCAAGAACAGGTTCAACAGCTTGGCGAACAGGATGCCGCCGGCGGTCGAGAACGCGAACGCAACCGCGCCGAGCACGAGGATGAACAGCGTCTGCGCCTGCAGGAACGACCCCCCGCTCATCGTGGCCCCGATCACCAGGCCCAGGAAGATGGTCACCACGTTGATCAAGGGACCGCTGGCCGCCTTGCTCAGCCGTTCGGTCACGCCCGATTCGCGCAGGAGGTTGCCGAACATCAGCATGCCCACCAGCGGCGCGCTGGCGGGGATCGCGAGGGAGACCAGCGTCGCGATCAGGATCGGAAAGACGATCACCGCCGCGCGCGACACCGGCCGTCCCTGGCGCACCGCGATGGCCCGCTCGCCACGGGTCGTGAGCAAGCGCAGGATCGGCGGCTGGATCACCGGCACCAGCGCCATGTAGCTGTAGGCCGCCACGGCGATCGCGCCGAGCAGGTGCGGCGCCATGATCGCCGTGATGAAGATCGAGGTCGGCCCGTCGGCGCCGCCGATGATGCCGATCGAGGCCGCTTCGCGCGGGCTGAACCCGAACAGGTAGAACGCCCCGAGCGCGGCCACGAAGATGCCGACCTGGGCCGCCGCCCCCAGCAGGAAGGTGAGGGGTCGGCTGAGCAGCGGGCGGAAGTCGGTCAGCGCGCCGACCCCCAGGAAGATCAACGGCGGCAACAGTTCGGTCTTGATGCCCGCGTTGTACACCAGCTGCATCAGCGGTAACGTGCGGGCGCCTTCGGGAGCGACGTAGGTGCTCGAGGCGCCGAGCATCGCCAGCGGCAGGTTGGCGAGGATCGCCCCGAACCCGATCGGCACCAGCAGCAACGGTTCGTAGTTGCGCGTGATCGCCGGGTAGACCAGCCCCCCCGCCACCACGAACATGACCAGGTTCTG
>CAZVWL010000165.1:0-6668 GCA_964630845.1 uncultured Fibrobacteraceae bacterium
AACGGCGGGGCCAAACGCTTCGTTGCCCGCGCCCGCGTGCCCGGCCGCGGCGGATAGAACAGCGGCACGACCTCGCCGACCGGCACCGCGTAGTAACCGGCCAGCCATGCCGCCAGACGCAGTCGATCCGGCTGCAGACGGTAGGCGACAGGCAGGACGGCCGTCACGTCCCGCAACGGGAACCCGTCCTCGGTGGCGGCGGCGCCCGAATCCGGCCGCGTGTCGACCACCAGACCGACGACGCTGCGCCGCCGGCCGAAGGGCACGCGCACGAGATCGCCCACGACCGGCTCGGCGGCCCCGCCCGACGGTTTCCAGCGATAGGTGAAGGCGCCCGGCAAGGGGACCGGCAGAGCCACGTCGACGAGCCGGGTCGAAGGCAGCGGTTCCACGACCGCGCAGTGTAGCGGAACCGCGTCCCGGCCGCGAGGGGTTTTGGACCGGGGTCAGTGGCGGACGCCGAGCACGCTGTGCACCTTCTCGACCAGACGCTGCGGGCTGAACGGCTTGGTGATGTAGTCGTCGGCGCCCGCGGCGAGCCCTTGCTCGCGATCGCCCTTGCCCGACCTCGCCGTCAGCAGCAGCACCGGAATGTGGCGCGTCGCGTTGTCTTGTTTCAGCTCGCGGCAGACCGACAGCCCGTCGCTGCCGGGCATCATGACGTCGAGGATCACCAGGTCGGGATGCTCCGCGCGCACGCGTTGCAGGGCCTCGCGGCCGTCGGCGGCCGACACCACGAGGAACCCTTCCGCCTCGAGGCTGAAGTCCATGATGTGACGGATGTTCGCGTCGTCGTCGCAGACCAGGATCTTCCGCACGGGCACGCCTCCACGGCTGGCTGATGTCCCTCCCAGGCCATCATCGGCAGATCGGCGCGTGTTCTTGAGCCACGCTTCGCGCCGGGAGTTCAGGAACGCAGCAGCGGCACCGGGTGCAGCGACGCCGGTCGCTTGAGGTCCTCGCCGTCGTCCGCGCGCTCGCGCAGCTCCTCGATCTTGCGCCGCCGCCGCCCGGCCTCCTCGAGGAAGATGGCCGCCAGGCGCGGGCAGTACCGCGTGCCGGCCAACGACTGGATCTCGGCCAGGGCGTCGGGCAGCGGCACCGCCGGACGCCACGGCCGACGCTGCAGGAGCGCGCGCAGGGAATCGCTCAGGGCGATCAGGCGCGAGCCGAGCGGGATCGCCTCGCCCGCCAAACCCTTCGGATAGCCGCTGCCGTCGTAGTTCTCGTGGTGGTGCAGGATCATCTGACGCACCTTCGAGGACGGCTTGAGCGGCGCCAGCGTGGTGAGCCCCACCTTGACGTGCCGCTCGAGCAGGGCGCGCTCGGATTCGTCGAGCCGCTCCTGCTTGTTCAGCAGGTAAGGCGGCACGCTGCCCAGACCGACGTCGTAGTACTGGAGCGCGAACGCGAGGTGCTGCAGGTCGGCCTCGGGCAGATCGAGGCGCCGCGCCGTCGCCAGGCAGATCTCCTGACAGATGGCCGCCACGTCGGCGTGCGGCAACGTGCCGACACGCGTGGTGACGCGCAGCGAGGACTGGATGGCGGCGAAGTCGCGCACGAGGTCGTCGTGGCCGGTGTAACGGGCCAGCAGGTGAACCAGGTGCGGCACCATGGCCTCGAGCAGCACGCGGTCGTCATCGTTGAGTCGCCGGCCGTCGTGCCGGTCCCGCACGACGACCACGCCGCGGTTGACGCCCTCGACAACGAGCGGCACGCAGAGCGCCGGCGCGTCGCCGGGCAGGAGCACGTCGCCGGGCTCGGGCGCTTCCAGCCGCGTGCGGCCATCCCGCCAGACGCGCCCGGCCAGGCCTGATCCCGGCGCCAGGCGCAGGTCCTGGAGCTGGCCGGCCGGCAGGCCGGTGGCGCCGAGCACGGTCAGGTAGGCGCCGCCGCGGCCCGGCACCAGCACGATCGCCGAACGCACGCCGAGGTTCTCGCCCACCCAGTGCACGAGGCGCTGCAGAAACAGGCGCGGCTCCAGCAGGACGGGCGGCACGGGCTCCGGCGGCTCCGGCATGACCACGTGCGGCCGACGCGGCAGGATCACGGTGAACCGGGCGCCCCCTCCGGCCACGTTCTCGGCCCAGATGCGGCCATCGTGCCAGCTCACGATGTCCTGGCACAGCGACAGGCCGATGCCCTGGCCGCCCTTCTCGCGCGTGCTCGAGCCGTCGACCTGATAGAACTGCTCGAAGATGGTGTGCAGCTTCTGCTCCGGGATGCCGATGCCGGAGTCCTCGATCTCCAGGCGCACCGCGGTGCCCTGCTCGGCGAGGCGTACGTTGATCACCCCGTCGGCGGGCGTGAACTTCAGCGCGTTGTCCACGAGGTGCCCCAGCAGCTGCTGGCAGAGCACCGGATCGGCCTCGAGGACCACGCTGGGCGCCGCCGTCTCCACCGTGAGCCGCTGGCCGGCCCCCGCCGCGCGTTGCCGCCAGTCCTCGGCCAGGCGACGGATGAGCGCGGCGAGGTCGCATTCGGCGCGCTCGGCGCTGCGCGCCCCTTCCTCCAGGCGATCGAGGTCCAGCAGGTCGTTGATGATCTCCTTGAACTGCATGCCTTGCTGGTGGATGACATCGATGAACTCGCGCCGAACCTCCGGCGGCATGCTCTCGCCGCGCTCGCGCAGCATCTCGGCGTAGCCGATGATCGAGGTCAACGGCGTGCGCAGCTCGTGGCTCACGTTGGCCACGAAGTTGCTGCGCAGGTCGCCGAGCGCCTGCAGCCGTTCGTTGGCCTGGGCGAGGTCGGCCCGGCAACCGGCCAGCCGTTCGCGCATCTCGAGCACCTCGAGGATCGCCGCCACGTGGCGCGCGAAGAGCTCGAGGTACCGGATCCGCAGCAGGTCGGGCGCGCGGCCCGATTCGGGGCGCGCCAGGTCCAGGAAGCCGTGGATCGCGCCGGCGGGGTCGGTCATGGGCACGATCAAGCGCTGGCCCTCGGGCCAGCCGGTGTCGTCGGCGGGCACGCCACGCGCGCGCTCGGCCGTGTTCGGCGGCACCAGGTAGCTGTCGCTGATGCGGAATCGCGGGTGCACGAGCAGGTCGTACTCGGCGCGGTCGACGTGGGTGGCGGCGCGCTGGCGGCTCGCCTCCCCGTCTAGCCCCGCCTGCGCGCGCACCTCGAAGGCTTCCAGCGACGGCGCCCACTGGTGCAGGACGACCTCGTCGAAGCCGAACAGCGCGCGCACCAGGTCCACGACGGCGGCGTGCAGGTCGCGCTCGTTGCGCCGCGATTGCAGATCCACCGCGCCGGCGACCAGATGTTCGAGCAGCCGCACACGCCGGCTCGCGTCCCGCGCCAGCTCGTTGTTGAGCGAGGCCTGGGTCTGGGCGTGGTGGGCGGCGGACTCGAGATCGGCCAGCTGGTCGCGCAGCGATTCGACCTCGGCCGCCAGCAACCGGCCTTGCAGGAGCCCTTCTTCGCGCTGGCGGGCCAGATCGCCGGCGAAGCGGCGCAACACGACGAGGACGATCAGCGAGAGGACGGCGAGGTGCGACGCGGCGGCTGGCAGGTTGCGCACCAGCAGCGGCTGGGCGGCGTCGCCGCTGCCCAGGCCGAGGAACACCGGCACCGCCGCGGCCAGCGACAGGCCGA
The DNA here is from genome assembly GCA_964630845.1 of uncultured Fibrobacteraceae bacterium. Taxonomy (GTDB): domain Bacteria; phylum Krumholzibacteriota; class Krumholzibacteriia; order LZORAL124-64-63; family LZORAL124-64-63; genus Glo-17. Next base: position 3,601 of record CAZVWL010000165.1, read on the forward strand.
TCCGCACGTGCCGGTGCGCGCTGCCTTCCCAGAGACGGGCGACCGCGCCGACCGCCAGGCCCAGCAGGGCGAGGTCGAGCAGCGACAGGGCGGCCCCCAGCAGCGGCTGACCGCCGGGCAACCAGTCGATCGCCAGCAGGCGGCCGAACGAGGCGGGGCCGAGCACCAGTCCGAGGAAGCGCAAGCGCCGCCAGGCTTCGCGGCCGCCGTCGCGCCAGGCGACGTGAGCGGCCACGGCCACCAGGCACCCCAGCAAACCGCACCCGACCAGGTAGACCGTGGCCTCGCGCGCGCCGAGCGTCGGCAGCGCGAGGTCGGTCAATCCCTGGAAGAGCGGCGGCAGGCTCATGGCCTCGTTTACTCCCTGGCGGCTAGACCGCCTGCTTGCGCGCGTCGAGCAACTCGCGCACGTGCGCGACCAGGCGCGCGATGGTGAACGGTTTGCGCATGTAGAGATTCGCGCCGGCCTCGCGCATCGCCTCGCGCGCCGCCTCGTCCGTGCGGGCCGACAGGGCGACGATCACGATGCCCGCGTGGCTGCGGTTGCGGCGCAGCAGGCGGGTGGTCTGCACCCCGTCCAGGCGCGGCATCATGACGTCCATGATCACCACGTCGGGCTTGAAGGCGTGCACGCGGTTCATGGCGTCCATGCCGTCGACCGCGCGCTCGACCTCGTAGCCTTCGTGTCGCAGCGCCTGTTCGAGCAGGTTGGCGATCGGGGCCTCGTCGTCGACGATCAGGATGCGTTCGTTCACGTCGTTACCTCCGCGAGGTCGTGCCGACCGCGGGCGCGCCCGTCGCCTCGGTCAGCAAGCCCTCGTTCAGGAGCGTGTCGAGGAAAGCGTTGACCACCCGCGCATCGAACTGGCTGCCGGCGTGGCGCTCGAGCTCGGACACCGCGGCGCCGACGGGCAGGCCTTCGCGCCAGGGACGCGAGCGGATCATGGCGAAGAAGGCGTCGACCACGGCGAGCAGCCGCGCGCCGAGGGGGATCGCCTCGCCGCTGCGGCCTTCGGGATAGCCGTGGCCGTCGACGCGCTCGTGATGGTGCCGGATGATCGCCTGCAGCTCCGGCAGCGCGACCAGCGGGCCGAGCAGATCGATCGTGCGCTGCGGGTGGCGGCCGATGTGGTCGCGCTCGTCGATGTCCAGCACCGCCGGCTTGTGCACGACCTCGGGATCCAGGAGCATCATGCCGGCGTCATGCAGCGCGCAGGCGTACTGAAGCAGGCGCACCTCGAAGGCGGACATGCCGAGACGTTTGGCGGTGTCGGACAAGAGCCGCAGCGCCAGGGGGTCGGCCGTGGGGATGCCGCCGCGGCGCAGGCCGGCGAGCGCCGCGAGGGCCTCGGTCACGGTCTCCTGGGCCCGGCGGTCGTCGCGCGCGGCGACCGCCGCGCTCCACGCCTCGCCCAGGATCTCGGCCAGCACGCGCAGGAGCAGCAGGTCGTCGGCGCCGAACAAGGCGCCGTGCAGGCGGCGCGCGGCCAGCAACAGGCCGCGGCCGGCGGCGTGGTCGGCCAGGGGCAACGGGGCGGCCATCATCGCACCGGGCCGGTCCGACACCGCCGCGAGCACCGCCGGCAGACCGGCCGCGCCGTCGGTCATCAGCGGCGCGCCCAGCGCGTCGCGCACCACGCCGTCGCCGGCGGCGACCATCGTGCCGGCCGGCAGGGCGCGCAGGCCCAGGGCCGCCGCCACCACCAGACCGCCGCCGCCGATGGCCGGCAAGAGGACCGCCACGCCGCGGGCCCCGGCCAGTTCGGCCACCAGCCGCAACGAATGCGTGGCCAGGCGCCGCTGCAGGGCCGGGTCGCAGCCGCCCTCGGTCACCGAGGTGGCGAGGTCGGCGTGGTCGAGCTCCTTGGGCAGGTGCACGCCGAAGGTCGCGCCGCGGCCCTGGCGGCTGTGCACGTCGAGGTGCCCGCCGTGCAGGTTGACGATCTCCTTGACGATGCTCAGGCCCAGGCCGATGCCCTCGGTGCGCGCGGCGGCTCGGGTGCGGTAGAAGCTCTGGAAGATCGCGCGCAGGTCCTGCGGCGCGATGCCCGGGCCGCTGTCGGCGACGGCCAGACGCACGGTCGCCGAGTCTTCGCGGGCGCTCAGCACGACGCGGCCCCCGGTGGGCGTGAATTTCAGCGCGTTGCCCAGCAGGTTCAACAGCACCTGGCGGATGAGGTCGGCGTCTCCTTCCAGGCGCGGCAGGTCGTCGGGAATCTGCACCTCGAGGTGCAGGTCGCGCGCGGCCGCCTGCGGCGCGACGATGCGGCGCGCCTCCTGGATCAGCGCACCCGCCGCCACCGGCTGGGGACTGACCAGCACGGGACCGCGCCCGCGACGCGAGGAATCCAGCAGGCGGTCGACGAGCCGCAGCAAGCGGTCGGCCTCGCCGCGGATCACGCGCAGGAATTCCTCGGCATGGGTGAAGTCGGGATTGCCGATCTGCTGCTCGAGGACCTCGGCGTAGGCGGTGATCGAGGTCAACGGCGTCTTGAGCTCGTGCGCGGTGACGGCCGCCAGGCGCGCGCGCAGCTCGCCCAGGCGCGAGAGCGCCTCGCATTCCGAACGCGCCGTCGCGACCACGCCGCCCAGATCGACCAGCCGCCGCTGCATGCCCAGCAGGGGGGCGATCATCGCGCCGAGACCGCGCAGATCGTCCCCGAGCGTCTCGGCCCTGGTACGGTCCTGCAGGCCCAGCACGATGGCGAGGGAAGCCCCGCGCGGACCGGCGACGCCGCCCGCAAGCCAGCCGCCGGCCAGCCCCCGCGGCGCGGCGCCGGGCACCGGGCTCTGCAGGGGCGACGTGCCCTCCTGTTCGCCGACCAGAACCGACGCCGCCGCCGCGTCGAGGGCCGACCAGAAGGACGGGGCGACCTCGAGGTCGCACCAGCACGGCGAATCCTTGGCCGCGGACCAGAGCACGGCCGACGGCGACGCCGGATCGTCGGCGGCCAGGCCGGCGGCCAGGCCATTGCGCGCCACGAGCGCCGCCCAGCCCACCGCCGGTTCGTCTCGCCAGGTGTGCACCAGTTCCTCGCAGACGAGGCGCCAGGCGGCGGGGTCGTCCC
>CAZVWL010000166.1:0-6661 GCA_964630845.1 uncultured Fibrobacteraceae bacterium
AAGCTGGGCTTCATGAGCTTCTTCACCCGGGCCGTCGTCGAGGCCATCCGCCTCGTGCCGCAGCTCAACAACGAGATCCGCGGCCAGGACATCGTCGAACGCGACTACGTGGACGTGGGCATCGCCATCGGCAGCGGCAAGGGCCTGGTGGTGCCGGTGCTGCGCAACGCCGAGTCGCTGACCTTCGGCGAGGTCGAACAGCGCATCGCCGACCTCGCCGCGCGCGCCCAGGCCAAGAAGCTCGACCTCAGCGAGCTGGAGGGCGGCACCTTCACGATCAGCAACGGCGGCGTGTACGGTTCGCTGCTCTCGACGCCGATCGTCAACCCGCCGCAGAGCGGCGTGCTGGGCCTGCACGCGATCCAGGACCGTCCGGTGGTGCGCGACGGGCAGATCGTCGTGCGGCCGATGATGTACGTCGCGTTGACCTACGACCATCGCCTGATCGACGGCCGGGAAGGCGTCACCTTCCTGCGCCACATCAAGGACTGCATCGAGTCGCCCGAGCGCATGCTCCTGGAGGTCTGACATGCACGACCTCGTGGTGATCGGGGCCGGACCCGGCGGCTACGTGGCGGCGATCCGCGCCGCGCAGCTCGGGATGGACGTGGCCTGCGTCGAGCGCGAGCCGCGCCTCGGCGGCACCTGCCTGCGCGTCGGCTGCATCCCGAGCAAGGCCCTGCTGGAAAGCAGCGAGAAGTTCCACGAGCTGCATGCGGGCGACCTCGCGATCCAGGGGATCCAGGCCGACAACGTGCGGCTCGACCTCGCCGCCATGCTCGGCCGCAAGGACCGCATCGTGGCCGACCTCACCGACGGCATCGCCGGCCTGTTCAAGAAGAACAAGATCAAGCGCTACGAGGGCCACGGCCGCCTCGACGGCCCCGGCAAGGTGATCGTCGAGGGCAAGGACGCCGGCGAGGTGCGCGCGCGCCGCGTGCTGATCGCCACCGGCAGCGCGCCGGCCTCGTTGCCCGGCGTCGAGATGGACGGCGAGGTGGTCGGCGATTCCACGGCGGCCCTCTCCTACGACGCGGTGCCGCGCCACCTGATCGTGATCGGCGCCGGCTACATCGGCCTCGAGCTGGGTTCGGTGTGGCGACGTCTGGGCGCCGAGGTCACCGTGGTCGAGTACCTCGACCGCATCCTGCCCGGCACCGACGGCGAGATCGCCCGCGAGGCGCTCAAGCTGTTCAAGCGGCAGGGTCTGCAGTTCGTGCTGAAGGCCAAGGTCACCGGCGCGCGGCGCGAGGATGGTGGCGGCGTGGTCGAGATCGAGGGCCGCGAGCCGTTGCACGGCGACCGCGTGCTGGTCGCCGTCGGGCGCAAGCCGTTCACCGAGGGGCTAGGGCTCGAGACCGTGGGCATCGAGCTGGACGCGCGCGGCCGCATCCCGGTCGACGCCCATTTCGCCACCCGGGCCGAGGGCGTGTTTGCGATCGGCGACGTGATCGCCGGACCCATGCTCGCGCACAAGGCCGAGGAAGAGGGCGTGGCCTGCGTCGAACACCTGGCCACCGGCTGGGGACACGTGGACCACGACACCATCCCCGGCGTCTGCTACACCGACCCGGAGATCGCCGGCGTGGGCCGCACCGAGGAGCAGCTCAAGGAAGACGGCACGCCTTTTCGCAAGGGCGTCTTCTTCTTCCGCGCCAACAGCCGCGCCCGCGCGATCGAGCGCATCGACGGGCGCATCAAGATCCTCGCGCACGAACAGACGGACCGCATCCTGGGCGTGCACATGATCGGGCCGCGCGCGGGCGACCTGATCGCCGAGGCCGTGACCGCGATGGCCTTCGGCGCCAGCAGCGAGGACCTCGCCCGCGTCTGCCACGCCCACCCCACCTTGAGCGAGACGGTCAAGGAAGCGGCGCTGGCGGTGGACGGGCGGGCGCTGCACGCCTGAACCGTGGACATAAAACGGGGCGCCCCCAACCTGGGGCGCCCCATCACCTACCGTACGACGACTAGAAGCGGAAGCCGACGTTGGCGCTGAGGTAGTTCGCGTCGCTCACAATGTTGAAGCGACCCTCGAGCACCATGCTCGGGCTCAGCTCGAAGCCGGCGCCCAGCACGAGGCCGAGCTCGGAATCGGTGCTCGAGCTGGAGAAGTCGCCGAAGTCCGACTCGACCTCGACCTCGGCCTTGGCGAACGTCAGCCCCAGACCGCCCAGCAGGTACATCGACTCCAGGTTGTACTGCAGCAGCACGTTGACCGGGATCATACTGAAGCTGTAGTCCCCGCCCTCGACGTCTTCCGTCATGAAGTGGATGTAGGAGATCTCCCCACGGAACGCCATCTCGGGCGAATGGGGCACCAGCATGCCGACGCCGGCGCCGATGCCGAGGTTGGCGAAGTCGCTCCAGTCGCCGATCGGCAGCGCGAGCACGCCCTGGCCGTAGAACTGCTTCTGGTCGAAGTCGAGCGCGGTGGCGGCCGAGGCGACGACCACGAGCATCAGAGCGAGCGCGAGCATCCGCTTGAACATGAGCAATGTCCTCCTGGCTTGAGTCCGGTTCCTTGGTGACAGACCACGGCGGGGATCCTAGCCTCCGCCGGTGACGGAGGCAAAGCAAAAACTACGCCCCGAGAAATCAAATTCCGTAGCGCGCCCGCAGCCGGGCGATTTCCGAGAAAACCGCCTCGTCGCTGCCGGCCGTCGCATACGCGACGACCTCGGCAAAAAGCGCCGACGACACGGCGAAACCGTCCTGCCCCAGCCAGCGCGGCGCCAGCGTGGCGCCGGCGAAGGAGTGCAGGCTGTTGGCGGCCGGCCCCTGGGCCAGGATCTCGTCGTTGCGGAAGGCGGTCATGCCCGCCTGGGCGCCGAAGCGGAAGGCGTAGACCTGCCAGTACCAATCCGCCTCGCGCGGCCAGGTCAGGCCGTTGCCGCCGCCGGTGTGGGTGAAGACCATCTCGTCCTCGTCGGACCAGCCGACGAGCAGGTTGCTGCGTGGCGTGACGCCGTCTCCATGCAGGAAATAATTCAGGTTGTTGCGCTGGCGCACCTGCACCGTGCCGCTCGAGGAGACGATCGTCAGCCGGACGAACGCCGGGAAGCCGACCACCATGAAGAGCGTGTAGTCGCGACCGATCAACTCGCCGCCATCGAAGCGCAGGCGGCTGTGCAGCATGCCCACGGGCATGGGCAGCTCGTAGACCTCGAAGGCGGGGCGACCGCCGAGCAGATTGCGGTGCAGGATGGGCAGGCGGCCGTCCGGCATGGCCACGCCGCCTCGCCCGACGAGGTCCGGCAGCTCGACGACGTGTTCGAGCATGTACATCTCGGAGGCGCCCTCGTAGCGGAAGGTGCCCTCGCCGTTGCTGTTCAGGTCGCCGGCCAGGCGCACCGTCTGGGCGTCCTCCGCGCGGAACGAGAAGAGCACCTGGGCGAAGTTCGGCAGGTAGACCTCGCAGAGGTCGAACTCGTAGCTGGCCGTGACGGCCAGCGCGCCGCCCGCGCCGTTGCGCAGGGCCACGAACCGGGCGCTGATCGGGGGCAGGTCGGCGGGTGCGGCGGGGTTTGCTTGCAGGGCGGTGGTCAGCGGCGTCAGGCCCGCCAGGGCCGCCTCGGCGATCGCCACGGCGTCGCCGCCGACGGCCACGGCGCGCACGCCGAGGTCGGGCAGGTCGGACAGCAGCGGACCGTCCTGGGGAGCCACCGCGTGCGCCGCGGCATGGAACGTGCGGCGGGCGGCCGCCGCGACCTCGGCCGGCGACGCGGCGGCCTCCACGAGCACGAGCACCAGCTCGCCATGGTCGACGGCATCGATCCAGACCGGCGGGTTGCCGGGGCCCATCTGGTCGGCGATGTCGCGGCCGCGCACCTCGGGCAGGAAGGCCAGGCGCGCCGAGCCGGGATAAGGCGCGCTGAGGCGGTGATGGTTGCGTTGCAACCGCACCAGCGCGCGGCCGGAGGTCAAGTCGCGCAGGGCCAGCTGCGCGCGGTCGGCGGCCGGCATCGCCGCGTAGGGCAGACCCGCGGCCAGCGCCACGTGCTCGCTCGAATGGACCGTCATCACCGAGAGCATCCACTCTCCCGACTCCACCCAGCCGAACTCGGCCAGCCGGTCGCGCCGCCAGGCATCGACCGCGCCAGCGTCCATCGTCGCCACCGTGCCGGTCGCCTCCAGACCGGCGCCCAGGGTGATGACGAGCGCGCCCCCGGCGCGGTCGGCCGTGACCGGTAGCGGCACCAGGGACGCGAGCGAACCGTAGCGCAGGACGGCCCCCGCGTGGTGCACGGCGGGGTTGGCCGCCGGGATCGTCAGGCTGCTGACCGCGATGCGCTGCGACCCCGCGTAACTCGTGCACGCGAGGTTGTCGGTCGAATCGAAACGCGCCGTGGCGAACGCGGTCGAGTCGGGGATGACGGACGGGAACCCACCGGCCGCCTCGACGACCTGTACGACGGAGCGCTCGCCGAAGTCGGGATCGTCGGGCTCGGTGGGATCGTCGCCGCCGCACGCCGACAGGAGCAGCAACGAGATCAGGACCGCTGTGATGCGCATGGTCATCTCCTGCGGCCGCGGGTCCGGAGGGGCGTGACGGCCCGGCAGCCGACTACAAGGTACGAATCAGGAACCGCTCTCGGCCAGTGTCTCGCCTTTGACCGGCACGGCCGGTTACGATATAATGCCGGCATCATGAGCTTCGACATCATCCGCACCGACCAGGCACCACCGGCCCCTGGGCCCGGCAACCAGGCCATCCGCAGCGGCGGCCTGGTGTTCACGTCGCTGCAGACCGCCGGCGACCCTGTCACCGGGGTGCTCGTGGGCCGCGACGCCGCCACCCAGGCCCATCGCAGCCTCTGCAACCTGCAGGCGATCCTCGAGGCGGCCGGCAGCAGCCTGGCCGGCGCCTTGCGCGTCACGGTCTTCCTGACCGACCTGGCCGACCTCGCCGCCATCGACCATATCTACGCGGATTTCTTCCCGGTGGATGCACCGGCGCGGTCGGTCATCGAGGTCCGGGGCTTGCCCGCGGGGGCGCTGGTGGGAATCGAGGCGATCGCGGCGCGGCATTGAACCGGCGACCCGTGACCATCATCACCACTGCGCTGCAGGCCGCGGCCGCCGTCTTCCGGACGCTGCCTGAACCGGCGGCCCTCGCGATCGGCCGCGGACTGGGCCGCGCGGCCTTCGTGCTGGCCCGCCGCCGCCGGCGCGTGGCGCTGGCGGGCTTGCGGCGAGCATTCGGCACCTCGCTCTCCGGGCCGGCGCTGACCGCCCTCGCCCGCGCGAACTTCGCCCACTACGGCACCGTGCTCGCCGAATTCCTGCGCTTGCCGTTGCTGAGCGACGAGGCCCTGCAGGCCCGGTTCACCATCTCGGGCCTCGACCGCGCCCGCGCCGCCCTGGCCCGTGGCCGCGGGCTGATCATCCTGACCGCGCACGTCGGCAACTGGGAGTACCTGGCCGCCGCCCAGGGGGCCTGGGGGCTGGACATGCTCGTGATCACGCGGCGGGCGCACCAGCCGGGCGTGGACCGTTTCTGGCAGCGGATCCGCCGTGCGCGCGGGACCCGGTTCGTGGACGCCTACCGCAGCCTTGGCGCCGTGATGCGGCATCTGCGCGGCGGCGGCACGGTGGGCATGTCGATCGACCAGCACGAGGGCGGGACCACCGGCGTGCGCGTGCCGTTCTTCGGCGAGGAGGCCGGCACCGTGAAGGCGCCGGCCATGCTCGCCGCGCGCACCGGGGCGCCGGTCATCCTCTTGCTGTCCTGGCGCGACCGCGATGGCCGTCACCACGCGTCCTTCAGCGAGGAGATCCCGCTGGCCGAGACGGGCGACCTCGCATCGATGGTCGCGCAAACCACGCAACGGTACAACGCGATGGTCGAGGCGTTCGTGCGCGAACACCCGGAGCAGTGGACCTGGGTGCACCGGCGGTGGAAACCCGCGTGATCGGCCCTTGACCGGCCGTTGACCGCGGCGCGCGGGATGATAAGCTCAGCGCCGTCACGCCACCCGAACCGGGGATCGATCAGATGCCAAGACGTGATCGTTGTTCGTGGCTGCTGGGCATCGCGCTGGCCGCGTGCGCGACCACGGCGGCCGGGCAAGCCGAGTACGAATCGATCCGCGAGCCGGCCATGAACCGGCTCGGCGCCCACCTGCAGGCCGGCCGCCTCGCAGACGCGCGCCGCGACCTCGCCGACCACGTCGCGCGCCATCCCGGCGACGCCCTGATGGTGTACAACCTGGCCTGCCTGGCCGCGCGCGCCGGCGACCTGGACGACGCGCTCGCCTTCCTGCAGGCCGCCCTGGACGGCGGCTACCGCGACCACCACCGCATCCGCACCACGCCCGACCTCGCCGCGCTCGCCGACGATCCCCGCCTGCACGCGCTGCTCGCCGCCGCATCGGCCGAGCGCCTCGAGCGTATGCACGCCGCCGCCTTCGACCTCGAGGAAGGGGTCTGGAGCGAGCCGACGCCCCTGTCATCGCCCGACCACGACCCCGGCCTGGTGCGCTTCCGATACGACCACGCCGGGTTGACCGCCGCGATCACCCTGCCGCCGGCGGGCGCCGACGTGGTGATCGCCGTGGTCTCGCTGCCGCACAGCCTCGAGCACTTCGAGACGTCGCGCTGGTTGGAGCGCTCCGTGCGCTTCGATGGATCCGAGCTCGACCGCCTCCGCCAGGACGGC
>CAZVWL010000167.1:0-6661 GCA_964630845.1 uncultured Fibrobacteraceae bacterium
TGTTATCTGAACCTCCAGAGAGTTTACCAAATGCACTCTATGTAACTGAAGATGACGGGGCTCGCCGCCGCCCTGCTGGCCAACCTGCTGGCTGCCTCGTGGCCAGGCACGACGCCCGGCGTGGTGACCATCGCCAGCCTCATCGTGCTGATCCCGGGCCTGACGCTCACGGTCTCGATCAACGAGCTGGCGACGCGCAACCTCGTGTCGGGCACCGCCCGCTTGATGGGCGCGCTGATGAGCCTGTTCTCCATCGGCTTCGGCGTGGGCATCGGGCAGGCGCTCGCGCACCGCCTGTCCCTGGTCGCCGGCGGGCGCGAGGCCGCCGGCGGTCTGGGGGTCGCGGTCTCGGCGGCGCCGATGCCCGGCTGGACGGAGATCGTGGCCATCCTCCTGGTGCCCTGCGCCCTGGCCGTGCTGTTCCGCGCCCGCCCGCGCGACGTGCTGGTGATCGTGCCCGCCGCCGTGATCGGCTACTACGGCAGCCGCACCGGGGCTGCGCTCATGGGCCCGGAGCTGGGCGCCTGGCTGGGCGCGCTGGCGGTCGGCGTCTTCGGCAACGGGTACGCGCGCTTCAGCCACCGGCCCACGGCGATCACCCTGGTGCCGGGCATCATGCTGCTGGTGCCCGGCGCGGTGGGATTCCGGAGCATCTCGTCGTTCCTGGCGCAGGACGCGTTGGCGGGCGTGCAGACCGCCTTCACCGTTGCGATCATCGCCACGGCGATCGTGACGGGGTTGCTGCTGGCCAACGTGCTGGTACCCTCCCGGCAGAGCCTCTAGATCGTGCCGCCGGGGTGTCGCGTGTCCGGGACCAGGTCCTCGTCCACATGCAATCCCATGGACCGCGCCCGCTCGGCCCAGCGGCGTCGCGCCAGCGCCTGCATGTCGACGTTCCGGTCCATCTCGTCGACGATCTCCAGCCCCAGTAGGGTCTCCACCACATCTTCCATCGTCACGAGCCCGTCTGTCCCGCCATACTCGTCGATCACCAGCGCGATGTGCGCCTGACGCCGCTCGAGCAGAAAGGTCAGCAGGCGCCGGAGCTTCAGGTTGCGATGGACCGTGGGGATCTCGCGCTTGAGATCGACGAGGCGCCTTTCGCTCCCGCCGCGCGCTTGTTCGAGCATGATCTCGTCCTTGAGCACGAAGCCGGTGACCTGGTCGATGTTGTCCCGGTAGATCGGCATGCGCGAGAACTGTTGCACGCCCTCGTGTCCCAGCGCGGCGGCGACCGTGGTGGTCTCGGGCAGAGCCATGACGACCGGCCGCGGCGTCATGACGTCGCCGGCCGTCAGGTTCTCGAGCATGAGCAGGTTGCGGATGATCCGGGACTCGTCCGCGCCGAGCGAGCCGGAGCGCTCGCCGAGGTTCGCCATGGCCGCGAGGTCGTCGCGGTGAAAGACGTGCGCCGTCTGGCCGCGAGAGATCCAGCGGGTCAGCTGCTCCATGACCAGGATCAGGGGATACAACGACCAGATCAGCCCCTGCACGAACCAGGCCGAAGCGATGGCGAGCCGGCGCCAGTAGACCGCCCCGATGGTCTTGGGCACGATCTCGGACAGGACCAGGATCAGCAGGGTCATCGCCGCGGAGAAGACTCCGAAGAAGGCGTTGCCGAACACGATCGCCGCCTTCGCACCAGCGCCGATGGCGCCGACCGTATGGGCGGCCGTGTTGAGCGTCAGGATGGCGGCGAGGGAGCGGTCGATGTTGTCGATCTTCAGCCGAGCCAGACGCCGCGCCATCCCGGGCCGGGTCCGCTTCAAGTTCTCGATGTAGGACGGCGTCAGGCTCAGGAGCACGGCCTCGGAGATCGAGCACAGGAACGACAGCAGAAGCGAGAGGCTAACGAACGCAATCAGCGCCAGGACATCGGCGCGGTCGGCGTTCGCTTCCGACCGCTCCGCGGGCGGCAGGCCGGCCGCCGCGGCCACTGCAGGCAACAGCAGAACGCAGACCAACCCTGCCGTTGCGTAGGTCGGCACCGCTCGAATCCTGCCTGAAGCGACGACGCGCTGACGTGGGTCGTCACCATCGCCGCAGGATGATTCGCCAGGCATCGAGCACACCTCAGGGATCGACAAACGCGATCGCGGACGAAGAGAGTTCAGGAGGTCGAGCGCGGGGCTCGAGTGTCGGGTCGGTCCGACGCTCGGCCGGTTTCGACCCGTTGCCGCCGACCATCGACGGCAGCCGACAATTTCGTCGCCGCGCCGGCTCTTCGCCACGTCTATCGGCGATTCGATGATGGCCACGGCGCCGATCTGCCCGGTTCGGCCGCCGATGGCACCGATCGTGAACTGCCTCCTAAACCACCCATTGCCACCTGCCGATCTGAGTGGCGTACCGTCGCAGCGATGCGACCGACCCCGGAGCGCGACCGTGCCATCCGCCGACGTCTTCGCCCAGATCGAGACCATGGGCGAGCTGCCCAGCTTGCCACGCACCCTGCTGACCATCCAGCGGGTGGCGACCGACGACCGCGCCAACGCCGAGGACCTCGCCCGCGTCATCCTCGAGGACCAGGCGCTGACCATGCGCGTGCTGAAGGTCGTCAACAGCGCCCTCTACCAGCGCCGCGAGGCCGAGCGGGTGCGCACCGTGCACCGCGCGGTGATCGTCATGGGCTTCGAGACGGTGCGCAAGCTGGCGCTCGGCCTCTCGGTCTTCGACATGATGAGCAAGCTGTCGCGCTCGCCCCTGCTGGCGGACATCGCCCGCCACTCGCTGATCACCGCCGGCCTGGCCCAGGTGCTGGCCGAGGCGTCGGGCCGGGTCTCGCCCGAGGAGGCGTTCGTCGCCGGCCTCGTGCACGACATCGGCAAGATCGTGCTGATCGAGTGCTCGCCGCGCGCGATGGACCTCGTGGAGCACGACGTGCGGGCCGGCCTGCCCCCTCTGACGGCCGAGCGTCGCCACTTCGGCATCACGCACGACCGCGCCGGCCGCCGCCTCGCCGGCCGCTGGCAGCTGCCGGACGACCTGCAGAACCTGATCGGCGACCACCACGACGTGGACCCGCTCGCCCCTCCGCGCCGCCTCGAACCGTCGCTGGCGGTGCTCGTCTTCGCTAACGCGATCGCGCGCTGCGGCGACCATCCGAACAGCGCCGCGCACCGCGACCGCCACGCCCACGTCGTGCACCAGGCCATGCGCCGCCTGGGCATCCCGTCGGCGCGGCAGGAGGCGTTGCTGGTGGCGATGGAGCGCGAAGTGGTCGACCTCGCCGAACGCATCGGCTTCGAGGCGGGCGACCTCGCCGACTACCGCAAGGTGATCAACGTGGACGGCAGCGCGTCGGTGGCCCCGAAGAACCTCTCGCCGGCCGAGATCGCCAGCCGGACGGCGGCCTTGCTGGGGTTGTATCAGGAGGTCGGCCGCGGTCTTGCCGAGGGACGCGAGACCGCCGGGTTGGTGGCCACGATCCTCGACGGCGCGGTCGAGATCCTCGGGTTCGAGCGGGTGGTGCTGCTGCGCGCGGACCGCCTGCCGCGGCAGCTCGTGCCCTGGCAGGCGTCCGGACCCGGCGCCCACGAACTGGCGCCGCAGCTCGCGCTGCCGCTGGCGCGTCAGACCGGCGCCCTGGCTCTGGCGATCATCGAGAAGCGGCTGATCCACGCACCGAACGCGCGTAATGCCGCATACGGCGGGCTGGTGGGCGATGCCTTGCTCGCGGCGGCCCGTTGCACCGGCTTCGTGGCGGCGCCGGTCCGCACGCCCAACGGCGTGGTCGGCGTGCTGTATGCCGACATCGGCGCCGAAGGGCCCGACGTCGGCGCCGAGCAGGCCAGCGAACTCGGCGGCCTCGCGGCGCAGATCGGGCTGGTGTGCGGGATGGCGCTCGTGGGGTGACGCGGCTATCCCCAGGCCCGGCTCAGCGCATATAATCCGACCACGATCAGGAGCATGGCGAACCCGCCCTGGACCCTGGCGAGCACGACCTCGTTCATGCGCTCGCGCCACGCCGTGATGATGCGCAGCAGCACCGAGAACCACCCCATGATGCCCAGGCTCACGCCGAGCGCGAAGGCGACGGGCGCCCGGCCCGGATCCAGGCCCAGCGAGATGGCGATCGTGATCAAGGCCAGCCAGTTGAAGGGAATCGCAGGGTTGGCGATCACGAGCGTGGCCCCGAGGTGCGTCTCGTCGCGCAGGCGCGGCAAGGGGCGCGCGGCATCGGTCCCAGCCTGCTTGCCGAGGGCCCGGCGGGCCGAGCCGCGGCGGCGCAGGAATACCACGATGCCCAGCACGACCAAGAACAACCCGCCGATCGAGCGCGCGACGCCGCCGACAGCGGGCCAACGGTCCATCAGCTCGTCAGCGCCCAGCAGGATCGCCAGGCACCAGCCGGCTTCGGCCACGGCGGCCCCGGCCGCCAGCGCCAGGCCGTGGCCCGAGCGTCCGGCGAACCCGCGGTGGCACACGAAGAACGAGATGGCGCCGGCGATGGGCATCGAGCCCACCCAGCCGAGCGCGAAGCCGAGCGCGAGGGACGCGGTCATGGCGCGGCGAACTCCCGGCGCGCGGCCTCGAGATCCTCGACGGTGTCGATCTCGCGGCAGGCGAGGTCGCCGAGGTCCACGGTGGCGACCTGGTGGCCGGCCTCGATCGCGACCACGAACGAGGCCTCGTAGTACTCGTTCTGCAGCAGGCCGGCCTCGCGGCGCCGGCGGAGGATCGCGACGAGGTCGGCGACGAACGCGGGCGAGAAGATCTCGATGCCGACCGATTCGCCGGCGGCCAGATGCGGCGGGATCTCCTTGCTCAGGTCGGCCACGTGGCCGGCGGCATCGAGGCGCACCTTCATCTCCTCGTGGCCGACCTCGCCGCGGGTGCGCAGGCCGAGGCGGTTGGGCGCGGGATGGGCGAGCACGCGGTCGATCACGGCGGGGTCGAACACGATGTCGCTGTCCAGAAGGAGCATGCCGGCCGAGGGGTCGGGTTCGGCGAGCAGGAGCGACCAGGCGTTGTTGGTGGTCGCGTAATCATGGTTGCGGACGTAGCGGACCGAGAGGTCGGGGAAGCGCGCGGCCAGCGCCGCGCGGATCATGTCGCCGCGGTAGCCGTCGACCAGCACGAGGCGCTCCAGGCCGCGTTCGGCCAGGATGCGGACGGCGCGGGTCAGGATCGTCTCGCCGCCGACCTCGAGCAGGCACTTGGGCCGGTCGTCAGTCAGCGGGCGGAGGCGGGTCGCCTGGCCGGCCGCCAGCAGGACTGCTTGCACTGCGGAACTCCCGGGGCGCTAGGAAAAGCGGCGAGCGGTCGACGATCGCCCGCAGCACGAGGACCGTCAGGCCCCAAGTGGTGCCGAAGACCAGGGCGGTCCACAGATACCATTCCGGGTGCCCGAGGACGCCGGCCGCCATGATCAGCGACAGGTGCATCGTGGGGCCCATCAGCACGGTCATGCGCAACAGCGGCAGGCGACGCTGGCGCCAGAGCACGGGCGGCTCGTCGCTCTCGAAGAGCTGCAGCCGGCGCGGGGCCGTGTACCAGAGGCGCACGTAGAGCGTGAAGAACCAGACGAGCAGCCGGTCGGCGCGGTTGGTGCCGTCGCGGCGCCAGATCACGGCCTTGGCCTGCAGTTCCTCGAGCTCGGCGTGGGGGTCGCGGCGGCGTCCGTAGACGCGTTCGAGCCATTCGTTGCGGATGCGGTCGACCATCGCGCTCCACCAGGCGAAGCTGAGGCCGGCCGGCACGCCCACCAGCCAGCTCAGCAACGGGTCGCCGAGGTACACCGCGACGCCGTGCAGCAGGCTGATGAACAGCGTCACCTGGATGATGTAGTCCACCAGGCCGTCGAGGATGTAGCCGGTCATCGAGCTGGAGCCGCGCACGCGGGCGAGCATGCCGTCGGCGCAGTCGAGCACGTTGGTCACGAAGAGCAGGATGGCGCCCGCCAGGAACCCGGCCGGCGTGCCTTGCCAGAAGCACCAGGCCGACGCCAGGCCGGGCACGAGCGCGGCGAGCGTCACTTGATTGGGCGTCACCCGTCCGAGGGCCAGAGCCTTGACCAGCACGAAGGCGAGCGGTCGATAGACCACGACGTCGAGGGTCTCCTCGAGCTCGAGGGCCTTCAGCATGCCCCGGTATTCACGCCACCAGCGTTGCCGGACGCTGGTCACGGCCGGTCACCCGCCGCGGCCGCTTCGGCCAGCGTGCCATGGGCGTCGAAATGTCGCTGGATGGCCGCGACGAGCCGGGCGTTCTCGGCCTCGGTGCCGAGGCTGATGCGCGCGTGGTTGATGAACGCCGGCTCCTTGAAGAACTTGATCACCAGGCCTTGGCCCACGAGGTCGGCCTTCAGGCCGGGGATGATGGCTTCCGGCAGCTTGACCAGCAGGAAGTTGGCCTCCGATTCGTAGACCTCGCAGCCGGGCAACGCCCGGAACAGGCGGTAGAAGCGGCGGCGGTCGGCGGCCATGCGCTCGGCGAGGTCGGCGTAGTAGGCGGGGCTGTCCAGGGCGGCCAGCGCCAGCTGCTCGCTGAGGCGGTTGTAGCCCAGGTTGCGCGCGCAGAAGCGGCGGAAGCCGGGCAGGCCGTCGCCGAGGATGCCATAGCCCACGCGCACGCCGGCCAGCGCGAAGAGCTTGGAGAACGTGCGCAGGATCAGCAGGTTCGGGTAGCGGCGGGTCAAGGCGGCGAAGTCGTCCGCCTC
>CAZVWL010000168.1:0-6654 GCA_964630845.1 uncultured Fibrobacteraceae bacterium
GGCCGGGGGGGATGGTGGTCAGCGAGAGGGAGTACTCGCCGTGATCGCCGCTGTAACCGTCGATCACGATGTAGTACTTCACGCCTGGCCAAAGCTCGAGGTCGTCGATGCGCGAGGTGTAGTCGGCGTAGTAGTCGTCGTTGCAGGCGATCAGTTCCATACCCGCCCCGTAGACGTAGACCTTGGTGTCGTAGCTCGAACCCTGCAGGTCGACGCACACCACGGTCCAGTGCGGCGGCGTGTAGCGATAGACAACGTCGGGCGACGTGCTGCCAGTGTAGGGGCAGGCCTCGTCGTAATCGTGGGCATAGCCGGTCGTGGTACCGGTGGTGGTGAAGGGTTCGGCCGGGATGAGCAGGGCGTCGGCGAAGGTGTCACCGCCTTGGCGCAGGAGCGCCGGATCCGGCGGCGGCGGGGTGACGCCCACCTCGGGTTTGGCGGTCGCATACGCGATGCCTGACGACGCGGAGATCAGCAGCAGCAGGGCGAACAAGCGGAGCATGCGAGACATGTTAGCCTCCTCGTGACGTCGCCGCCGTGTCAGCGGAACAGCGACTTGACCTCGGACCAGCTGTGGTCTCGCAGCGCGACGGGTTCTAGATTCAGCCGGAGTACGAAGTCGTACTCGTTCTGGTCGTACCCGGGCGGCGGCGTGAAGACCGTCGCGCCCACGTAGAGCCAGATCACCTCGCCTGGCTGGCCGGTGATGACCATGCTGGCCGGCGCCAGGCCGCCGAACTGGACCACCTGGACCATGAAGCCGGTGATGCAGTCCGGCGGCGACCACTGGACCAAGTAGGTCGCGATTTCCGCGTCGGCGATGATCTCCAGGACGCCCGCGGCCGGCATGATGACGTCGTAGTAGTCGTCGTCGCGGTACCAGGAGCCGTTGACGGTATACCAGCCGTTCACCCCGCAGAAGACGGGCGCGTCGATGCGCTGGAACGGCCCGTCGACTCCGGACTGGCAGCCGCTGTTGAACACGTCCACGTAGTCGTCCACCAGCGGCGGCTCGCCCTCCACCTGCGCACCCGCCGGACACTCCAGGAAGGTAGGCGGTACCGAAGGGATGTTGAGCCGGTACTCGCCGAAGTCGCCGCCGTAACCGTCGATGATGACGTAGTAGACGACACCGACCTGGACGTCGATCGCCAGCAACGACGTGTTATCCGCGTAGTAGTCGTCGTTGCAGCCGATCAGGTTCAGGTCGGCGTCGTAGACGTAGACCTTGGTGTCGTAGCTCGAGCCCTGCAGGTCGATGGTCGTGCTGGTCGTCGCCGTAGCTTGGAACGTGTAGACCACGTCCGGCGAGGTCGAGCCGCCATACGGACAGACCTCGTCGTAGTCGTCGTTGTGGCCGGCGGTGGTGCCGAGACCGCTGTAGGGCAGGTGGATTTCCACCGCGGTGGCGAAGGTGTCGCCGCCCTGTCGCAGCACGTCGGGATCCGGCGGCGGAGGCAGGGTCTGGGTGACGGGTTTTCCGGGCGCCATGGCGCCCAGGTCGACGGCGACGGCCTGAGCTGTCGCCGCCAGCAGCGAAAGGAGCAGGATGCAGAGCCGCATGGCGACCTCCTGGTCAGTCGAAGTGCGCCTTCACACCGATCCAGGAATGGTTCTCGGTGGTGACGATCCATGAGCAGTTGAACAGGCCATGATCGTTCTCGTGGACGGCCAACCCGTTCGGCGACGCGAAGGTCTGGGGTACGATCCAGAACCACACCAACTCGGATAGAACCTTCATCCGCATCGTTCCTGCCCACGAGCAGCCTACCTCAGTTCACGATACCACAGCCCACGCCGCAGACCAACGCCGATAGCCCGGTCGTGGCCACGTCTGCGGGGCCGACGCTCGGCGTCGTAGAGTAGGGTGCAGGCGCGGTGGCTCGTAGGTTCTCCCGCTGGCTGTATCCGCCATTTCCAGCTTCGCGACCCTCTAGAGGCGACCTTTGCCCCGTCTCCCGCACCCCCTCATCAAGAAACTGTGCGTGAGGCGATCCCTCACACGGCTCTCCTGTGAGAGTTCAGGGCGCCCCAGAGGACCGTCGTATCCGATAGTCGCCATACAAGCCGAGACGGTGGCGAATAAGCTCGTAGTCGTAGCGCTTCCAACCACGGCCGTAGCGACATGCATCGCGCAGTATCACGCGACGGACACGCACCTCCACGAAGTACCGGATGTCATGGAATACTCGCGACGAACTCCCGACTCGAAAGGAGTTGACACGCCTCCCGTCCCAGCATGTCGCCCAGAATACCCCGGAGGTGTCCCGGGCGGCACGTCGGTCCTACACCCCGGAATGCCGGCTTCCCCGGTGAAATAGCGCGTCGCCAGCCTCAGCTTCGCCTTCACGAGGCTGCTTGCAGGTTCACTCGCGTTGCGACCTTCCGGTTCGCATCGCCTCCTTACGAGACGTTGCCGTGCCGCTTAGGCAGCAGAGTTACCCCCATACGACCCGGCCCCATCCTACGGGGCTGACCGACAGTTACCCCGGCCGGCACATTGCAGCCGGCTAGACGGTCGTGCCCTTGGCTGGGCACTCACCTCACCAGGACCAGCCGCACGGTGGCGGTTCCGGCGCTGGTCGTCAGGCGCGCCAGATAGATGCCGCTGGCCTGCCCGCCGGCATCCCAGTCCACGGCGTGGGCGCCGGCGGTCAGGGGCCCTTGGTGCAGCACGGCCACCCGGCGTCCGGCCAGGTCGTGGACCGTCAACCGCGCGGGGCCGGTGCGCGGCACCTGCAGGCGCAGCGTGGTGCGCGGGTTGAAGGGATTGGGCGCGGCGGCTATGGCCACGCCAACCGTGGCGGGCAGGTCGTCCACGGTCGAGACCACGGGGTGGAAGCGATGCACGCCACCGCCGGCGGTGGCCACGTAGAGGTCGAACGTCACCTCGGAGAAGGCCACGTCCACGGCGGGCGCGGGCAGGTTGCCGGTCTCGTCAAGCCAGTTGCCGCCCTCACCGTCGGCCATCAGCACGCGGCCGTCCATGGTGACCACCGCGAACCGGTTGACGCGGCCCAGCGGCCAGGGCGCCGGGCCCCAGGCCACGGCCACGCGACGCACGGCCTCGCCAGCGAGCACGGGCTCCCAGTCCACCGGCGCCGATAGGAACACCTTGCGGTAGAGGCCGGCGTCGGTGCCGGCAAGGAAGGGCAGGGTGACGACGTCGCCGGCGCCGTTGTAATCGACCAGGCAGTGCACCAGGCCCGTGCCTAGGCCGGCGCCGGCGTGCTGCCAGGTGGCGCCCAGATCGTCGCTGTACCAGACCTGGTCGTCGCCGGCCACGCCGATGTGGATGCCGCCGGACTCGCCGCCCGCCACCGCGGTCATGGCCGTGTGGCCGTGGCCGGTGACCGGCACCCAGGTCTCACCCCCGTCGACGGAGCGCAGCAGTTCGCCCGGACTGATGTCGCTGATGTTGCAGGAGAAAAAGGAGCTCTGCACCTGCTCGATGTCGCGGAAGGCGCCGCCCTGAGACATGTGCACCACGTCGCTGCTCGCGCCGCCGTCGCGGCTGAGCTCCAGGTAGCCCTTGAAGAAGGCGTTCTCGCGGCCGGTGAGCAGCCGGTGCGAATCGTGCCAGACCGGCTGGATGGCATGCACCTGGCGGCCGATGGAGCCCTCGTCGTCGAACTCGGTCCACTGGTCGGTGGTCAGGTCCAGGATCCAGAAGCCCTCGTGGGTGCCCACGAGGATGCGGTCATGCCGGTTGTCGGCCTCGATGCAGGTGGTCTGCACCCCGTCCATGCCCACGGGCTCCCAGTCGAAGGCCAGGGGGGGGCTGGCGGCGGTCACGGACAGGACGACGGTGGTCAGGACGAGCGAGCGCTGCAGGCGAAGGAACATGGCTCGACTCCTTCGATGCTGGGCCGCATCGATTCTACCACACCGGCTCCGTGCAGTCTCTCGGCGAGTTGATCGGCGACAACCGGAGAGGCTGGGTGGTGGTGCTGGCCGGCTTCGACGACGACCGACGTCACTTCACAAGCACCATCGAGCGCGCGCTCGTGCCCTGAGCGGTCTGCACCCGGTAGTGGTAGACGCCCGAGCTGACGACCGCGCCCTGCGCGTCACGCCCATCCCAGTGCACGGTGTTCAGGCCCGCCTGCCCCGAGCCTGCGAAGGCGCGCACCCGGCGGCCACCCAGATCGTGGATCACGACGGTGTAAGCCCCCGCGTCAGGCATCTCGAACCGGATCTCCGTCGCGGCATTGAACGGGTTGGGTGCGTTGGCGAGCAAGCGCAGGCCCGAGGATGGTGCCGGTAGCCCTTCGTCGACAGCCACCGTGGTGCCGCCGGCCCAGTAGATGTCGTCGAGGGCGAACGCGCAGGGCGTGCCGTGTTCCTCGAGGATGACGAAGGGGTAGCTCAGCATCCGCAGGTCGATCAAGAGACCCCGCAGGTCGCTGACCGGGATCGACGCCCGGCCCCACTGGCCGTCGCGCACCAGCCCGTACCTGGTCTGGTGGGCGGGGAACTGGACGTAGTGCTGGTTCCCCCAGGAATCGATGACGCCGATCTTGAAGGTGACGTTCGCCGGGATCTTGATCATGAACTCGAGGGTGCCGGCACCGAATTCGAAGAGGTTCAGCGGCTGGTTGGCCATGATGCCGGCGCCGAACCAGCCGAGGCCCGCCGTCTGCCAGGACAGCACGTTCGCGCCCTCGTAGGGTGGGATCGAAGCCGCGTGGAGCGTTCCCTCCCAGACGTAGATCTCGCTCGTCACCCCGGGGACGAGCGCGTCGTTGACCGGCGTCTCGTCGGTGTACAACCCGAACGTGCCGACCTTCGCCAGGGGCGGCCCCAGGTGCACCTCGCCCTGTCCGTTCCATTCGTGGACCCGGATGTAATCGACGTACATCTCGGCCGGAAACGGCATCGACACGGGCAGGCCGCTGCCCGGATCGCCGAGGTTGTAGGCGTCGGTGAATGCCCCGCCGATCGCGAGGTTGACCAGGAAGTAGAACGGCTGCCGGAACTCGGCGGAGACCTCGTCGATGGCGAACGGCTCGGCGAAGAGATCGTGCTCGACGCCGTCGTCGACCACCGTCATGCGCAGGCTGTCGTGGTCCCAGTAGAGCCGGTAGATCAGGAAACGATCGGTCAGCCCTCGCGAGTACTCGTAGTACGGGCGGCAGTAGACGTCGTCGGGATCCCAGGAGAGGCTGGCCGCGCCAGACGGGTTCTGCGGCGAGACGGCCGCGTCGGCGTAGAAGATCGCGTTGGCGCCGACGCACTGGTTGACGGTCGAGTTGTTCTGGCCATTGCCCCCGTTATGCCCGTCGTGAAGGTCGCGGAAGGCCTTCCTGGCCCCCATCTCCATCAGGTCGATCTCACCGCTGCGCGGCCAGGCATGGTTGGCGTTGCCCAGCATCCAGATCGCGGGCCAGCCGCCGAGATCGAGGTCGGGAACCCGGACCCGCGCCTCGACCATGCCGTAACGCACGGTGACGAACGACCGCGACATGACGCGGCCGGAGGTGAACTGGAGCGGATTGCCCCACTGGTCGACGATTCCCGGGCCGGACTCCGCGCGCGCGGTGATGCGCAGCGCGGTGTTGCCAGGCTCGCCGGGGACCTCGGCGATGTCGACATTGCCCGGTGCATAGTACTGCAGCTCGCCATTGCCCCAGCCCCAGGATCCGTTGCCGCTCAGGACGATCCAGTCGTCGAGGTCGGCGAAGTCTTCGCTCCAGATCAGGCTGCCTACCTGGGCGTGGGACATGGTGGCGCCGAGGATCGTCATGGCCAGAAGAGCGGTGCGGATCATGGTGCTGGACTCCTCGGAGCGTGGTCAGGGCGGTGGCTGCGCGCGGTGGAACGACGCGGGGCTATGTCCCGATTGTATACTTTGTTCGGCGTCCGCACAAGCCTAAAGGCCGACGGCCACGTCCGCGCTCAAGAACTGGAGGCCGCCGGCACGCTGAACGATTGCGAGGGGGGCGTGCGGGTCGGTGCGTCCATCTGTGTTGTTCCACGAAGACTATTTTGCCCCTCAGGCAGTCAAGCATCCGTGATCGCAACAGCATAGACAGATGGCGAACCGATCGAATCGTGGCCCGCCTCCACCACTTTCAAGCCGCCTTCCTGAACGAGCGCTTTCAGCGCATTGGCCCCATGTTCCCAGGAATACCTTCTTGACTGCGCGCAGAGACCTCGTGCCGCGTGCAACATCCTGGGAGCATGTTCATGACTCGCGCCACACCCTTCGACCCTCGCCGCTACCGCTCGCTGCAGCGCCGCGACCTGGCCGATCTGCCTCAACTCGCCTCGCTCGACGCGGATTTCCGCCGCGACATGCTCGCCGTGTCCGCCGTCCTGCCCTTCCGCACCAACAGCTACGTCGTCGAGGACCTCATCGACTGGGAGCGTGTACCGGACGATCCCATCTTCCAGCTCACCTTCCCGCAACCCGGCATGCTGGCCGGCGCGGAATTCGCCGACGACCTCGCCGAGATCCGCCACGACCACGACCCCGCCCTGGTGCAAGCCGCCGTTGGTCGCATTCGCGCACGCCTCAACCCTCATCCTGCCGGCCAACGCGAACTGAACGTGCCGCATCTGCACGGCAAACCGTTGTCCGGCATGCAGCACAAGTACCGCGAGACCGTCCTCTTCTTCCCGAGCCAGGGCCAGACCTGCCACGCGTACTGC
>CAZVWL010000169.1:0-6611 GCA_964630845.1 uncultured Fibrobacteraceae bacterium
CCCCACCCGCGCCCGCCGCCTCCCGAACAACACCCTCCCGCCCCGCCGCACCGCCCACACCACGAACACGACCACCAGCACCAGGCCCACCACCGGCACCACGATCGCCAGCACCGCCAGCCCCGTCGCCCCGAGCGTTTCCGCCGCGGCCACCAGCGGGTTCGCGAGCCCGCCGGTCAGCACGCCGGAATGGGCGCGCAGCACGGTCGCCCCGCCCTTGGTCAAGCCGGCGGCGCCACCGCCGGCGATGACGGCCACGGGCCAGAGCACGGCCGGCGGCAGGTCGGTCATCACGGCCGCGCTCAGCACCACGCCCGCGGCGACGGTCGCCGGTGGGGCCAGCGCGTCCAGGAGGTGGTCGAGGCCGGGGATGTGGTAGGCGAGGGCCTCGACCACGACGGCCGTGCCGAAGGTCACCAGGGCCGGCGTGCTCGCCAGCCACTGGAAACCGTCGCCGAGCGGCAGGCCGCCGAAACGGGCCACGAGGCCCGCGATCAACAGCGGCACGAAGATGCGGAAACCCGCGGCGGCGGCCAGGCCGATGCCCAGGGCGACGCCGAGGAACGTGTCGAAGGAGAGATTCATGGCGGCCAACATAGATCGTGCTGCCGTTTTCGGCCGCCGTTCGTGGTATAATCGTGGCCTGGAATGCCCTCCCCCTCGTTGTTCCGGAAGGAGACCCCCGTGCGCCATGCTCTCGTCGTGACCCTGATCCTGGCCGCCGTGGCGGCCGGTGCGCCGGCTGTGGCCGGCACGGTCGCCCCCGCGCTGAAGGCCCAGCTGGACCTGGCGCAGGACGGCCAGCTGTTCAGCGTGATCGTGCACATGCGCGACCAGGCACCCGTCCAGACACTCTGCGCCGACCTGACCGCGGGCCAGGCCACGCGCCGCGACCGCCATGAGCGGATCGTGCTCGCCCTCAAGGAAGCCACCGCGAGCCAGGACCTGCTGGCGGCCGAGCTGCAGCAGGCCCGCGCGGCGGGCGACGTGGTCGGCTTCACCCGCTACTGGATCTCCAACCTGATCGTCGTGCAGGCCACGGCCGAGGCCGTCCTGCGCATCGCCGACCGCGCCGACGTCGACCTCGTCGAGCCGAACTTCACCGCGTCGCTCATCGCGCCGGTGGCCGAGGACACGCCCGCAGGCGACGGCGACGAACTGGGCTCGCGGGGCATCGGCTTGGCGCCGGGCATCGCGGCCGTGCGCGCGCCGCTGGTCTGGAACGAGCTGGGCATCGACGGCAGCGGCGCCCTGATCGGCTCGCTCGACACCGGCGTCGCCGGCAACCACCCCTCGCTGGCCTCGCGCTGGCGCGGCCTGTCGGCACCGGCCGCCGAGTGCTGGCTCGACGTGGTCGGCAGCGGCACCACCTTCCCGACCGACCCCAACAGCCACGGCACCCACACCGTGGGCACGATGTGCGGCCTGGCGCCCGACGACACGATCGGCATCGCGCCGGGCGCCCAGTGGATCGCCTGCAACGCGATCAACCAGGGTGCCGGCCCGGCCTTCGACAACGACATCATCGCCGCCTTCCAGTGGTTCGCCGATCCCGACGGCAACCCGGCCACGGTCGACGATGTGCCCGACGTGGTGCAGAACTCCTGGGGCGTGCACGAGGGCTTCAGCGGTTACAACGACTGCGACAGCCGCTGGTGGGCCGTGATCGACAACTGCGAGGCGGCCGGCGTGGTGACGGTCTGGTCGGCCGGCAACGAGGGTCCGGGCGCCGGCTCGCTGCGCTCCCCCGCCGACCGCGCCACCAACTTCTACAACGCCTTCTCCGTCGGCTCCACGCAGCACTATGCGCCCTACGCGATCAGCAGCTTCTCCAGCCGCGGGCCCAGCACGTGCGGCGGCGTGGTGAACCCCGCGTATTTGATCAAGCCCGAGGTCTCCGCGCCCGGCAGCGACATCTACAGCGCGGTGCCCAGCGGCTATGGCTACAAGAGCGGCACCAGCATGGCCGGCCCGCACGTGGCCGGCGTGGTGGCGCTGATGCGCGCGGCCAACCCCGACCTCGAGGTCAACGCCATCAAGCAGATCCTGATGGACACCGCCATCGACCTCGGCGCGACCGGCGAGGACAACACCTATGGCCACGGCTTTTTGGACGCCTACGCGGCCGTGCTCGCGGCGATGACCGGCTTCGGATCGCTCGAGGGCGTGGTGAGCAACGCGTCGTTCGGCGGTGCGCCGCTCGCGGGCGCCCGCATCGACTTCGACGCCTCCGCGCAGTTCTACGTCACCGGCGGCGACGGCCGCTACAGCGGCATGGCCGCCCCCGGCACGCACAACCTCACCTGCAGCCTGCCTGGGTTCGCGCCGGGCTACGCCACGGTCGAGGTCACCGCGGACAACGTCACCGTGCAGGATTTTTCGCTGGTCGACATCGCCGGCCCCGCCATCACCAACGTCGCCCAGCCGGTCTTCACGACCGACACGACGGGCCCCTACGTGATCACGGCCGACGTCAGCGACCCCAGCACGGTCGTCTCCGTGGATCTGATCGTGAACGTCGGCAACGGCTTGCCCGTGATCTATGAGATGGCCAACGTCGGCGGCGCCACCTACAGCGCCGCGATCCCCGGCATGCCCGTCAACAGCAGCCTGGAGTACACGGTGACGGCGAGCGACGGCGCCGGCTTGACCAGCGACAGCGGCCCGTTCACGCTGCTGGTCGGCACCTCGTTCTACTTCACCGACGCCGAGAATCCGGGCGACCCCGGCTGGCAGCTCGGCGTGTCGGGCGACACCGCGACGACCGGCGTCTGGGTGCGCGCCGATCCGGTGGGCACCTTCTACAACGGCGTCAACATCCAGCCCGAGGACGACCACACGCCCGCCCCCGGCGTGGCCTGCTACGTGACCGGCAACGGCGCGGTGGGTGGCGCCGCCGGCGACAACGACGTCGACAACGGCTGCACCACGCTGATGACACCCGTGTTCGACCTCAGCGGCTTCGACCGCGCCTTCGTCAGCTACTGGCGCTGGTACGGCGAGGGCGGCAACTCGGTCGACGACGACTTCGTGGTGCAGGCCACCAACAACGGCGGGACGACCTGGGTCGAGGTCGAACGCGTCGTGAACAACGCCAACTGGTGGCAGTACGTCGCGGTGGAACTGGGCTCGCTCGGCGGGGGCACCTTCGCCCTGACCGACCAGGTCCGCCTGCGGTTCCTGGCCTGCGACGTCAACGTGCAGGGTCTGGTGGAAGCCGCGATCGACGACTTCGGGATCGCGACCTTC
Source organism: uncultured Fibrobacteraceae bacterium (assembly GCA_964630845.1). Classification (GTDB taxonomy): domain Bacteria; phylum Krumholzibacteriota; class Krumholzibacteriia; order LZORAL124-64-63; family LZORAL124-64-63; genus Glo-17. The sequence goes on from CAZVWL010000169.1 coordinate 3,250, forward strand.
ACCGGCACGGTGACCGCCGTCGAGGACGGCGTGCCCGGTGTGGCGGGCGCGGTCACCCTGCTGCACCAGAACCACCCCAACCCGTTCAACCCGTCGACCACGATCGCGTTCGCCTTGCCGGCCGCCGGCCAGGTAGACCTCGCGGTCTTCACGGTCGACGGACGGCGCGTGGCCACGCTGATCAACGAACGGCTCGCGGCCGGCCACCACTCGGCGACCTGGGACGGCCGCGACGAGGCCGGCCGGCGCCTGGCGTCCGGCGCGTACTTCTACCGCTTGCGCGCCGGCGACGGCGTGCTGGTGCGGCGGATGGTGATGGTGAAATAGGCCTCTGCGTCGGACTGGCGGCCCCGGGAGCCGATGGCGACCGGGGCCGCTAGCCTCGCACCAACCGTGCCCGCCAGACCGCCGCCTTCGTCGCCGCCCCGGCCGAACCCTGCGCCGCCCAGCGATCATACAGGAACACCAGGGCCCGCACGGCGTCCTGCGCGCGCGGGTGGTCGGCGCCCAGGTCGGCGTTGACCTGCGCGAACGCGGGCTCGAGCACGGCCTCGGCCGCGGCGAAGCGACCGGCCGCCGCCAGGTGTCGGCCGTGGTGCACGCTTGCCGCAGCCTTGCGGCCCGCAGGCGCCTCGGCAAAGCGCGGCATCACGGCCGCAAACGCGCTGTCGGCCGCGGCGATCCGGCCCAGACGGCTGAGCGCCGCCGCCTGCAGCAGGTCGCAGGCGACCACGAGCTGGTCGTCCTCGCGCATCGCCGCGACGGCGATCGCCCGCGCGCCCACGAGCACCTCGATCGCCTGCTCGGGGCGGTCACGTTCCAGTTCGACCTGCGCCAGGTCGCGCCGGACCATGGCGTTGACCTGGTGCTCCGGGCCGACGCGCACCGGGTACTCGGCGACGACCGCCGCGAGCACCTCCGCGGCCTCGTCGAGCCGGCGCAGCCCCGTGAGCGTGACGCCCAGATCGTGCCGGGAGACCGTGACCATCAGGTGGTCCGCGCCGAGCACCGTGGCGCGGATCGCCGCCGCTTCGGTGAACAGGCGCGCGGCCTCGTCGAGCTTGCCGGCGTCGCGCAACGTGCGCCCGAGGTTGTTGATCACCAGGGCGGTCTCGCGGTGCTCGCGTCCGTGGGCGCGTTCGAACGCCGCGACCGATTCGCGGAATCCCGCCTCGGCGGCGGCGTAGTCGCCACGCTGGTATTGACCGTAAGCGAGGTTCTGCATGGTGGACAGGGTCTGCGGATGCGTGTCGCCCAGATGTCGGCGGCGGATCTCGAGCACCTGCCGGTTGAGCCGATCGGTCTCCTCGACCTCGCGCACCTCGCTGAGCACCACGGCCAGGTTCGCCATCGCGCTGGCCGTGTTGAGGTTGTCGGCGCCGAAATGGTCCACGGTCATGGCCAGAGCCTCGCGCGACAGGGCGATCGCCTCGTCGAATCGACCGAGCTGCTGCAAGCTGCGGGCATGGCTGCTGAGGCCTTCGGCGAGGCGCGGATGCGTGGCGCTGAAGATGCGGCGCGCGATGGCGGCAGCTTCCCCGAACCGCGCTTCGGCCGCGTGGAAGTCGTTCTGGAAGCTGGCGAGCCAGCCGAGGTTGTGCAGGTCGGTGACCGTGAACGGGTGGTCGTGGCCGAGCAGCCTCGTGTGGATCGCCAGGGCCTCCTCGAAGAATGGCGCCGCCTCCTCGAAGCGCGAGAGGTGCATCATCACGTTGCCGAGGCTGTTGAGGCTGGTCGCCAGCTCGTCCTGATGTTGCGGGTCGAGCACCTCGCGCTGAACCGCGATGGCGGCCAGAAGCGGCTCCTCGGCCTCGGCGTAGCGCTGCTGCTCGACCAGGATGTTGGCCATGTCGCGCTCGGAGTTGGCCACCTCGCGATGGCGGTCGCCGAACAGGCTGCGGCGCATGTCCAGGGCCAGGTTCACGTGGTGTTCGGCCTTCGGCAGGTCCGCCTGACCCCAGTAGACCAGGGCCAGGCTGTTGTGGCTGCTGGCCACGTCCGGACTGACGCCACCGGAGACCTGCTCGTACAAACCGAGCGAACGCTCGAACTGCTCGCGCGCCTTCTCGAAGTCGCCGAGGTCATAGTAGGTCTTGCCGAGCACCGAGCGGATGTTGGCCTCGACCTCGGACTGGCCGGCCAGCTCGGCGCCCACCTTGCGGTCGGTCTCGGCGAGGATCTCCTCGAGCAGCGCCGTGTCGCGCCCCCGCGCGACCGACGGGCCCACGCCCGCGAGCATGTCGCCGAGGAACCCTGCCGTCGTGGCCGCCTTGCCGGCCTCGGCACGCGCCGTGGCCTCGGCCGCCCGCGCCCGGACGAGCCCCACGCTGGTGCCCACCACGCCGGCCGCCAGCAAGAGGACCATCGCCGCGCCGGCGGCGAAGACGGCGCGGTTGCGGACGATCAGCTTGCGCAGCCGGTACGCCTGGCTCGGCGGCGAGGCGCTGACGGGTTCGTCGGCGAGGTAGCGCGCGATGTCCATCGCCAGGCCGTTGGCCGTCTCGTAGCGCCGGGAGCGGTCCTTCTCCAGGCACTTCATCACGATCCAATCGAGCTCGCCGCGCAGCTGCTTGAGCAGGCGATCGGCGCGCTCCTGCCGCAGGCCCGCCACCCTGGTGAACGAGGCGCCGAGCGCGCTGGCGCGGGTGCTCGGTCGGGGTGGATCCACCTCGCGGATGATGCGCTGGATCTCGGCGTAACCCGCGCTGCGCAGGGTCTTCGCCTCGAACGGGGTCGTGCCGACCAGCAGCGCGTAGAGCAGGACGCCGAGCGAGTAGATGTCGCTGCGCGTGTCGATGTCGACCGCGTGCGGACTGGCCTGCTCCGGGCTCATGTACTCGGGGGTGCCGACGAAGTGGCCTTCCTGGGTGAAGGCGGTCTGCTCGACGGCCGCGCGGCTGGTGGCCTTGGCGATGCCGAAGTCGATGACCTTGGGCACCGGCGCGCCGTCGACCTCGGCGACCAGCACGTTCGAGGGCTTGATGTCGCGGTGGACGATGCCCTTCTGGTGCGCGTGCTGGACGGCCTGACAGACCTCGGCGAACAGGGCGAGCCGGTCGCGCACGCCGAGCTGGCGCTCGTCGCAGTAGTCGGTGATCGGCACGCCGGCGACCAGTTCCATGACGAAGAACGGTCGGCCCGTGTCGGTGGCGCCGGCGTCCAGCACCCGCGCGATGTGCGGGTGATCCATCAGGGCCAGCGTCTGGCGCTCGGCCTCGAAGCGGGCGATCACGTCGCGCGTGTCCATGCCCAGCTTGATGATCTTCAGGGCGACGCGGCGGGTCACGGGCTCGTGCTGCTCGGCCTCGTAGACCGTGCCGAAGCCGCCCTCGCCCAGCGGTCTGATCAGGCGGTAACGGCCG
>CAZVWL010000170.1:0-6601 GCA_964630845.1 uncultured Fibrobacteraceae bacterium
GAGAATGACCCCAGAGAGACGGGTTTGTCTTTTCTAAATGGTGGAGGCGGCGGGAATCGAACCCGCGTCCGTAACCGGTACCCTGCAGGCATCTACATGCTTAGTCGACCGTTGATCTCGTCCGCCGGATGGTCGATCGACCCACCAACCGCCGGACCAGTCTCACTTAAATCTCGCCCTCCGCCAGAGACCTGCTTCGGGCCAGTCGCCAGTTAATGGCGCCCCGATGAACCAGGCTGTCGACACCCCGGTCCTGGGACGGGCGGCCTAGGCCGCCAGCGCGAAGTTAGCTTCGTCGCTTGTTTGTTTTCCACCGTTTCACGGGATGGGTGGGATCCCGGCATGCAGCCCACAGTCCCCCGACCACGTCGAGACCATGTCGCCCCCACTGGCCCTATAACGTACCACGGCCAGCAGGGTGATGTCAAACGGGGCGGCCTTGCGACCGCCCCGTTCCCGTTGCCTGGGCCGACCAGTGACGCCTGGGTCTACCAGTGACCCTGGGCCATCATCGCGTCGGCAACCTTCAGGAAGCCGCCGATGTTCGCGCCGTTGACGTAGTTGCCCGGCGTGCCGAAGGCCTCGGAGGCCTGGACGCAGGTCTTGTGGATCGCCTTCATGATGCCGGCCAGGCGCTGGTCGACTTCCTCGCGGGTCCAGCTCAGCCGCAGGCTGTTCTGGCTCATCTCGAGGCCGCTGGTGGCCACGCCGCCGGCGTTGGCGGCCTTGCCCGGGCCGTAGAGGATCTTCTTGTCGATGAACAGGTTCACGCCGTCGGGCGTGGTGGGCATGTTGGCGCCCTCGCTCACGACGTAGACGCCGTTCTTCAGCAGGTTGGCGGCGTCCTTGCCGTTGATCTCGTTCTGGGTCGCCGAGGGGAACGCGCAGTCGGCCTTGTGGTCCCACAGCGGGTTGTGGCCCTGGGCGGGGTCGATCGGCTTGTAGACGGCCGTGTTGTACTTGTCGGCGTACTCGCTGATGCGACCGCGCTTGATGTTCTTCAGCTGCATCACGAAGGCCAGCTTGTCGCGGTCGATGCCGGCCTCGTCGTAGATGTAGCCGCCGCTGTCGGACAGCGTGAGCGGCTTGGCGCCGAGGTCCAGCAGCTTCTCGACCGTGTACTGGGCCACGTTGCCCGAGCCCGACACGAGGCACTTCTTGCCCTCGAGGGTCTGGCCGCGCGTCGACAGCATCTCGGCCGCGAAGTACACCGCGCCGTAGCCGGTGGCCTCCGGACGGATGAGGCTGCCGCCCCAGCCGAGGCCCTTGCCCGTCAGCACGCCGGTGAACTCGTTGGTGATCTTCTTGTACTGGCCGAACATGTAACCGATCTCGCGGCCGCCCACACCGATGTCGCCGGCGGGCACGTCGGTGAACTGGCCGATGTGCCGGTACAGCTCGGTCATGAAGGCCTGGCAGAAGCTCATGACCTCGTTGTCGCTCTTGCCCTTGGGATCAAAATCGCTGCCGCCCTTGCCGCCGCCCATCGGCAGCGTCGTCAGGCTGTTCTTGAACACCTGCTCGAAGGCCAGGAACTTCAGGATGCCCAGGTTCACGCTCGGGTGGAAGCGCAGGCCGCCCTTGTAGGGGCCGATCGCGCTGTTCATCTCGATGCGGAAGCCGCGGTTGACCTGGATCTCGCCGCTGTCGTCGACCCAGGGCACGCGGAACATGATCACGCGCTCGGGCTCGGTGATGCGCTGCAGGATCTTGGCCGTACGATACTCGGGACGCTTGTCCAGGACGGGCCACAGCGACTCGACCACTTCCTCGACGGCCTGGTGGAACTCGGGCTCGGCCGGGTTCTTCGCTTTGACCTCATCCATGAACTGGGCAACGTTACGGGCCATGGTGGGACTCTCCTTCGGAGCAGAAGCGGCAGTGGGCGACGGCTGGCACAAGCGCCAGGAGCCACGCGACCGCTGTAAAATGAAAAACAGGCTCGGCGTGCGCAATGTAAAAACCAGGTTAACGGTCGAATATGTCGCGCGCAATAAACCACTGTTTCGCGCCTGTATTTGCGACGTCGCGCGGACAGTCCTTGGCCTGGCCAACAGCTGGATCTGGACCTCAGGCCGCCATTCTGCGAAGATCGGCGGCGCGTGCGCCTGCAAGGCGTCCTGTCGTCGTCGCCCGCCACGAGGAAGCCCATGACGGAACGTCACCCCGAGGCCCGAACCTGGTTCGTCGCCAGCGACCTGCACGGCCGCCCCGGCCGCTACCGCGCGCTGTTCGCCGCGGTCCTCGACCAGCGCCCGCCGGCCGTCCTCTTGGCCGGCGACCTGCTGCCGCACCCCTTCGCCCCGCCGCCCGAGGCCGATCGCTACCCGGATTTCCTGGCCGACTTCCTGCGACCGCAACTGCAGGCCCTGCGCACGGCGCTCGGCGACGCCTACCCGCGGATCCTGGCCATCCCCGGCAACGACGACCTGCGGGCCCTCGAGCCGGCGCTGGTCGCGCTTGAGGCCGAAGGGCTCTGGGAGTGGCTGCCGGGCGCCTGGACCACGGTGGGTGATCGCCCGGTGCTCGGCTACCCCTGGGTGCCGCCGACGCCGTTCCGCTTGAAGGACTGGGAGCGCTACGACGTGAGCCGGTTCGTGGACCCCGGCTGCGTGCCGCCCGAGGAGGGTCAGCACTCGACCGAGGTCGATCGCCAGCGGCTAGCCCTGGAAACCATCGCCGCCGACCTGACGCGCCTGGCGGCCGACCGCGACCTCGCCGGCGCCGTGCTGCTCTGCCACACCCCGCCCTACCAGACGGTGCTGGACCGCGCCGCCCTCGACGGCAAGATGGTCGACCACGCGCCCCTGGACGTGCACGTCGGCAGCATCGCGCTGCGTCGTTTCATCGAGAAGCGGCAGCCGGCGCTCACGCTGCACGGCCACATCCACGAGACCGTGCGGCTGACCGGCCAGTGGCGCCAGCAGCTCGGCCGCACCTGGTGCCTGAGCGCCTGCCACGACGGCCCCGAGCTGGCCCTGATCACGGTCGACCCCGCCCAGCCGGCCGCCGCGTCCCGCGCGCTGCTGCCGCCGCTCAGCGGTTGATCGAGCGGGGCGAACCCAGCGGCAGCGGCCGGGCAGCGTCGGTGACGGCGCTGATCTTCGCCGCCCAGCTCGTGCGCCGGGCGATGTCCTCGTCCGTGACCAGGTGCACGTCCAGCAGACCGTCGCTGCGGATGCCGGTCTCCAGGTAGTTCATCTCGGCCAGGCAACGGCTCCAGCCGTCCAGCCAGGCCAGCAGTTCGGCGCGCTGGCGCGGGTTCTGCCGCACGTGGATGAGCAGGTCGATGTCGCTGCCCGGGCCGGCGCTGGCGTTCTTGGCCGAGCCGAAGACGTACGCGGCCACCACGCCGAACGCCTCGGGGTCGATGTCGCTGGCGATCTTCTCGGCCATGCGCAGGCGCCAGAACCAGTGGCGCTCCTGCACCGCGGCGGCCGCACCGAACGTCGCCCGGTGCAGCGCCTGGTCCTCGATCACCTGATCCGGTTCGGCCAGGATGCCGACGGCACGCTCGAGATCCGCGTTCAACAGCACGCGCAGGATGCGGCCACCGGTGTAAGCCGGCACCTCGACCACGCGCACGCACTCGGCCAGATGCGCCAGGTCGGGCACCAGTTCCGGCAGCAGGTTGGGCGCTTGCAGCAGCCAGTCCTCGCGGAACACCGTGCCCTGTTCGTCGGGATACAGGGGCAGGTAGCGGATGCGGGACTCGACCAGGTCCTGGAAGAAATGGGTGCCGAAGGAGAGGTCGGGCAGCATCTTGCTCTTGCCGGAGGCGACCTCGACCAGGAGCGACGTGTTGCAGATGTCGGCGTAGGTCACGTTGACGCCGAGCTTCAGATCGCCGCGGCTTCCCCAGCGGCCGGGGCCCATGAGCATGAACTGGCGCTTGGGCAACAGACCGTTCAGCGCGCTCACGGCGCGGCCGACCGCGCGCAGGCTGGCCTCGTCGGGCAACGAGGCGTAGACGGCGGGGTCGACATAGACCACGTGCGTCAGGTCGGGCACGTGGCCGTTCGAGACGTGGCGTTGGGAGTCGAAGATGAGGTCGGACGACGGGATCTCCTGCGGGATCGGGGCCGGCGCCACGTCGTGCGCCTCGCTCTGCGGCCGGCACTGCACGATGTAGAAGTTCTTGCCGTCGTGCGCGAACTCCACGTCCACGGGGGTGTTCATCGCCTTCTCGAGCACGGTCAGCATGCTCTGCATCTGCTGCAGGAACGGCGTGTCCTCCACGAGGCCCTGGAACGTGGTGACCACGTCCTGCTGCTCGGGATCGAAGAGCAACGGCACCGGCTTGCGCAAGAGGTCGCGGGAAATCACCGAGAAGACCTTGTCGAGCATCGGGAACGCCCCGCCTGCGTCGCGCAGCAGCGACTGGATCTCGAGGGTCTCGAAGCGGTTGGTCTCGAGGTTCAGGGCATCGACCATCGAGGCGCTGTAGCGGATGATCTCGTCGCGCTCGACGTTGACGCGCAGGTGCGGCTGGCCCGGCACGAGCAGGGTCGGGAAGTCGTCGCCCACGCGGTCCACCGCGCGCGTGCCCAGCCCGGGCACCAGGCGCACCAGGCCGTCCTCGCGCTGGATGCGCGGCGACCAGCGGAACTCGTTGCGGCTGAAGGCCACGCCGGCGAACGCGGGCAGCCAGTACTGGCCCACGCGCTGGCCGACCACCTCCTGGATCAGGATGCCCATCTGCTCGTCGAACTCGAGCAGGCCGCGCTCGCGCCGGTACTCGATCGGGTCGGGGCCGAGCAGCGAGGCGTAGATCTCGGCGATGGCGTCCTCGAGGGCCGCCAGGCGCTCCTCCTTCGTGCCCTGGTTGGCCAGGAACAGGCTCTTGTACTTGCCGGAGAAGGCGGTGCCGAGCCGATCTTCCAGCAGGCTCGAGCTGCGCACGACCAGGGGCACCGGGCCGAGGTCGTCCAGCGCCACCGACAGCCCCTGGCTCAGCTCGGGCGGGAAGATCGAATTCTTGAACAGCTGGATGATGTTCGGGTACTCGCGGCGGATGGTGGCGAGGTCCTTGAACTTCTGCTCCCAGACGTCTTCCAGCTCGTTGTAGTTGAAGAACTCGAGCACCGCGTCGGAGGCGACGTACCAGGAGCGCGGCATCTTGATCTCGGAGAGCAGCGGGTCCTCGCTGCGCGACAGGATCCAGTAGGAGAGCAGCAGTCCGGCCGCCTTGCCGCCCAGCTTGCCGTGCGACTCGGTGGACATCACCACGTGCTGCAGCACGTCGCGGAAGTCGCGCACGCGGACCACGTCGCGGGCGACCTGGTTGAAATCCAGTTGCTCGGTCAGCAGGCGGTGGGTCAGGGTCACGCGCAGGCTCTTGAACCAGCTCTCGGACAGCTGGATGCCGTCGGCCAGCACGTGGTAGACCCGGTGCATCGCGTTGTTGATGTCGCCGAGCGTGCTGCGGGGGTTGTTCAGCACCTTGAAGAGGAAGCCGGCGCGGTCTTCCTGCATCCACTTCTGGATGCGCGAGAGGATCTCGGCGTCGGTCAGATGCAGGGCGGCCAGCTTGAAGGGCCGACCCGGCAGCGCCACCTCCTCGAGGTCCAGGCGCAGGGCGGGCGCGTTGTCGCGGCCCTCGCGATCCGCGGACTCCATCCGGTGCAGCACCTCCTGCGCCTCGGCCACGCCCATCGCGCAGAGGTGGTTGAGCATCTTGCGGCCGATGCGCCTGGCGAGCTGGGGATCGGTGCCCTTCAGCATGCGCATGACCACCTGCCAGCCCTTCTCGACCTGGTCGACGTCGCGGCCGGCGGCGTCCATGCGCTGCCAGAGCTGGCGCACGCGCTTGTACAGCAGGAAGTGGCCGAGGCGGTCGGCGATGCTGCGCAGCAGCCGCTCCTCCTCCAGCAGGAACGGTCCGAGCGCCTCGAGCGGGCGCGCCTCCAGGTAGCAGACGCGCACGCGGCCGGCGTGCTCGCCCTGCACCAGGATCGGCGCCTCCATCATCCAGGGCGTGACCTGGAATCCCGGGCCATGGTAGGTCTGCTCGCCCAGCTCGATGCTCGCCGAACAGATCTCGTCGTATTGCATGCCGCGCGGCAGCACGTCGGCCACGGCCTGCAACGCCTCGTTCTGCGTGAGGCTCTCCTGCGCCAGGACGCCCTCGACCTCGTAGACGCAGTTCAGTTCCTTGGCGCGCTCGCGCAGCGCCGCGAACAGGGGGCGATCGTAGATCTCGTCACTCATGCAGCGTCACCACTCCACGACCGCGCCGCCCGTCGACCCTGACCTGCAACGGTCGGTCCAGGCGCACGTGCCGCACCAGCTGGGTTTCTTGTTCGGCCGGCTGGGCATCGAGCCGGTCCCAGGCGATCGCGTGCTCCCCCCGGTGGGGCACCGAGAGGTACAGCACCTTCAGCCCGATCAGGTTGTGGAAGAAGTGCGAGCCCTGGCTCAGCTCCGGCTCCATGCCGGGCAACGTGGCCTCGACGATCACCCGCGCGCCGCCGATCTGCGGCCAGGTGACCGGCACGCCCAGCCACGGATCGCTGCTGCCCCAGCGGCCGAAGCCGATCAGCAGGTACGGTCGCCCCGCGTCGACCAGGGCGCGGTTGACCGTGTCCAGCTCGACGGCGAT
>CAZVWL010000171.1:0-6586 GCA_964630845.1 uncultured Fibrobacteraceae bacterium
CAGATAGTGCTTCAGAACACCGTCGCGGGTCGGCGGAGCCATGGTGTTCAAGAGGCGTTCGAACGGCCCGGCGCGGCTCACGAGCCGATCACCCTCGCCGACCGACGCGGCGGCCAGCTCGACCGTGCCGAACGCCGGACGACCGAGAACATGGATCCGCTCGATCCGCCGGCCGGCGTACGGGACGAATCGTTCACGCGCGAGGCGTGGATCCGCGCCGAGCGCGGCGTCCTCGTCGGGCGGACGACGGGCCAGCAACGACGTGAGGCCGCGCAGGTACCACGTTTGCCGCGGCCCGTCCGACGCCCCGGTCGCCGTGTCTGCCGGTGCCGGCTGCAGCGCGGGCGAATCACGCACCGGCGCGGCCGCGCCCGGGTCGGCAACGAGCACGAACAACGCCGCGAGGGTCAGGCCATGCCACAACACTTCTTGTACTTCTTGCCGCTGCCGCAGGGACACGGGTCGTTGCGGCCGTGCTTGGGTTCACCACGCACGAACGGCTTCGGTTTGACGACCTCGCCGTTGACGAAGTACCACCGACCGTCGGCGCGGGCGAAGCTCGCCAGCTCGTGGTGGCGACGGCGCTCGCCCTCGTAGGTATACTCGCAGGCGAACTCGACCGTTCCCTCCTGATCCCCGTCCTGACCACCCTCGGTGCCGAGGATCTCCAGGCCGTGCCACTGGCTCTCGGCGGCCCAGGCCCGCACGCCCGCCTCGTCGTGTTCGTCCCGATGATCGGGATGCAACGAGTCGCGCAGGAAATCGGTCTCGACCTGCGTGTAGGCGGTGTACCGCGCCCGCATCAACGCTTCGGCGGTCGCCGCCGGCTGGCCGGCGATGATCGGTTGGCAGCAGGCGTCGGCCTGCCGGTCGGATCCACAGGGACAGTTCATTCGGTTGCCTCCTTACGCTCCGGCATGATAGGCGCCGGGCATGCGTCCTTCAAGGCGGCACGTCGACGACCGGTTGCGATTTTGCGGGGTCGGGTTTCCATGTCCGGAGCGCACCCGGCGCTGCCGCAACCCCACGCCCGACCACAGGCGAACGACCAGCAGACCATGACGACCGAGAACACCCAGAACAACACCTCCCTTGGCGGCCTGGCGTCGTTGCGCCGCTGGCTGCTGGCGGCGATCGGCGTCTTCTTCGTCGGCCTGGCCGCCCTTGGCGTGGTCGTGCCGGGTTTGCCGACGACCATCTTCCTGATCCTGGCCACCTGGTGCTTCACGCGCAGCTGTCCCTGGCTGGAGCGCAAGCTGGTGCAGGCACCCCTGTTTCGCCCCTTCCAGCAGTACCTCCGGCCGGGAACGCGGATGCCGATGCGGGCACGGCTGATCGCCCTGGCGATGATGTGGGCGGCGATCTCCGTCAGCCTGGCCAAGTTGGCGCGCGGGGGGTCCTTGACGACGCTGATCCTGGCCGCGCTCGTGGCCGCCGGCCTGGCCGGCACGGTGTCCATCTGGCGGATGGCGCGTGGCGACTCGGACGTGGCCGACACCGGCCATCCCGCCACCATGGAAAGCCGGACAACCGCCGTCAATGATTGAAGATCTGGCGTTGCCGCCCCCCGCAGACCATTCTTGATGATCCCGGCGAGATCGTGGTACCCTGCCGCCTATTGGCTTGCGGCCCGGTCGCCGGCCTCGCCGCCTGATCCAGGATGATCCGCCCCGCGGGGGGCCGTGTTCCGTTCCCAGGAGGTCGCCTGATGCACGATGCGAAACCGGTGGATTCCAAGCTCCTGCCCGCCAATGCGTACCGCAAGCTGCAGCCCGGCGAGGTCTACCAGCCGGTGGTTGCGGCCAATGACCGGCGCGCCGAGGTCACCCCGTGGTCGATCATCACGGGCATGGCGATGGTCATGCTGTTCACGGTCGCGTGCGCCTACATGGCCCTGCGCGCCGGCAACGCCATCGAGGCGTCGATCCCCATCGCGATCCTGGCCATCTCGCTCGGTCGCCTGCGCGCCGTGCGCTCGACGCTCCTGGAGAACGTGATGGTGCAGTCGGTGGGCCAGGCCGCGGGCGTCGTGGCGGCGGGCGCCACCTTCGTGGTGCCGGCCATGTATATCAACGGCGTGGCGGCGGCCTGGTGGCAGATCTTCCTGGCTTGCTTCATCGGCGGCTCGCTCGGTGTCGTGCTGATCATCCCGCTGCGCAAGTATTTCGTGAAGGACATGCACGGGGACCTGCCGTTCCCCGAGGCGACCGCGATCAACAACATCCTGGTGACCGGCGAGAGCTCGGCCGGCGGCGCCGGCAAGATCCTGGTGATGGCGTTCGCCGTCGGCGCCCTGTTCGACTTCGCCGTCGAGGCGCTGCACCTGTGGAATGCCGGCCTGTCCAGCGCCACCCTGCTCGGCGGCCTCGGCGAGAGCGTGCGCATCGACGTGCAGCTGACGGCGATCGCGGCCCTCTTCGGCCTCGGCTACATCATCGGCATCCGCTACGCGTCGATCATCGCGGCGGGGTCGGTGCTGTCGATGATCGTGCTGGTGCCGGCGGTCTATCTGTTCGGCAAGCAGATGGACGCCTTCCAGTTCGCGGGCACCACCTACGCCATCGGCGAGATGAACGCGACCGCGATCTTCGGCGCCTTCATCCGTCCGATCGGCATCGGGGCCATCGCGATCTCGGGCCTGATCGGCATCCTGCGCATGTGGAAGATCGTGGCCGGGTCGGTCACCCTGGGCTTCAAGTCGTTCCAGGGCGGCACGCATCAGGCCGAGGAGATCCGCACCCAGCGCGACCTCAAACCACGCACGGTGCTGATGATCGAGGTCGCCGCGGTGCTCGGCATGGGCCTGCTCTTCCTGCTGATGGCCGTCATGGCCGGCTACTCGATCGGGGCCAGCCTGAAGTTCGCGATCGTCGGCATGATCGTCGGCTTCTGCCTGAGCTTCCTGTTCACGCCCGTCGCCGCGCAGGCCATCGCCATCGTGGGCGTCAACCCGGTGTCGGGCATGACGCTGATCTCGGTGGTGCTGACGATCGGCGTGATGATCAGCATCGGCCTGAAGGGGACCGCCGGCATGCTCATCGCCCTGATCATGGGCACGGCGGTCTGCACGGCGCTGTCCACCTCGGGCGCGCTGATCTCCGACTTCAAGATCGGCTACTGGCTCGGCTCGACGCCCGCCAACCAGCAGAAGTGGAAATTCCTGGGCATGGCCATCGCCGCGCTGGTCGTCGCCGCGGTCATCCCGCTGATGGACAACGCGTACAGCTTCGTCAAGCCGGACCCGATCACCGGCCAGATGGTCTCCAACGTCAAGGAACTGCCGGCTCCGCAGGCCAACATGATCGCGGCGGTTTCCCGCGGCCTGATGGACGACCCCGCCAACCAGCCGTGGATCCTCTACGGCCTCGGCGGCGCCATCGCCATCATGTTGCTGATGGCGGGCGTGCCGATGCTCGCCTTCGCCCTGGGCATGTACCTGCCGATCGCGATCAACGCGGCCGTGCTCGCCGGGGCGGTGGCGGCCTGGATCATCGGCAAGACGGGCGGCTCCGACGAGACCCGCAAGCAACGGCAAGACCAGGGCATCCTGATCGCCTCGGGCTTGATGGCGGGCGCCGCGATCTTCGGCGTGATCACGGCGTTCCTGCGCAACAAGGACTTCGGCGCGGGCATCCGCCACATCTCGATCGGCCAGAAATTCTCGTTCAACGAAGCCGGTGACCTCGTGTCGACGTCCGCCCCCTGGTACGAGGGCTTCCAGGGCCAGATGGTCGGACTGATCATGCTCGTGGTCCTGGCGGTCATCTGCTACCTGCTGGCCCGCGTGGGCGCGCGCTGGCAGATGGATGCCGAGGGCAAGCACAAGTAGGCACGTCGCGACCGGCAGCGACGGTGATGCGAAGGGACGGCGGCCGCGAGGGCCGCCGTCCTCGTATCCCGCCTGGTTGCTTGCTTCGCCCGCACTGCCCCGCTATTTTGGGCCCACGCACGCCAGCCACGCGACCGTGGATCTCCGCGCGTCGTTTCTCTCGATCCGGAGGGCCGTCATGCTCGATCGCAAAACCGACTCGCCGTTCCCGTCGCTCGTGGACCGTTTCGTGGCCTATGCCAAGGTCCACACCCAGAGCGATGACAAGAGCGACACCTACCCGTCGACCGCGCGGCAGTTCGACCTCGCGCGCATCCTGGTCGACGAGCTCAAGGCGGTCGGCCTGGCCGACGCCAGCGTCGACGAGCATTGCTACGTGACCGCCACCTTGCCGGCCACCCCGGGCTGCGAGAAGGTGCCGGTGATCGCCTTCATCGCGCACATGGACACGTATCCCGAGGTCTCGGGCGAGAACGTCAAGCCGACGTTCCATCGCAACTACCAGGGTGGCGACATCGCCTTGCCGAATGGCGGCATCGTGATCAAGGCGAGCGAGAACCCGTACCTGCAGTCGTGCATCGGCGAGACCATCATCACCGCCGACGGCACCACCCTGCTCGGCGCCGACGACAAGGCCGGCATCGCCGAGATCCTCGAGGCGCTGACCCGCATCCACGAGAACCCGCAGTGGCCGCACGGCACGGTGAAGGTCGCCTTCACGCCCGACGAGGAGGTCGGCGCCGGCGTCAAGCACTTCGACATCGAGAAGTTCGGCGCCAAGGTCGCCTACACGATGGACGGCGGCCAGCGCGGCGAGGTCGAGGACGAGACCTTCTGCGCCGACAGCGCGATCGTCACCTTCGTCGGCCGCGACATCCACCCCGGCTACGCCAAGGACAAGATGGTGCCCTCGATCAAGGTCGCGGGCACGTTCCTGGCCGGCCTGCCGCGCGACCTCGCCCCCGAGACCACCGAGGGCAAGCAGGGCTATGTCCACCCCATCGGCATCAAGGGCAACACGAGCAAGACCGAGGTCACGCTGCTGATCCGCGACTTCGACGTCGAGCAGCTGCCGGTCAAGGCCGACCTGATCCGCCGGCACGCCGCCGCCGCCTGCGCGCAGTGGCCCGGCTCGAGCGTCGAGGTCGAGATCAAGCAGTACTACCGCAACATGAAGTACGACCTCGCCAAGGAACCGCGCGCGATGGACTACGCGATCGAGGCCATCCGCCGCGTCGGCATCGAGCCCAAGCGGGGCTCGATCCGCGGTGGCACCGACGGCTCGAACCTCTCGGCCCGCGGCCTGCCCACGCCCAACATCTTCACCGGCGAGCAGTCCTTCCACGGCTACACCGAGTGGATCTGCGCCAAGGACATGGAGCTGGCGACACGGACCATCCTGCACCTGATCGACGTCTGGCGCGAAAAGGAAGCGTAGACCGCCGACGCTCACCATTCGATCTGGGCCGCGCCGCCCTTCGGCGCGGCCTTTTTTCTTGCTGTGGACTTTTTCTTGCTCAGGAGCCCGTTGCCGGGAACTCCCAGCAGATTGCCCTGTTCTACCACCCGTTGACGGATTATCATTGACCCCGTCAGCGTGCCGGATTCACTTCAGACCGTGAGGTTCTCCAATGCAGCGCTTCGCCACCGCCCTCGTGATCTGCCTGGCCCTGGTCGCCTTCCTGGCCGCCGGCGCCCTGGCCAACGACAAGCCCGCCGCCAAGGCCGGCGCTTGCTGTCCGTCCCACGCCGCCGCGGCGAAGGCCACCGATGCCGCCGCCAAGGCGCAGACCGCCGGCTGCGACCACGCCAAGGCCGCCACCGCCGGCCACGCCGATTGCGATCCCACCAAGTGCGACCACGCCAAGGCCACCACCGCCGGCCACGCCAACTGCGACCCCGCCAAGTGCGAGCACGCCAAGGCGGCCGCCAAGACGGTCGAGGCCAAGGCTGCCGACGCCAAGGCCGGCTGCAACCCGGCACAGTGCGACCCGGCGAAGTGCGACCCGGCCAAGGCCAAGAAGGCCGGCGAGACCCAGAAGGCGGACGCCAAGTCGACGAGCCACACGAAGGGCTAGGGCGACCGAGCCTGTCGCCTGCCGGCGTCAGGCTCAAGCTGCCCATCCCATGCAGAAGGCGCCTGGGCATGACCCCGGGCGCCTTCTTTGTCGCGCGATGCTACGGCGGCGCCGAGGCTCAATCGAGGCCCACGAGCTCGATCATGTTCCCGGTCTCGCTCCAGCCGGCGATGAGATCAGCCTGGAAACCGTCCAGCACCTCGTCCCACGCGTCGGGAAAGGTCAGGGTCCAGGGCATCGCTTCCGGCCAGGTCGCCAGGCGGTCCAGTTCGGCGAGCACCGCCGCGCGCCAGGCCTCGCCGGCCGCAGACCCGTCCTCCGGCATCTTCTGCAGGGTGGCCTGCAGCCACCGGCGGTGCCGAGCCTGCATGTCGCGCCGGATCTGACCGGGCGCGTCGTCGGCAGGGTCGTCACCGTCGTCGCTCGAGCCCAGCTTGATCTGCATGCCGCCGCCATGGCCGCGGAGCACCGCGACCAGATCGCCGACGCCCGCAGCGGGGTCGTGCCCCAGCCAGCAGTGGTAGACCAAACTGTGCCAGTAGAGATACTCGCCGGGGTTCATGCCGAGTTCCAGGAGCGTCCGCGAGCGCGCCTGCGTGTACTCGGCCAGCCGGGGCGCCAGACCAGAACCTAGTTTGATGATCTGCACGACACGTCCGAGCCGGCCACGTTCCTGGGA
>CAZVWL010000172.1:0-6497 GCA_964630845.1 uncultured Fibrobacteraceae bacterium
CGGCGCAGGGTTCCGGCATCCACAGCATCTCCGGCTGCGACTGCCACACGAGGCGGCGGGGTCGGGGCCACTCGGGTTGCCGTTCGCGGCGGCTGAGCAGGGTCCAGTCGGTGGCGGCCGACGCCCAGGCGGGCAGACCGGCCAGAACCTCGGGCAGGCAGAGGGCGGCGAAATCGCGGCGCTGCTGGGCGGGACGACCCAGGCCGTGATCCTCGCTCCAGTCCTCGAGGTCGGCCGCCAAACGGTCCAGGTCGCGATCGCGGTGACGGCCGGACGCCAGCACCCACATCGACGGGCCGTCGACCTGGCGTTCACGCACGGCGAGCGCCGGCTGGCCGTGGCGGCGCAGCACCTCGAGGAACTCGCGGCGTCCCTCGCCGGTGAAGTGCGGCGGCAGGTCGAGCCAGCTCCAGATGCCGAGGTCGGCCGGGGCCGGCCGCAGCTGCAGGGTGGCGGCCAGCGGGCGGGCGAGCACGCCGCCGCTGCCGACGAGCAGGCGCACGAGGTCGTAGCCGGCAACGTTCTTGAGGACGGGCGCGCCGGCGCGCAGCACCTCGCCCGCGCCGGTCCGGGCCCACAGCTCGAGCACCGCGTCGGCGGGGCGCAGGCTGCCGAGCAGGGACGGGCCGGTGGTGCCGGCGTCGATCATCTGGCCGACCGTCAAGGCGCCGCCGAGGCCGGGTCCGTCGGCGCGCGTGCGGTGCGCGCCGCCCACGGGGATCCAGAAGCCCCGCGCCAGGGCCTGGGCCTGCAGGCGCGCGAGCGGCGTGTCGGCCGGTGCGGTGACCGTCAAGCTGTCCCAGCGGATGGTGACCTCGGTCGGCGGGTCGGCGGCGGGTCTGGCGTCGTCGTGGTCGGCGGGCAGCGCCTTGCCGGGGTTGCAGAGGCCGGCGGGGTCGAACAGATGCTTGATGCCGCGCATCAGCCGCAGCGACGCCTGGTCGAGTTGCCGGGCCACGAGGTGGCGCTTCTCGAGGCCGACGCCGTGCTCGCCGGTGATGCTGCCGCCGTGCGCGAGGGCGCGCAGGGCGATGGCGTCGGCGGCGGCGTGGGCGCGGGCGACCAGCTGGGGATCGCGGTCGTCATGGTGCACGCCCGGGTGCAGGTTGCCGTCGCCGGCGTGCAGCGCGGTGGCGATCTGGACCTGGTGCGCGGCCTTGATCGCCTGGATCTCGCGCACCATCTCGGGCAAGGCGCCCAGCGGCACCACGACGTCCATCGAGATGTACGACGGCGCCAGGCGGCCCACCGCGCCGAAGGCCTGCTTGCGCCCGCGCCACAGGGCCGCGCGGGCCTCGGGGTCGGACGCGGCCTCGACGCGCCGGGCGCCGGACCGGCGCAGCAGGGCGGCCGCCAGCTCGGCATCGTCGGCGACCGCGTCGCCGGCCGCGCCGGCCACCTCGCAGATCATGATCGCGGCCGCGTCGGTGGCCAGGCCGAGGCCGAAGGCGGCCTCCACGGCCGCGAGCATGGCCTGGTCGATGATCTCGCACGCCTGGGGCTCGAGGCCCGAGGACATCAGGGAGAGCACGGCGCCGGTCGCGTCGTCGAGGCGCGTGAACTCGGCCAGCAGCGTGACCTCGCTGCCGGGTCGCGGCGTGAGGTCGAGGTCGGCCCCCACCACCACGCCCAGCGTGCCCTCGCTGCCGCAGAGCAGCCCGCGCAGGTCGATGCCGCGATCGAGCGCGCCGCCGTGGCCGGTCGAATAGCGGCGGCCGCGCGCGTCGAACCAGTCGAGGCGCCGCACGTGCTGCGAGGTGACGCCGACCTTGACGCAGCGGGGTCCGCCCGCGTTGGCCGCCACGTTGCCGCCGATGGTGGCGGCGGCCTGGCTGCTCGGGTCGGGCGCGAACATCAGCCCGTACCGCGCGGCGCGGCGGCTGACCACCTCGTTGAGCACGCCGGGCTCGGCGTGCACGCGCCGCCAGTGCGGGTCCACCTCGCCGAGCCTCGCGAGGCGACCGGTGGCGATGACCACGGCGCCGTCGACCGGCAGCGCGCCGCCGGCCAGGCCGGTGCCGCCGCCGCGGACCACGAAGGGATGGCCGTGACGGGCGCAGACGGCGATCGCCTTGCCGAGGTCGTCCACGCAGGCGGGCAACACGACGCAGCACGGTCGGCCGAGCACCAGGTGCGAGGCGTCGCGAGCGTAGACGGTCGTGCTGGCCGCGTCGTCGCGGACCGCCGCTGGGCCGAGCGCACGCCGCAGGTCCCTGAGGAGATCTTGAGGGGATGCCATGGCCATTCTCGATCAGTTGCACCAGCCGCGTCCGGCGCGGCGCGTCAAACATAGCCAACGCCGGGCACCGGGCCAGCAACAATCTCGAGGGCACTGGTTATTGTTGACCCATTGACTCCATTTTATGGGTTCATTATCATGATGCCGAGGCGCGCCACCTCTCGCGCGTCGGCTCACCCGCGCCGACGACCCGCCGGATATGTTATACTGGTCGCTCCACCTGGACGCTTCACCGGAGGTCTCGAGATGCTCGCCAACGCGCGCTCGGCTCGTCCTATCCTGTTGCTGGTCATGGCCTTGGTCCTGGCGACGTCGGCCGTCGCCGCCCCGGCCACCACCGACCGTGCCGAACTGGCCCGCATCGCCGACCGCGCCCAGCGCGCCGAAGCCGCGCTGCAAGGCGACCGCTACCGCGAGCTACTCGGCGCGGTCGTCGGGCCGATGGCGACCCTGCTGGCCGACCCGGACCTGCAGCTGGTCGGCGTGTTGCCCGGCGGGCGGCCGCTGTTCTACGCCACGGACAACCTGGCCGCGGCGGTCACGGTCTCGACCGACCGCGTCTGGCCCGGCGGCTCACTCGGCCTGAACCTGACCGGCGTCAACAACGTGGGCTCGCTCGCGATCTGGGACGGCGGCGTGGTGCGCGCGTCGCACCAGGAGTTCCAGGGCCGCGTGACGCTCGGCAACCCCAGCTCACCGCAGAACAACCACGCGACCCACGTCGCCGGCACCATGGTCGCCGCCGGCATCGACCCCGAGGCCCGCGGCATGTCGCCGGCGGCCACGCTGGTCTCCTATTTCTGGAACAACGACACCAACGAGATGGCCGCTGCCGCGGCCTCGGGCCTGCACCTCAGCAACCACAGCTACGGCTTCGTGGCCGGCTGGCGCTACGGCTGGAACAACTCGAACGACTGGTACTGGTTCGGCGACGTCGCCGTCAGCGAGGTCGAGGATGCGGGCTTCGGCTTCTACAACACGAAGGCCGCCGAGTGGGACGCGGTGATGCAGGCGGCGCCGTTCTACCTGATCGTCAAGAGCGCCGGAAACGATCGCAACGACGCCGGACCGGGGCCGGGCGGCGGGCACTTCGCCTGGAGCTACGACGTCGACGACTGGGCGTGGTCGACCGCGACGCGTGATCCCGATGGCGGCCTGGACGGCTTCGACTCGATCCCGTACCACGGCGTGGCCAAGAACATCCTCTCGGTCGGCGCGGTCGACGACATCGCCGGCGGCTGGAGCGCGCCGGCCGACGTGGTGATGAGCGCCTTCTCGGGCTGGGGTCCGACCGACGACGGTCGCATCAAGCCCGACCTCGTCGCCAACGGCATCGGCCTGCGCAGCAGCCTGGCCAGCGGCGACGCCGATTACGCCAACTACTCGGGCACCAGCATGGCCGCGCCGAACGTCACCGGATCCTTGAACCTGCTGGTGCGCCAGTACCAGGCGCTGTTCGGCGGCCAGGCGCCGCTGGCCAGCACGGTCAAGGCCATCGTGCTGCACACCGCGAGCGAAGCCGGACCGGCGCCCGGCCCCGATTACGTGCACGGCTGGGGCCTCTTGAACACCGCGGCCGCCGCGCAGCTGATCGCCGACCACGGCGCGGGCGGCCGGCGGATCGTCGAGGCCACGCTGGCCAACCAGGCGACCGACACCTACCGCTTCTACCACGACGGCGCCGGCGAGCTGAAGGTCACGCTGGTGTGGACCGACCCCGCCGCCACGCCGCCGGCGTGGTCGCTGAACCCCACCACGCCGATGCTCTTCCACGACCTCGACGTGCGGCTGGTGCGCGAGGACGACGGCGCGGTGCTGCGTCCCTGGATCCTGGACCCCGCCAACCCCTCGGCGCCGGCCACGACCGGCCGCAACTTCCGCGACAACGTCGAGGTCGTCGAGGCGACCGGCGCCGGCGTCGGCGCTTACCGGGTCGAGGTCTCGCACATGGGCAGCCTGCAGGGCAGCCAGGTGTACTCGCTGGTCACCTCGGGCCTGCAGCCCATCAGCGTGACGGCGGCCGAGGCCCCCACGGCGCGGCCGCAGCTGCTGGCCGCGGCGCCCAACCCGTTCAACCCGCGCACCGAGATCGCGTTCTCCCTCGACCGCGCCGAGGAGGTCGAACTGGCGGTGTTCGACATGCGCGGCCGGCAGGTCACGACGTTGTTGAGCGCGCGGCTGGAAGGCGGCCGGCATCGCGTGGCCTGGAACGGCGACGACTCGGCCGGGCGGCCGGCGTCGGCCGGCGTCTACCTGGTGCGGCTGCGCGCCGGGGCGACCGTCGACCAGCTGCGCGTCTCGCTGGTGAAGTGAGCCCGGCGCGGCTGGCGGCCGGGGTTTGACGGCCCCTGGCCGCGGATCTATCATGACCCGCTGACAAGCGCGCGGCGCCCCGCTCGGGGCGCCGCCTCCGTCCCGCGGCGCCCGGCGCCGGCCGTGGCCAGCTGCTCGCCTGCCAAGGAGGAACCATGAAGATCGCGGTCTGCGTCAAGCAGGTGCCCGACTCCGAGACCCGGATCAACCTGCCGGGACCCGCGCCCGACCTCGATCGGTCGGCCTTCACGATGGTCATCAATCCTTACGACCAGTTCGCGGTCGAGGAAGCCGTGCGCATCAAGGAGAAGCTGGGCCAGGGCGAGATCACCGCGGTGACCGTGGGCCCGCAGGCCAAGGTGCGCGAGATGCTCAAGAAGGACTGCCTGGCCGTCGGCTGCGACCGCGCGGTGATCGTCGACGACCCCGCGCTCGCGGCGGCCGACCCGCTGGTGATCGCCGAGGTGCTGGCCGCCGTGCTCAAGCGCGACCGCTACGACCTCGTGCTCTTCGGCATCAAGGCGATCGACGACGACGCCAGCCAGGTGGGCGTGATGACGGCCGAGCTGCTCGGCATCCCGCACGTCGGCTACGTGGGCGGCCTCGAGATGAAGGCCGACGGCCTGACGGCCCGGCGCGAGATCGAAGGCGGCGTGGAGGTGGTCGCCAGCGGCTTGCCTTGCGCGCTGACCTGCGGCAAGGGCCTGAACGAGCCGCGCTTGCCCAGCTTGCCCAACATCATGAAGGCCGGCATGAAGCCGGTCGAGGTGGTCGACTGCGCCGGGCTCGGCATCGCCGCCCCCACCGCGCTGACCACGGTCAAGCAGTACGCGCCGCCGCCGCCGCGCGGCACCTGCACGATGATCGAGGCCGCCGATGCGGCCGGCGCCGCCCGCGAACTGGTCCGCCGCCTGCACGAGGAAGCGAAGCTCATCTGACCCGGCCCCGGAAGGAGTCCTGACCATGCCGAACATCGCCGTATTCATCGAGCAGCGGGCCGGCCAGATCAAGCAGGTCGCCTGGCAGATGCTCAGCGAGGCCCGCAAGCTCGCCGACGCCCAGGGGGGCGAGGTCTGGGGCGTGCACCTGCACGCCGCCGACTGCGACGTGGCCGCCGACGCCGGCCGCCACGGCGCGCACAAGGTCTTCACCGCCAAGGCGCCCGCGTTCGCCCGCTACGACAGCGAGCTGTGGACCCAGGCGCTCGCGCAGTTCGTGCGCGAGCAGCAACCCGACATCCTGCTGGTGGGGTCGACCGCGCTGGGCAAGGACCTCGCGCCGCGCCTCGCCGCGCGCCTGCGCGCCGCCTGCATCAGCGACGCGGTGGCCCTGCGCTGGGAGGGCGGCCTGGTGGTGCGCCGCCCCGTGTACGCCGGCAAGTGCTTCGCCGACGTCCAGGCCGCCGGCAAGACCGTGATCGTGGGCATCCGGCCCAACGCGTTCGCGATCCAGGAGACCGGCGGCCCAGCGGCGGCCGTCGCGTTCTCGCCGGCGCTCGACGAAAGCCGTGCGCGGGCGAAGGTGACCGAAGAGCAGACCGCCGCCGCGGGCAAGGTCTCGCTCACCGAGGCCGAGATCGTGGGCTCGGGCGGCCGCGGCCTGAAGGGTCCGGAGAACTACAAGCTGGTCGAGGAGCTGGCCTCGGCGCTGGGCGCCGCGGCGGGCGCCAGCCGGGCGATCGTCGATGCGGGCTGGGTGGACTACAGCCACCAGGTCGGGCAGACGGGCAAGACCGTCGCCCCCACGCTCTACGTGGCCTGCGGCATCTCCGGCGCCATCCAGCACCTGGCGGGCATGAGCTCGAGCAAGTGCATCGTGGCGATCAACAAGGACGCCGCCGCCCCCATCTTCAAGGTGGCCGATTACGGCATCGCCGGCGACATCTTCGAGGTGCTGCCGGCGATGACCGAAGCCGTCCGCGCGCTCAAGCGCTGAGCCGGGCGCC
>CAZVWL010000173.1:0-6399 GCA_964630845.1 uncultured Fibrobacteraceae bacterium
CCGCCACCGCGAAGGCCCAGCCCACCAGGAAGCTCACGTTGACGCCCTTGAACACGATGCCGAGCACGATCGCGATGATGCCGACCACGAACGCGGCGATCCGGCCGGCGAACACCTTCTTCTGCTCGCTGAGGTTCAGGCGCCCGAAGCGGTCGAGCAGGTCGTGGGCCACCGCGCCCGACGCGGCCACGATCAATCCGGCAACCGTCCCGAGCACCGTCGCGAACGCGATCGCCGAGATGATCGCGAACAGGAGCCCCCCGTACGACATCGCCAGGAGCGGCGCCGACATGTTGTTGTCCGCGGGGTTGACCGTGCCGTTGATCGCCGCGCCGAGCCCCATGAACAGGGTCAGGATGTAGAAGAACCCGATCGCTCCGATGGCCACGATCGTCGACTTGCGCGCGCACGCGGGGCTGGGCACGGTGTAGTAGCGGATCAGGATGTGCGGCAGCGCGGCCGTGCCGAAGAAGAGCGCGAGCATCAACGAGACGAAATTCAGCTTCTCGTTGAAGGTGCCCACCTTGAACTTCACGCCGGGCGTCATCAGCTGCGTGCCGGAGACGACCTGCGGGTGGTAGACCGTGTGCCAGACGCCGGCCTCATCGAGCAGACGCGTGGTGTGCCACTGCTCGAGCCGCGTGTCCGGATGCGTCAGGCGCGCCAGGAAGGCGACGGGCGACACCGTGCCGGTGCGCTGGCGGCCGTCCACCGACTCCACGCCGCCCAGGACCCTCACGCGACCGACCGGCATCAGCAGCCCGCCCGGCTCGCCGTTGGTCAGCCCGCCGCTGCGCCACTGCGCCTGCCACAACAGCCCCGCGTCGTCGCGCTTCCACCACGACGTCCGGCCGTCGTGCACGTACTTCAGGAGCGCGCCTTGCTGATGAACGAGGAGGTGCCCCGCTTCGGCGAGGTCGTCCGCGGTCGACTGGGCCGGCACGAAGAGCAGCGGTTGCCCTTGCGCGTCGGTCAGGCTGCGCGGCTGCGTGTCGACGCCGCGCGCCATCAGGACGACCACCAGCGTCAACGAGAAGATCAGCAGCAGGCCGCCCTTGAGGAACTGCACGTAGGTCGTCGAGGTCATGCCGGCGGTCGCCACGATGATGATCACCGTGACGCCGACGATGATCACGCCCGCCCAGTGCGGCAGGCCGAGCAGCGGTTCGACCAGCGAGCCGGCGCCGTTCATCTGCGGTACCAGGTAGCAGATCGACACGACGAGCGTGGAGATCGCCGCCGCGAGCTTGATGCCGCGGCTGTCGAACTTGGCGTCCAGCGCGTCGGTGAAGGTGAACTTGCCCATGCGCTTGAGCGGCTCGGCGACCACGAACAGGGCCACGATCCAGCCGGCGAGGTAGCCGACCGAGTACAGGAAACCGTCGTAGCCGAGGGTGGCGATCATGCCGCAGATGCCCAGGAACGACGCCGCCGAGAGGTAATCGCCCGCGAAGCTGACGCCGTTGACGGCCCAGTGGATCTGCCCGCCGGCCGCGTAGTAGCCGGCCGCCGACTTCGCCTTGCGCGCGAAGAAGTGGCTGATGAACAGCACGAACGACACGAAGACGGCGAAGACGATGATCGACAGGGGGGTGCCTTGCAGGTTCATCGGCTGGCCTCCTTGCCGCGACGGCCGGCGCCGAATTCCTTCTCCTTGCGCGCGCAGAGGTGGTTGTAGATCAGCGCCAGGACCAGCGCGAAGATGATCAGCCCCATGCCGTAGACCACGGCTACGTTCAGCCCGGCCAGCACGATGACCTGCATCGCCCGGCCCTCGTCGACCACGTTCACCAGCACGAAGCCGGTGTACACCACGCAGTAGATGATGAACATCACGACGCCGAGGCGTGACTTGTAGCTGCTGGCAGGATCGGGACCCGAATCCTGCGCCGGACCGTGAAGCATGGCGGCCTCCTCGAGAGGGGGTCATGGGGGCGACATCGGGCCCGGTCGTGGGCGCGCGAGCGAGAAACACTAGCACGCCGTTAGGCGTTTAACAAACCCCATCGGTCGAGCCAAACCATTGAACGATAATGCGTTTCAGTATCGCTTGCTTGGGCGACCCTTCGACGGCGGCGCTTGGCGCGCCGTCGGCGGCGGGTTAGACTGGACCGGCGGCCCCGGGGCCGCCGAGCGCCGCGAGCCCGAACGGCGGGAGCCCACGTGAAACGCCTCGTCCTGCGCACCGTGCTGCCGGCGCTGCTGGCGATCGTCCTGTTCTGCGGGGTCGTCTTCTTCTACCTGCTGCCCGCGTTCAGCCGGGCGATCATGGACCAGAAACGGCTGATGATCCGCGAGCTGACCGAGTCGGCCTGGAACATCCTGGCGCGCTTCGAGGCCGAAGAGAAGGCCGGCCGCCTGTCGCGCGACGAGGCCCAGCGCCAGGCCATCGAGCAGGTCCGCAGCCTGCACTACGGCCAGCAGAGCAAGGACTACTTCTGGGTCAACGACACCCACCCGCGCATGATCGTGCACCCGTATCGCCCCGACCTCGAGGGCCAGGACCTCTCGGGTTTCGCCGACCCCCACGGCCGCCTGATCTTCGTCGAGATGGTCCGCATCGTGGCGGCCGAGGGCGCCGGTTACGCGACCTACATGTGGCAGTGGAAGGACGACCCCGCCCGCATCGTGCCCAAGATCTCCTACGTCAAGGGCTTCCAGCCGTGGGCCTGGATCATCGGCACCGGCGTCTATACCCAGGACGTCGACGCCGAGGTGCGCACCGTGACCGGCCGCCTGCAGGCCGCCGCCCTGGCCATCCTGGTCGCCGTGGCGCTGCTCCTGTACGTGCTGTTGCGCGCGAGCTTCCAGGCCGAGCGCGGCCGCCAGCGCGCGATGGCGGCCGTGCGCGCCTCGGAGGAGAAGTACCGGTCGCTGGTCGAGGCCGCCGGCGAGTCGATCATCATGGCCATCCGCGGCGAGGGCCTCTACGCCAACGCCAGCATGCTGCGCCTGGCCGGTTACGACCGCGACGCCTTCTCGCGGCTCGACATCGCCGAGCTGATCCGCCCCACCACGCGCGAGCTGGAGACCTGCCGCCGCCACTGGCAGGCGGTGATGGACGGCCTCGAGGCACCCACGCGTTACGAGACCGAGCTGCGCCACCGCGACGGGACGGCTGTGCGCGTCATGGTCACCCTGTCGCGCGTGGTCTTGCAGGGCCAGGTGGGGTTCATGGCCGTCGTCACGCGCCTCGCCAAGCCCCGCGAGCTGGACGCCGGCTCGGCCGAGAACCTGGACGACCTCGCCGCCGCCAGCCGCCGCACCGCCGTCATGGGCAGCCTGATGATCAGCCACGGCGCCGACCCGCTGCAGGTCAGCCGCCTCTTGTCGGCCAGCGCCGACACCGTGGTGCGGCGCGCGGTCGAGCTGGTCAAGGGCGAGCTGGGCCCGCCCCCGTGCCCGTTCGAGTTCCTGGTCATGGGCAGCCTCGGCCGCAGCGAGGTGAGCCTGCTGGCCGACCAGGACCACGCGCTGGTCTTCCCCGACCTGCCGCCGCCGGAGCACGAGGCGGCCCAGGACTACTTCCTGCGCCTGGGTCGGCGAGTCTCCGAGGCGCTGGCCGCGGCGGGTTTTCCGACCTGCCTGGGCGGCATCATGGCCGGCGAACCGAAGTGCTGCCTGTCGCTCGGCGGCTGGCAGCAGCGGTTCAGCAGCTGGATCGGCACGCCGGACGCCGAGGAGCTCCTGCAGGCGAAGATCTTCTTCGACTTCCGCGGCCTTGATCCCGAAGGCGACCTGCAACGACAGTTGCGCGCGCACCTGCAGGAGGAGATCCGGCGCGAACCCCGGTTCATCCACCTGCTGGCGCGCAGCATCCTGCAATACGAACCGCCGCTCGGACCGTTCGGCAGCTTCGTGCTCGAGCAGAACGAGGAGGCCCGCGCCACCTTCGACATCAAGGGTGTGCTCGCCCAGGTCGTCGACTACGCCCGCCTGCGCGCCCTGCAGCACGGCGTGCCCGCGGTCTCGACCGGCGAGCGCCTGGCCGCGCTGGCGGCCGGCGGCGCGGTGGGGCAACAGACCATCGCCGACACGCACGCCGCCTTCGCCCTGCTGATGGACCTGCGCCTGCGCCACCAGGCGCGGCGCATCCTCGAGCAGCGCGACCCCGACAACCGCATCGAGCCCGCCTCGCTGACGCCCGAGGTCCGCAAGCAGCTCAAGCAGGTGTTCGCGCACATCAAGGCGCTGCAGACCAACCTCGGCCACGAGTTCACGGGAGCCTGACGCGATGACCGAGACCGCCGCGCCCGCGCTCCTCTTGCTCAGCGACGTGCACGCTCACTACCACGTGGTCGAAGCGCAGATCGGCCACGCCGAGCGCGAACTCGGCCGACCGGTCGCCGAGGTGGTCGTGCTCGGCGACTTCGGCATGTTCGCGCCCAACCTGCACGCGCACTTCCGGCGGGGTCGTCACCGGTTCCGGCGGCCGGTCAGCTTCATCGAGGGCAACCACGAGGACTTCGCCGCGCTGACCGACCTCGTGCAGGCCTACACCGACGTGGTCACCTACCTGCCTCGAGCCTCGCTGCAGCAGCTCGGCCCCTGGCGCGCGCTGTGCCTCGGCGGCGCGCGCTACATGGACGCCTGGTCGACGCCGTCGGGCTGCGAGATCCGCGACGTGGACATCGCCGCCGGCCTCGTTCACGCCCCCGGCACCGTCGACCTGGTGCTGACCCATGATTGCCCGACCGGGATCGGCGTCGGCAACACGCCCGGGCTCGAGCACTACGGCGAGCCCGGCGTGCCCGGCCTGGCGCTCCTGGCGGCGCACCTGCGGCCCCGGTACTGGTTCTTCGGCCACCACCATCGCTGGCACGCGCACGAGGCCGACGGCGTGACGTACGTGGGCCTGCCCGAGAGCTGGCTGGGGTACGCGTTGCTGCTGGCCGACGGCACGGTCGAGCGCGTCGAGAACGAGGTAGCGCGGGCAACGAGCCCGCGCTGGTTCCGGTTCTTCGGGCTGCGCTGACGCTACTTCATCAGCAGCATCTTGCCGACCCTGGTCTCCTGCCCCACACGAACCTGGTGGAAGTAGACGCCCGAGGCCATCGCCGCGCCCGCCTGGTCGCGACCATCCCAGGGCACGTCGTGCCGGCCTGCGTCGAGGCGCTCATCGACCAGCCTGCGCACCAACTCGCCGCGCACGTTGTAGACGGCCACGCTCACGTCGCTGGCCACGGGCAGAGTCAGGCGGATGGTCGTCGACGGGTTGAACGGGTTGGGGTAGGTGTGCACGGCCAGCGGCGCGTCGACGGCCGCTTCGGTCAGGTGATAGAAGCTGTGGCCGAACGACGCCAGCACGTCCTCCAGGATCAGCGAGCGGACCGGTTTGCCCACCGCCCATGGCGGCGGGATGTATCCCGGCGGCGGCTCGACCGCGGCCAGGTCGTAAGGCATCAAGACGACCCGTGACTGGTTCACCGGGTGCTGCTTGTATGTCGCGGCCGCATAAGGGAACACTCCGTGCTGGCCGGCGATGTTGGTGAACTCGGCCAGGCGGGCGGCACCGGCGGTCAACAGGGCATCGAAGGTCGCGACCCTGGGGCAGCCCCCTGACACGCGCCAACGAGGGATGCTCCCGATGACGCCGTTGCCGTCGATCGCGCGCACGACCGGCGATGTCTGGTTCTGGATGAACGGCCTCAGGTCGTGCGACAACACCGTGACGCCGACACGATCGGCGATAAACGCCTCACCGGCCGGCCCGGCCATCATCAGGCCGGACAGCAGGTTGTCACCCGTCAGCATGATGCTCCGCTTGAGGGACCAATGGAATGGCGGCAAGTCCAGCCACGTGTTGATCAGACCGAGGTCATCGCTCGGGTCATGGGCGAAGTCGCCGTTGGACAGCGTGCGTAGCGCGAGGTCGGCGCTGCGGTAGAGGATGGTGCTGTACCGTTCGAGATGAGCAGCCGTCGCGCGGCCGCCCAGGCCATTGCCCACGCCGGTAGAAGCCCCGGTCGTCTGGAACAGATCGTAGTGCGCGTTGTCGGCGTAACCGGCGTTGCGGATCGCGAACAGCCACTTGTTGAGGTCGCCCGGTCCCCCATCGTTCCAGAACAGGATCTGGGGCTGGGCGCCCGGCGACGCGGCGTCGAGCGACGGCAACGCCCGCACGGCGAAGGGGTTGGGCCAGGCCAGGTGGTCGTCGAAGTTGCCGAAACCGGCGAGGTCGGCCGGCATGGTGCTGACGCCACCGCCGGTGTCTTCGGCGCGGAAGTAGTAATGGATCACGTCGCCGGGATAGAAGAAGTCGTCGTCAGGAAGGTCGAAGTTGAAGCGGCCCGGAACCAGGATTCCGGACTGGTTGTAGGTGTCCGACCCAGGTACCACCCCCGAGATGACCGAGCCGATGCGGGCGAAATCCGGCGGCAACACGCGCACACCGTCGAA
>CAZVWL010000174.1:0-6394 GCA_964630845.1 uncultured Fibrobacteraceae bacterium
AAAGCCGTGTTGGTGCCGACGTTCCCGCCGCCGATGATGCTCACTCGCTTCATGATCACCTCTCTCCGGTTTGGTCGCCGGACCCCCATTATCACCAGGATGAACCGGGTCCGCAACGATGGAATCGTGTCAGTTGGCGAGCGGTCGGGCCCGACCTTTGCATCTTGACAAATACACCGCTGGTGTCGAGACTACCGGCGCCACGCCCAGCGACGGCCCCACGGGCCCCGCCGGCCGTGGGCGACGACGAGCACGGCAACCAAGCAGATCCGCGGATCCAGCCCGTCGGTATCCGGCAATCCCGCCGGCCGACCGGCTCGTATTCAGGGAGCGGCCTAGCCATGAGCAGACCACTGCGTCCGTTGGACGACGACAGCGACCGGGACAAGCCTCGTAACAAGCGGCGCTACGCCGGCAAGGACGAGAAGCGTCCCGGGCTGCCGGAGCGCGAGCCTGAGCGCGGCACGAGCCGTTCGCGCGCCAAGGACGCCGAAGACTGGGAAGACGAGGACTGGGACGACAAGGACCTCGGCGACCTCGACGACGACCTCGAACTGACCGAGGAAGACGAGGACTGGGACGGCCTCGACGAGGACGAGGACGACTGGGACGAAGACCCCGGTTACGACGACGACGACGACCGATGACCCACCCCGTCCACGACCAGCCGGGCGCCTTCGGCCAGTTGCCCCAGGCGCCGTCGTACGGGTCTGCCCGGTTCGCCGTGCTGCCCTTGCCTTACGACGGCACCGCCACCTGGCAACGCGGCACGGCCCGCGGCCCACAGGCCATCCTCGACGTGTCGGGGGCCCTCGAGTACTACGATATCGAGACCGGCACCGAGCCCTGGCGCGCCGGCATCGTGACCATGGCCCCGGTCGCGCCCGCACCCACCCCGGAAGAGACCGTGTCCAGGATCCGCGAGGCCACCGCCAGCCTGCTCGCCGACGGCAAGACCGTGATCGGCCTAGGCGGCGAGCATTCGGTGACCATCGGGCTCGTGCAGGCTTACGCCGCGCGTTTCCCGGGGCTGACCGTGCTGCAGATCGACGCCCACACCGACACGCGCGACACCTACGAGGGGTCGGCCAACAATCACGCCTGCGTGATGGCCCGCGTCGCCGAGCTGTGCGACTACGTGCAGGTGGGCATCCGCAGCATGGACGCCGCCGAGACGGCCCGCCTGCGCCCCGGCCGCACCTTCTTCGCCCACGACCACGACGAGGCCGCCGTGCTGGCCGCGGTCGAGCGCGAGTTGCGTGACCCGCTCTACATCACGATCGACCTCGACGCCCTCGACCCGAGCGAGATGCCGTCGACGGGCACGCCCGAACCCGGCGGCCTGCGTTATCGGCAGGTGACGAGCCTGCTGCGCGAGGTCTGCCGGCGGCGGCGGGTGGTCGGGTTCGACGTGGTGGAACTCATGCCGCTCGAGGGGTTCCGGGCGCCCGATTTCCTGGCAGCCAGGCTGGTTTATCAGCTGATGGCGTACATGATGGCGTAGGTCGCCCCCCGGACCACCAGCGACGCGAGGGGCCCCTCACGGGGCCCCTCGCCGTCCTGGACCTCGATAACAGGCGAGGTCGTTACTTGGCCAGCACGAGGGTGCGGCTCAGCACGCGGTCGGTCGTCTGCAAGCGGTACATGTAGGTGCCGCTGGCCACGCGACGGCCGGCGGCGTCGGTGCCGTGCCAGGCGACCTCGTGGCGGCCGGCGCCGAGCACGCCGTCGGCCAGCACCGCGACCACCCGACCACGCAGGTCATGGATCGTCACCCGCACGGCCTCCGGGCGCGGCAGGTCGAAGGCGATGGTCGTGCTCGGGTTGAACGGGTTGGGGTAGTTCTGCCCCAGCATCGCGGCCATCACCGGCAGTTCCGGATCGGCGGGACGGGGCTCGGGCTGCTCGATCGAGACCGTGCCGCTGGTCACGATGCGACCCTCGCCGCCCTCGGGATAGCCGGCCGCGGTCACCTGGCCGCCGAGGCCCTGCGTGAGGTACAGGCTCAGGCTCTGCTGGTAGGTGACGCCCAGGCGGGTGAACGGCGCGCCCCGGAACGGGTACTGGTCGCCGCCGGTCGCCAGGAAGTCGATCGTGGCCACGGTCAAGGGCGCGCCGGGCACCACCGCGCCGCCGGCGACGATCACCGTCTGCGGGGCGTCCATCAGCACGACCTCGATCACGCGGCTGCCGGGGGTGACCACGTTGCCCGCGGCGTCGAGCACCTGCGGCACGCCGGTCGGGTCCCAGAGGAAGCGGCAGCCCGCAACCTGGGCGAAACGGCCGTCGCCGAACTCCACGCGCGAGACCGCGTTCTCCAGGATCTCCTTGAATTGCTCGCGGCCGATGTCCTCGACCACCGCCACGAAGTTCGCGAACGGTAGGATCTGCCAGGTGTCCAGCGAGGTGATCGGACCGGCGGGAATGATCGCGTTGTTGCGGATGCCGCCGCCGTTCTGCAGCGCGACGTCGGCCTGCGCCACGCCGAAGTCGCCGGCCAGGCGGCGGGCGTTCCAGAGCAGGGCGTCGGCGCAGAGGTTGCCCTGGTTGGTCTCCTGGGAGCGCACGCGCTGGCGGACGCCATCCAGGTCGACCTCGGAGGTCGCGATCACCAGGTTGGCCAGGCCGTCCACGTACGCCGCAACCGGGTCGATGACCGTCGCCTGGATGATCGGGTCGGGATCGACGCCGTCGGCGAACGCCGTGCCGACCACGCGCACCGGACCGCCGCTCGCGTCGACCACGTTGCCGGCGGCGTCGAAGGTCACCTCGAGGCGGCCGATGTAGCGGTACTCGCCGGCGGTGGTCACGACGGGAATGCTGGCAAGGTCGGCGCCGGTCGCGTAGAGCGGGTAGGCGTCGTACACCAGGCCCTCATCGCCGGGAATCAGCAGGTCGCCGGGGTTGGCGAGCAACTCGTCGCCGCCGCCGGCGATCATGACGTCCACACCCGTCAGCAGACCAGCCAGGGCGAGGTCTTCCAGGACGCTCTGCAGGTGGCTGATCAGGATGATCTTGTCGATGCCCGCGGCCAGCAGGGCGTCGACCTCGGCCTGCACGGCCGGAGCCACGGCGTTGATGACCACGTTGCGCGGGCTGGAGATGAACGCCAGCGCCTCGGTGGTGGCGCCCACGATGCCGATCTGGTGGCCGCCAGCGTCGACGACCGTCGAGCCGGCGATCACGCCCGCCGCGACGAGCGCCTGCAGGTTCGGCTCGAGCGAGAAATCGAGGTTGCTGCTGAGGTAGGCCGGCGCCGTGGTGTAGCCCGCGATGAAGTCGGCCAACACGTCGGGGCCGAAGTCGAAGTCGTGATTGCCGATGCACACGGCGTCGTAGCCGATGCGGTCCATGACCTGCGTGTCGTAGAACGGGATGCCGTGCTCGAGGCTGGCGTTGAACTCCGGCCCGGGCAGGAAGTTGTCGCCGGACGAGACCATGAGCTGGCCGTCGGTGGCCACCGCGGCCCGCAGCTGATCGAGCTTGGCGACGAAGCGGGCGGCGCCGCCGATGTCGCCATCGGGCAGCAGCACGGACTCGCCGTCGTTGTTGTGGAAGATCGTCAGGGTGAACTGCTGGGCTGCGGCCGGGGCCACGATGGCCAGGCAGAGCACGGCAGCAAGAAGCGATGTCAAGGCGCGCATCGTGGATCATCCTCCTGCGATGATGGACGGAACAAACGCCCGTGCGCGGACCACCGCGCCGGTTCGCGGCAGTCTAGATGCCCGTCGTCAGGCCCACGTGCGGATCCGGATAATTCCGTGTCAGGGTGACCTCATTTTTGATATACTGTCCTCGCCACTGACGGGAGGTCCCGGACCATGACCCACGCTCGCCCGCTCACCCCCGGCGGCCTCGCCGTGGCCCTGCTCTGCCTGGCGGCCACCGCGCTGGCCCAGTACCCGGTCGGCACCCTGAACACGACCTACATCGACGCCGAACGCAACAACCGCCAGGTGCCGGTCGACCTCTACTACCCCGCCGTCGCGGGCGGCGCGGGCCAGGCGCCGGCCGACCCGCCGGTCGGCGGCTTCCCGGTGGTCGCGGTCGGCCACGGCTACCTGCTCGTCGCCGGCCTCTACGCCTGGGTCGGCAACGGGCTGGCGCAGGACGGCTTCGTGGTCGCCGTGGCGCGCACGGGCGGCGAGCTGTTCCCCAGCCACCCCACGTTCGCGCTCGACCTCGCCTTCTTGACCCGCGCCCTGAAGGCCGAGGGCGCCGACCCGGGCTCGGCGTTCTTCGGCCGCATCAGCGAACGCACGGCCGTGCTCGGCCACAGCATGGGCGGCGGGTGCAGCTTCCTGGCGACGGCCGGCGACCCCGACATCACCGCCGTGGCCGGCTTCGCCCCGGCCGAGACCAACCCCTCGGCCATCGCCGCCTGCTCCCAGATCACCCGGCCGGCCTTGATCTTCGCCGGCGCCAATGATTGCGTGACCCCGCCGGCGGACCACCAGATCCCGATGTACCAGGCGCTTGCGGGCGGCTGGCGCACGCTGGTGACGGTCGCAGGCGCGAGCCACTGCCAGTGGGCGGCGTCGAGCACGATCTGCAGCCTGGGCGAAGGCGGGTGCACGCCGCCGTCGATCTCGCGGGCCGAGCAACAGAGCCTCACCCTCTTGTTGCTACGCCCCTGGCTGCGCGGCGTGTTGATGGACGACGCCGCGGCCGTCGCCGAGTTCCAGGAGCTGCTGCAGATCACCAGCGGCATCAGCCACGAGCAGGAAGGGCTGGCGACGTCGGCGCCGCTGCCGGCGCGGCCGGCCGCCGGGCTCGTGCTGCGGGCCGAGGGCGAGAATCCGTTCCACGGTCGGCTCAGCTTCAGCCTCGAAGCGGCGCGGTCGGGCCCGGTGAGCGTCGAGGTCTTCGACGTGGCCGGACGGCGCGTGCGCACCCTGGCCGCCGTCGAGCTGGTCGATCAGGCGCGATCGCTGACCTGGGACGGGCGCGATGCCGACGGACGGACCATGCCGGCGGGGGTGTACCTGATACGGGCGAGGTCGGGCCAAGAAGAGGCGTGGCTGCGCGCGACGCGCTTGCGATGAGGGGCGAGGGGGGCGCGCGGCGACCTAGCGGCTGCGCGCACCTGGACGGCCGGGGTGGTCCCAGAAGAACTGGAGCGCGCCGAGGCGCTGGGACCCGGACTGGTCGACGCAGGTGATCACGATCTCGTTGACGCCCCGGTGCAGGTCCACCGCGCGGATCAGCCAGCGACCCTCGGCCGCCGACAGCACCTCGCCCAGCCCCTCGCCGCCCAGGCTGTTCTGCCAGCGCACGATCTGCGGCACGAAGCCGTCGAGGGTCGCGCCGGTGATTTCCAGGTAGTGCGGCGGCGCCAGGTCGGGCACCTCGCTGCCCAGACCCCGCAATTCGTAACCGCCGCCGGGCAGGGGCAACCCATACGCCGTCCCCAGGACGCGCGTCTGCCGGATCTCGACACCGTAGCCGCCGAACCGCTCGACCGGCACGGTCACCTCGGTGAAGGCCGAGCGCTGGCCGGCCTCGTCGCGGGCGCGGACGCGCACCTGGAACCCGCCGTTGATCGGCGGACGACCGGTGTCCCAGGACTCGGCCAGTTCGCCGCGGCGCTCGCTCGTGGACGCTGGGGTCGACCACGACGAACCGCCGGATCGGCTGCTGCGTTCCCAGATCACCGGCTCGCTCGCCAGCGCCACCAGGTGCAGGCGTACGGTGCCGCCGACGCCGGCCGAATCCCAGCCGGTCACGAAGAAGCTCTCCACCAGCGGCGGTCCCCAGTGCGTCGACTGGCGCACCGGCGCGCCCTGCATCAGCACCCGGTACTCGAAGCGGTCGCCGCGATTGCAGTCGAAGCCGGTCTCGTCGGCGATGACGATCTCGACCTCGCCGAACTGGTAAGGTCGCCGCCAGCGCTGGCCGCCGTCGTGCACGAGGGTGCGGGCCGCGGGCCCGGTGGCGCGGCCGAGCGCGTGCAGGTCCGTGTAACCCTCGCGCGGCGGATCGTTGTAGGAACGGTCCCACGAACAATCGGCGCACAGCCAGATCGGATAGACGTGGTTGAACAGCAGGCCGTAGACCTCGTTGAACACGGAAGGCTGGATGGGCTGTTGCCGGCAGGAACCGCGGCTTTCCGGCGTGATGAACGGACCGCCGGCGGAGTCGCGCATCGCGACGGCCAGGTTGGCGAAATTCGACCGGAAACCGGCGGGGTTCGGCAGGATGTCGGGATGGAGCAACGAGTAGTTCGGGAAACCGGTGCGCACGTAGTCGGGATCCAGGCCGTTCGGGTACGGACGATCGGCGAGACCGGTGCCGCATCCGATTGGACACTGGAGATCCTCCACGAAGATGTGGTCCAGCAGCGCGGCCATCTCGGCGTCGCAACGCGCGATCACGCTGTTGCCTCCGAGCAGGA
>CAZVWL010000175.1:0-6393 GCA_964630845.1 uncultured Fibrobacteraceae bacterium
CGGGCAAGATGCGCATGCATTTCATCCGCATCCTGCCGGGCGACAAGGTGACCGTCGAACTCTCCCCATACGACCTGACCCGCGGGCGCATCACCTACCGGTACAAGTAGGCGGCGCTAGGAGGCATCATGAAGGTACGCAGTTCCGTGAAGAAGATCTGCCCCAAGTGCAAGATCATCCGCCGCAACAGCATCGTGCGGGTGATCTGCATCAACCCGCGCCACAAGCAGCGCCAGGGGTAGGACCGCGATCGGGCGGCCGCGCAGCGGGGTCGTCATGATCGGCAGCAGGTTGACGAAAGGAGCCAGGACGTGGCACGCATCGCCGGCGTCGATATCCCGAACGAGAAACGGGTCGCGACGTCCCTGACCTACATCTACGGGATCGGGCCCGTCCGGGCCTCCGAGATCTGCCGCAAGGCGGACATCGATCCCGATACGAAGACCAGGGACCTCAGCGAGGACCAGACCCGTCGGATCATCGGGATCATCGACAAGGAATACCAGGTGGAGGGTTCGTTGCGCACCGAGGTGGCGATGAACATCCAGCGGTTGATGGACATCGGGTGCTACCGCGGTCTGCGGCATCGGCGCAAGCTGCCTTGCCGCGGCCAGAACACGAAGAACAACGCGCGCACTCGTAAGGGTCCGCGGTCGCGGCCCGGCGCCAAGAAGAAGTAACGCAAGGGGAGGTGGCGTGTGGCCACGGCCAAGGAAAAGCGCACCAAGGTGCGCAAGACGAAGAAGCGGAAGTACGACTCGGTGGGCGTCGCGCACATCAAGTCGAGCTTCAACAACACCCTGATCACGATGACCGATCTGCAGGGCAACGTGTTGACCTGGTCCAGTGGCGGCCACCAGGGCCGTTACAAGGGCAGCCGCAAGTCGACCGCGTTCGCGGCCCAGCTCGCGGCCCGGTTCTGCGCGCAGGAAGTCATCCAGGGTGGGATGAAGAAGGTGGAATGCTGGGTGAAGGGTCCCGGCTCGGGTCGCGAGGCCGCCGTGCGCAGCCTCAAGGCCGAGGGTCTGGACGTGATCCGCATCAAGGATTGCAGCTCGATCCCGCACAACGGTTGCCGCCCGAGCAAGCGGCGCCGCATGTAACGGACACGCGACAGGGCGCCGTGGTCGAGGACCGCGCGACGCCTCGGAGGTCTCATTTCAATGGCAAGGTACACGGAAGCGAAGTGCAAGCTTTGCCGCCGCGAGGGGATGAAGCTGTTCCTCAAGGGCGAGCGCTGCTACTCCAGCAGTTGCGCCATGGAGCGCCGGCCGTATCCGCCGGGCGAGCATGGCCGTCGCCGTGGGCGTAAACCCTCGGACTACAAGCTCCAGCTGCGTGAGAAGCAGAAGGTGCGGTCGATCTACGGCGTGCTGGAACGACAGTTCCGCCTCTATTACGCCGAGGCCAACCGCCGCAGTGGTCCGACGGGTGAGAACCTCTTCAACCTGCTCGAGAAGCGGCTCGACAATGTCGTCTACCGCCTGGGCCTGGCGCCGTCGCGCGACGCCGCGCGGCAGCTGGTCGCCCACAAGCACGTCCAGATCGACGGCTCGGTCTGCGACATCCCCAGTGCCCAGGTCAAGCTGGGCCAGCAGGTGAGCATCCGGGACAAGAGCCGGAACATCCCCATGGTCCTCGAAGCGGTCAAGAACGCCGCGCGTCGCGAGCGTCTGCCCTTCGTGATGTTGGACGAGCAGAACCTCACGGGCAAGCTCGTGGCCGAGCCGCGGCTCAGCGACCTGCCGATCCCGATCCAGGAAAACCTGATCGTGGAGCTCTACTCGAAGGTCTAGTCCGGCTAGCGACAGGAAGGGATGAACACTATGCGCTGGGTCAACATGTTGATGCCCGACGGGGTGAAGGTCAATCGCGAGACGCAGACCGCCACCTTCGCCGAGCTGGAGATCGCGCCGCTGGAAGGGGGGTTCGGGCACACGCTCGGAACCGCCCTGCGCCGG
Organism: uncultured Fibrobacteraceae bacterium; assembly: GCA_964630845.1. Classification (GTDB taxonomy): domain Bacteria; phylum Krumholzibacteriota; class Krumholzibacteriia; order LZORAL124-64-63; family LZORAL124-64-63; genus Glo-17. Next base: position 1,962 of record CAZVWL010000175.1, read on the forward strand.
ACCCTGCTGTCCAGCATCCACGGCCACGCGGTCACCGCCGTGCAGATCGAGGGCGTGCAGCACGAGCTGAGCACCTTGCCGAACATTCTCGAGGACGTGACCGACATCGTCCTGAACCTCAAGCAAGTCGTCTTCGCGCTGTCCGATGCGCCGTCGAGCTGGGCGACGATCGAGGCCAGCGAGCCGGGTCCGGTGACCGCGGGCATGATCCAGGGGCACCCGGATCTGGTCGTCTGCAACCCCGACCTGGTGATCTGCACCTTGACCGAAGCCGGCCGCTTCGCGGCGCGCCTCTACGTGGACATGGGCCGCGGCTACGTCGACCGCGAGACGCACCTGATCCCGGACGAGGTGATCGGCGTCATCCGCATGGACGCCAACTTCTCGCCGATCAAGAAGGTGGCCTACCGCGTGCAGGACACGCGCGTCGGGCAGCGGACGGACTACGACAAGCTGATCCTCGAGATCACGACCAACGGAGCGGTGAAGCCGGAGGACGCCATCGGCTTCGCGGCCAAGCTGCTGAAGGACCATTTCCAGCTCTTCATCAACTTCGACGAGGCGCCGATCGACGCCCAGGAGGCCGAAGTCGACGAGGAGATGGCCCGCCAGGTGGAGCTGGTCTGCCGCAACGTCGAGGAGCTGGAGCTCTCCGTGCGTTCGGCGAATTGCCTCAAGAGCGGGAACATCCACACCATCTTCGATCTGGTGACCAAGACCGAGAACGAGATGCTCAAGTTCCGCAATTTCGGCCGCAAGAGTCTGAACGAGATCGCGGAGATCCTGGAAGGCATGAACCTCAGCTTCGGGATGGTGTTCCCCGAGGAGGTCGTGCAGCAGGTGAAGGCCAGGACGGCGAACTAAGGACGGAAGTACCATGCGTCACAACGTAAGCGGCCGCAAGCTGAACCGGACTGCGGCACACCGCAAGATGCTCGAGCGCAACCTCGTGACGGCGCTCTTCGAGCACGAGCGGATCCAGACCACCGTCGTCAAGGCCAAGGTGGCCCGGTCGCTCGCCGAGCGGCTGATCACCTTCGCCAAGCGCGGCGACCTGCACGCCCGCCGGCAGGCGGCGCGCAAGGTGAACGATCCGGCCGTGCTCAGGAAGCTGTTCGACGAGATCGGACCCCGCTTCGCGCAGCGCCCCGGCGGCTACACGCGCATCCTGCGCCTGAGCGGCACGCGGCAGGGCGACGGGGCCGAGCTGGCGATCCTCGAGCTGGTCGACAGCACGGTCCGGCCCAAGAAGCTGGACACCCAGAAGCGCCAGCGCGCGCGTCGCATCCTGAAGGCGGAGGAGAAGGCCGAGGCCATCGCCGCCCTGAAGGAGGCGGCCGCCGAGCGCGAGCAGGCCGAGGCCGCGCCCGAGCGCGAGCCCGAGTCCGACGACACGACCAAGCGCGACGCCTGATCGGCGCCGGCAGCGCGACCAGAGCGGATCCCGTCCTTCGAGACGGGATCCGTTTCTGCTGGGCATTCATGCGAAAGCCTGGAATCGCTGGACTTTCGCCGCCCGCTGCTTGATCTTTCTGCCGGGCGGCGGGGGCTCTTGTGCGGAGCTTCCGGCGCGCGCCACCATTGCGCCTCGCAAAGGAAAGGACGCCATGACGGCACGGACGCTCTACCGCGCAGGCATCACCGGCACCGGGATGTCGTTCCCACAGAAGGTCGTCACCAACCACGACCTCGAGAAGATCGTCGACACCAACGACGAGTGGATCGTCGAGCGGACGGGCATCAAGGAGCGCCGGATCTGCGAGCCCGGCGTGCCGGCCTCCGTGCACGGCATCCTGGCCGCGAAGCAGGCCATGGCGATGGCCGGCGCCGTGCCCGAGGAGATCGACCTGATCGTCGTGCCGACGGTCACGCCGGACATGATGTTCCCGAGCACCTGCTGCATCATCCAGGACGCGCTCGGCTGCAAGAACGCCTGGGGCTACGACCTGGTGGCCGCCTGCAGCGGCTTCATCTTCGCGCTGCAGACGGCGCGCGCGCAGGTGGAGTCGGGCGCGGTGCGCAAGGCGCTGGTGATCGGCACCGAGGTCATGTCGTCGATCATGGACATGACCGACCGCAACACCTGCGTCCTGTTCGGCGACGGCGCCGGCGCCGTGGTCGTCGAGAGGCTGCCCGAAGAACGTGGCGGCATCGTGGACCACGTGCACCACATCGACGGCGAGGGCGCCAAGTTCCTCTACATGCCGGCCGGCGGCAGCCTGAACCCGGCCAGCGCCGACACCGTGGCCCGGCGGATGCACTACATCCACCAGGAGGGCCGCGAGGTGTTCAAGCACGCGGTCAAGGGCATGGCGGGCGCGACCCGCGCCGTGCTCGAGCGCAACGGCCTGGTCGGCGACCAGGTCAAGCTCTTCATCGCGCACCAGGCCAACCTGCGCATCATCGAGGCCGTACAGAAGCGCGTGGGGCTGACCGATGCCCAGGTCGCGGTCACGATCGACAAGTTCGGCAACACGACCAGTGCCACGATCCCCTCGACGCTGCATATTTATCAGGAGCGCGGCGTTCTCGAGCCGGGCGACTGGGTGGTGCTGAGCGCGTTCGGCGCCGGCTTCACCTGGGGCGCCACCCTGCTGCGCTGGACGGTCGGAGCCTGACCCCGGGCCTCGGCCGGAGCCGACCCTGGGAGCAGCCATGATCGAGGTCCGCAACCTGACGCGCCGATACGGGACGACGCTCGCCGTCGACGACGTGAGCTTCTCGGTGGGCCGCGGCGAGATCGCCGGTTTCCTCGGGCCCAACGGCGCGGGCAAATCGACCTGCATGAAGGTGCTGACGGGCAGCCTCGCGCCGGGGCGCGGCGAGGTGCGCCTCGGTGGCCTCGACGTGGTCGCCCGGCCGGTGGCCGCGCGCCGCCTCGTGGGCTTCATGCCGGAGAACGTGCCGCTCTACACCGAGGGCACGGTGCGCGAATTCCTGCGCTTCGTGGCCGACGTCAAGGGCGTGGCGCGCGGCGAGGTCGTCCCGCAACTGGACGGGATCATGGAGCGTTGCGGCTTGACGCACGTCGGCGGCCGCCTCGTGGGGCACCTGTCGCGCGGCTACCGGCAGCGCGTGGGGCTGGCGCAGGCGCTGGTGGGCGACCCGCCCGTGCTGGTCCTCGACGAACCCACGGCCGGCCTCGACCCGCACCAGATCGTCGAGATCCGCCAGCTGATCCGCAGCTTTCGCGGCGAGAAGACCGTGCTGCTGTCCAGCCACATCCTGCCCGAGGTGGGCCAGGTGTGCGAGCGCGTGCTGATCCTCGACCGCGGCCGCCTGGTGGGCGAGGAGCGCGGCGAGCACCTGGCCGACGCGAGCGGTCGCGCCACGGTGCGCCTGTCCTGGGACGGCAACCGCGAGGCGGTGGCGCGCGCGCTGGGCGACGTGGTGGGCCACGAGGCCGTGCGGCTGACCGAACGCGGCGCCGAGGTCGCGATCGCCGGCAACCCGGTGGAGATCAAGCCGCGCCTGGTGGAATCGGTGCTGCGCGCGGGGGGCAAGCTGCAGAAGCTGGAGGACGGCGGCCCGTCGCTCGAGGACCTCTTCCTGCGGCTGACCGGGGCCGACCCCGCCGCGCCCGCGCTCGACCAGAGCACGGACCTGCCCGGGCAGGAGGACAGGCCATGAGGCAGATCCTGGCGATCGCGCGGCGCGAGTGGGCCGCCTTCTGCACCAGCACGCAGGCGCCGGTGATCACGGCGGGGTTCCTGGTGCTGTGCGGCCTGTTCTACCACCTGCTGGTCGGCGCGTACGCCGACGCGAGCCTGGCCACGCTGCGCAGCGGCCGGCCCGTGTTCCTGAACCTGCACGTGGGCGTGTTCCATCGCCTGTACGGCTACGTGGTGCTGTTCCTGCTGTTCCTGCTGCCCGCCGTCACCATGCGCCTGTTCAGCAGCGAGTTCCGCAGCGGGCGCCACGACCTGATCGCGAGCTGGCCGGTGAGCGAGCGCGGCTGGGTGCTCGGCAAGTGGCTCGCCGCGGCGGGCGTGGCCAAGGTGCTGCTGCTCGGCACGGTCTTCTACTTCGTGCTGACGCTGGTGCTCGGGCGCCTGACCGACCCGCCGGTGATCCCGGCCTGGCAGCCCATGGTGACGGCGCTGCTGGGGCTCATGCTGCTGGCGGGCGCGGTGTCGGCGCTGGGCCTGGCCGCATCGGCGCTGGTCAGCCACCAGGCGGCGGCCTACTTCCTCAGCTTCGCCACGGTGCTGGGCCTGTTCCTGGTCGGGCAGTTCGCGCCGTCGTTGCCGGGACCGCTGGCCGCGGTGGCGGCGCAGCTCGCGCTCGGCGAGCACTTCCTGCGCTTCGCCGGCGGCGTGCTCGACTCGCGCGATGTCGTCTACTACCTCGGGTTGACCGCGGTCGGGCTCGCGATCGCCGAGGCGGTGCTGGCCGGTCGGCGCCTGCCGGCCGGCAAGCGGGCCGCGCCCTG
>CAZVWL010000176.1:0-6372 GCA_964630845.1 uncultured Fibrobacteraceae bacterium
ATGTCCTCGAGCGCGCGCGGATCGGTGACCAGATCGGCCGACCCGTGGGCGAGGTCGGTCCACTGCCAATGCAGACCGTCGGCCGGCGGGGTCTGGCCCCGCGCCACGGACGCCACCGGCACCGCGGTCAGACCGTACGCGTGCAGCACGGCCACCACCGGCAGGCGCTGGCTCCGCTCGCCGCTGCGCAGCGTCACGTGCAGGAGGTTGCGGCCGGGATCCAGGGTGCGCGGCTGCGGCCAGTCGAGGTCCCAGGCCTCGCCGACGTGCACGCCGCCGGTGTTGATGTCCACCTCCAGCCAGGATGGCGGCGCCTCCGGCAGGGCGGCTGGGACATGAGGCGAAAGCAGCGCGCGGATGCGCTCCTCCAGGACGCCCGCGCCCAGCGGCTCGCCCAGAAACACGATGCGGCAACGCTCGGCCCCCCCGAGCCGGACCCGATCGGCGAGGCCGGCCATCACCAGGCGGCGCAGCACCGTGCGGCCGGTGACCTCCAGCGAGGCACCCGGCCGTCCGCCCGTGGCCACCACGACGGCGCCCGCATCGGCGGGCACGGGTCCACGGGCGACGTCGGCGACCCGCACGGTCGCCGTGTGGACCCGCACCGTGTCGGCGAGGTCGAGCGTCCAGGCGGCGCCGCCGGCGGGCAGGCAGCAGGCGAACGCCGCCGCGAGCACCGCGCCCACCCTGAACTGCCAGGCACCGAGACCCATGGTTCCGCCTACCTCTTGATGTTCGCCACGGTCTGCAGCATCTGGTCGGCGACGCCGATCGTCTTGCTGTTCAGCTCGTAGGCGCGCTGGGCGGTGATCATGCGCACCAGTTCGTCGACTGTCTCCACGTTGCTCATCTCCAGGAAGCCGCTGGAGATCTCCCCGAGCCCGTCCTGACCGGGGTTGCCGGTCAGCGGCACGCCGCTGGCGGGCGACTCGAGGAAGAGGTTGCTGCCGCGGGCGATCAGCCCGGCCGGGTTCGGGAAACGCACCAGTTCCACGCGCCCGATGTCCTGCACGTTGGCGCTGTTGCCGGCCAGCCTGACGCTCACCGTGCCGTCGCGGGCGATCGAGATCTCGGTGGCGTCCGCCGGCACCTGCAGCGCCGGTTCGAGGCGGTAGCCGAGCGAGGTGACGATGTTGCGCTCGCCGTCCATCTTGAAGTTGCCGTCACGGGTGTAGGCGAGGTCGCCGTCGGGCAGGCGGAGTTGGAAGAAGCCGTCGCCCTCGACCATCAGGTCGAGCGGGTTGTTGGTGGCGACGACCGTGCCTTGCCCGAAGTCCTTGCTCGTCGAGACCATCTTGACGCCATGCCCGACCTCCACGCGGGTCGCCTCGGCCAGCCCGCTGCTGCGGACCTGCCCGCCGGGCACGACCGACTCGTAGAGCAGGTCCTGGAACTGCATGCTGCTCTTCTTGAACCCGGTCGTGTTCACGTTCGCCAGGTTGTTCGAGATGGTGTCGATCTGCAGCTGCATGGCCTTCATGCCCGAGGCCGCCGTTCCCATCGCTCGCATCATGGCAGGTCACTCCCTCCGGCCACCGGGGCCGTCACTGATTGCGGCCCAGCGTGTTGACGCTCTGGCCGAGCATCTCGTCGTTCGCCTGCAGGACCTTGGTGCCGATCTCGAAGGCCCGCTGCGCCGCGATCATGTCGACCAGCGTGCGGACGGCATCCACGTTGCTGCCCTCGCGATAGCCCTGCGCCACGGTCACCTGGCCGGCGCCCACGTCCTGGGCGGCCAGCTCGGCCGGCGCGGCCAGCATCCCGTCGCCGCGGTGCAGCAGCCTCTCGGGCCGTTCGAACGTCACGACACGCAGTCGCCCGCGCTCGTTGCCGTCGACGCTGAGGTTGCCGTCACGGTCGATCGCCACCGCGCCGCCACCCACCTGCAGCGGCCCGCCCGTGCCCTGGACCGCCAGCCCCGAGGCCGTGGCGAGCTGGCCGAGGGCGTCGACATGGAAGCCGCCGTCGCGCGTGTAGAACTCGTTGCCCTCGAGGTCGCGCACCACGAAGAAGCCAGGCCCCGACAGGGCGAGATCCAGGTTCCGGCCGGTCTCCTCGATCGGCCCCGGCCGCATGTCCACGGCCTGGGACATGACCAGCGGGCGCGCGTCCGGCCAGGCACGCGACGTCGGCCCCGCAACCGGCAGCGCCTCCGGTGGCGCCTCGCCTTCGCCCGCGCGGTCGGGAAGGCCGGCGGCGCCCTGCTCGGTCACCCGCGTCAACACCTGCCGAAACCCGCTGGTGGCGGCGTTGGCGAGGTTGTTGGCCAGGTTGTCGAGGCGCGTCTGTTCGAGATGCAGCGCGTGCCGCGCGGTCTGCAGTGTCCGCAGCACACCGGACCTCCCGGGTTGGTACCTGGGGACTCTTTGCCGTCGCCCAGGCGCAAACCTCGTGCCGGTGGACCGTCGAGCGGGCGCGAGCGCCGCGAAGCGCCTGCAGTCGCCTGGCGAGCCGCCGTCCGCAGACGCCGGCACGCGGTCGGCGGGCCGCGACTTGACCAGGACATGGGCAGTGGTGGGCGATTATCGGGCGGGCATCGGCTCGAACCGGGGCGCCTGGAGCACCCACTGCCAGCGACGGCCGTCAGCGGCCGGCCGGACGTGAGCCTCGCCGCCCGCCTGCGCGGCCAGCCCGCCGGCGATCACCAGCGCGGCGCCGTCCTCCGGCGCGGAGCCATCGGCAACCACGCGCAGCGTGAGGGTTCCGGGCCGGTCGTCGGCCAGCAATAGCTCGACCGTGCCGTCGACGGGACAGCCACGGAGGGCCTGTCCGAGGACCAGCGAGAGCGCCACGAGCAGCCGGTCCTCGTGCAGGGCCGCGACGGCGGGCCCTGCGGCGGCGGCACAGGCCAGGTCGACACGGCGTCCGCGCGCCGCGCCGCGCATCCCGGCCAGCGTGCGCTCGGCGCACGCCTGAAGATCGCAAGGCGACGGCGGCACGGACGGCTGACCGACGCCGAGCTTCATCAGGCCGAGGGCGATCTCCAGCCGCCAGCCGAGGTCGGCGACCTGGGCAGCGATCCCGTCGACGTAACGACGCTGGGCCTCCGTCAATGGCCCGGTGGCCTCCATCGCCAGCAGCCCGGCGTAGCCATGGATGCCGGCGAGCGCCGCGCGCAGATCGTGACCGATGGCCGACAGCCACGCGGCCGGATCGGCTGTCCGGTCGACGGCCGCCAACCTGGATGCTTCGTTGTCGCCGTGCACGCGCTACCCCTTGCCCAGGACCGATCGCGGACCCATCGCAGCATTGCATCGGCAGGAATCGTGGCAGGTTGACCCCGCGCCTGGCCGGGGGCCGATACGAGGTCGCCGCGGCGAAGGCCACCGGGCCGGCGGCAGGCTCAGGCGTTGCCGGCGCGCAGGTCGATGTGCTGCTGCAACACCCGCTGCCCGTCGGGATCGATCCAGGTGAAGAACACCGCCACCTCGTACTCGTCGCAGCCCGGTTGCACCGATTCCGGCTGGACGCGCACGACCAGGCCGTGGCACGAAACGACCTTGAGGGAGACCGGATCGTCTCCCTCGGCGGGCACCTCGAGTTCGAGCCCCATGGCGAGCTTGGTCATGGGCTCGATGAAGCGCGGGGACTTGAAGTAGATCCCGGACGCCGAGATGTTGACGGTCTCCAGATCGGCCACCTGGTCGGTGCCCGACTCGAGGTTCAAGCGGAGCGGCAGACGGGCCATCACCCGCTGCGCGCGCCGTCGTTCCGCCTGGTTGACCACGCTGCCCACCCCCGGATCCGGAGACCACGTTCGGACCGGCACCCGCAGGCGCCGGTCGACCGCATCTACTTCTTCTTGTGGCGGTTCTTGCGCAGGCGCTTCTTCCGCTTGTGCGTGGCGATCTTCTTGCGCTTGCGCTTGCGTCCGTTCGGCATGGGTCTCAAACCTTTCCTGAAATGTCCCGGCGCCAGTCCGGTCCTGTCGGCCGGGTGATCCGTCGTCGCGGCTCCCGGCAAAGAGCGGCCACCAATCTAGTCGGTCGACCGCCGCTGCACAATGCCTCAATCGTCCATCGAGTCGGCAGGGTCGACCCCGCCGTTCAGCCTGGCCTTCAATTCGTTCGAGGCCTTGAAGTACGGCACGCTCTTGGCGGGCACGTCGACGCCGTCGCCGGTGCGCGGGTTGCGGGCCAGCCGCGAGCGCCGCTGCTTGACCTTGAAGCTGCCGAAGCCCCGCAATTCCACCTTGTCCCTGCTGACCAGGGCGCGACCGATGTTCTCCAGGATCAGGTTGACGATGATCCCCGTGTCCTTCTTGCTGATGCCGGTCTCGGCGGCGATCAGCTCCACCAGTTCTGCCTTGGTCATGGCTCGACTCCCAGGATGCGGTTCCAGCGGCCGCCTGCCGGCGCCGGGCCCAAGCCCACGCCGCATGCCGCCGCCCTCGGGCGGCAACCGGGCAAGACGCGACCTGGCGCGGAAGTCACAACGTAGCATGTTGCCGGATTCCTGTCAAATCCAATAGATACAGCAGTTTGCACAAAAATAAATGTTTCCCGGTGACCGCCGTGTGGTGCAGCCTGGTGGCGCCCGCAGGTGATCGTTGCAGACGGCCGGAAGACCAATCGCGCACGGCCCAGGAAACATTTGGCCTGCACCGATCAACAACCGCGCCAGCGCGCCGCCACGGACCGAGAACGCCGCAGAGATGCTCTAAATTGCGTTGGAACTTAACCTTGCGCGCTATGTCGGAGATTTCACGAGAACCGGGCGCGGGCCGGCGGATCCTCGAGACCGTGCAGGGGGCACGATCGGTCGCGATGCCACGCCGCAGGATGCGATCGTCAATCGCCGAGGAATGCGAAGACCCTCTTGTGGCCGTCGGTCAGCTTGCAGCCGCGACGGGCCATGACGACGGCGGCCGTGCCGAGGGCGCGATCGGGATCCTGTCTGACCCCTGTCCGGCCATCGCCCCAGGTGAAGCAGGGCAAGCATTTGGCGGGAAATCCGTGCCCGAACACGTTGCTGGCGAAACCGACGGTGGTGGCCGTGTTCAGCATGGTCCCGATGGCGGTCTTGGCATGCTCGCCCATGAGCACGCCGATGAACCGCTGCCCACTGTCCTCGGGCCCCAGGCCCAGGTCGACCCGGATGGTCCCGTACGTGTTCTTCAGGTCGCTGCAGGTGGTCAGGGCGCCCAGGTTGCACCAGCTGCCGAGGTACGCGTGGCCGATGAAACCCTCGTGCTGCTTGTTGGCGAAGTCCAGGAATGTGCTCTCGCCCACCTCGCCGCCAACCTTGCAGACCGCGCCCAGCGAGGTCTGCCCGTAGATCGCGCTGCCGGCCTTCACGACGCTGCCGCTGCCGATGAACAGCGGCCCCTCGAGGAAGCTGTGCGGCATCACCCGCACGCCCCGGCCCAGCACCACCGGCCCGGCCGAGGTGTCGATCGCCACGCCCGGCGCCAGGTCGCACCCATCGCCGGTCAGCAAGGCGCCGTCTCCCCGCCACAGCAGGCTCGACCTCGCCGCGTCGGGCCAGGGCGCGAGGTCGACGGCCTGCGTCCAGGCGGGCTGACCGGAGCCGTCGGGCACGGCGCCCCACACCAGGCGGGCCGGCAAGCGCGCGCCGAGCCGCGCCAGGTCGCCGGCGATGGCCGCCGCCGTGGCCGGCACCAGGTCCCAGATCCGCCGCCACGCGCTCGAGACCAACTGGGTCGGGCCGGCCCCCACCAGCGGCGGCGACCAGGCGCGCGGCCGTCGGCCCGGCTGTTGCCAGCAGCCGGCGCCCGCCGCGTCGGCCTCCCAGGCGCTCCAGGACTCGAGCAGCGCGTCGGCCGCCGGGCCCGCGGCCTCGCAGGCCAGCAGGCCCTGCTCATCGCGCCAGACCTGACCGGCGCCGGCCGCGCCCAGGATCCGATCCAGCAGCGCCCAGTCGCTGCCCACGCGGCCGTTGATCAGCACCAGGCGCGCGCCCTGCGCCACCGCCGCCCGCAGCGGCGCCACGCCCACCTCGAGACCGTGCGCGCGGGCCAGCGGCTCGAGGAACGTGCGTAGCAGCAGCGCCGGCGGTCGTTCGGCCGCCAGCGCGACACGCTCGCGGGCGTTCAGCAGGCCGCAGCGCAGCTCGGCTACCGGGACGCTCCAGGCCAGCGGCCGGAAGCCGAGCAGCGTCTCATCCTCGAAGATCACGGGCAGGACGGTCACGACGGCCTCCAGGTCGATGACGGACGACGGTGGTCGGCGGCAGTCTATAACGCGGCGGCGTCCAGGCCAAGCGCCGAGCGCGGATCAGGCCAGCACGTCCAGGAGGTGGCCGAGCATGTCGTCGGCTCGCCGCATCACGGCCAGGTTGGCCGAGAACGCGTGGCGCGCCGCCAGGAGGTCCACGACGGCCGGCAGCAAGGGGGGCGCGGCGGCGGCCGTC
>CAZVWL010000177.1:0-6285 GCA_964630845.1 uncultured Fibrobacteraceae bacterium
CCGCCAGCGCCGCCGCGGGCGAGACCGTGCTGTTGCAGAACGTGGCCATCGCCGGGGAAGGCGACTACATCGTCCGCGTCGGCAGCCTGGCCGGCTCGGGCTCGTATGAGACCCAGCTCTTCCTCAACGCCCAGTTGGAGGATGAAAGCTGGACCGGCAGCGACAACAGCGTGCTCGGCAACGCGGAAGCAATCGACGGTTCCGCCGTCAGCCTGATCGACACCGCCGACCGCCTCGCCGTGCTGGGCAACGTCTCCGCCGGCGGCAACGACTGGTACAGCTTCACCCTTTCCGCCGGCCAGTCGGTCAGCCTGGCCGCCACCCGCACCGACGGCGGCGACGCCTCCGACCTGACCCTGCGACTGTACGATGCCGCGGGCAACAAGCAGGCCAATGGCGCCATCGACGCCAGCAACGTCGACCAGGGCATCGCCAACTATATCGCCCCGGCGGCGGGCACCTACTACGCCCGGATTTCCACCAGCGGCACCGCCATGCCCTACAGCCTGGTGGTCACCCGTTCCGCCGAATTCGGCCTGGAAACCGCGGCCGCGCAAGACATCTCCAGCACCGGCCAGGCGCTCGGTGCCCTGGGTGGCGATGGCTACGGAAACAACGGTCTGATCCGCGTCGCCGTGCTCAACAGCGGCAGCGCCGGCACCGTGGTCGGCCAGCTCAACGACGACACCTACTTCAATTTCAGCGCGACCTCGGTCAGCCACGACCAGATCGACACGGTCGCGGAACTGGCCAACTACGACGTGGTGATACTGGGAGATTCCGCCACCTCGCACAGCCAGATGGCGGCCATCGCCCCGGCGCTGCGTCAGTGGGTGGAATCCGGTGGCGGCGTGGTCGGCGCCGGTTGGGTGATCTACGATGTCGGCAGTTACAACGGCACGCCGATCGCGGACATCAACGCGATCCTGCCGGTCGATACCTCGGTCGGCCATCTCTACCAATACAACCCGCTGATCGACATCACGGTGTCCGATCACCCGGTGACCACCGGCGTGGCGGACTTCTACCCGGGCACTTATTCGGAATACTCCCCGACCGTGGACAGCGGCGCGACGGTGCTGGCCTATGCCGGCAGCCGGGCGGCCGTGGTGGTCGGCGAGGCGGGTGCCGGACGCGGCGTCTATCTCGGCCCCATCTACATGGTCAGCGGGCTGAGCAACCAGAACAGCGGCCCCGCCGACCGCCTGCTGGAACAGGCCGTGGCCTGGGCCGCCGGTGACGGCAGCGACCGCTACACCTTCCAGGCCACGGCTGGCCAGGCGGTGACCGTCACCACCAGCACGCCCGGCGATGGCGCCGGCGAGCCGGTGAATGCGCTGGATGTCCGCGTCGAGGTCTATGACGAGACCGGCACCCTGGTCGCCGAGGACGACAACGGCGCCAGCGACGGCCGCAATGCCAGCCTCGGCTTCACCCCCGCCAGCAGCGGGCCTTATGAAGTCCGCGTGATCGCCAGCGGCGCCGACGCGGCTTCGCGCCAGGGCGATTACCTCCTGCGCGTGACCGGCGCCAACGCCGACCTGGCGCTGAATCCGGCGCCGCAAGTGGTGGCCGACACGGCGGACGGGCTCAACTACCTCGCCCCGCCCACCAGCATCATCCTCAGTTTCAGCGAGAACATCCTGGCCGCCTCCCTGGCCGACGCGGCCGCCGATCTGGTGTTCGACAACGGCGCCGTCGCCTACGACTACACCATCCTGGACGGCCATACCGTGGAATTCCACCTGGCCCTCGGCGACGTGGAAGGCAGTTTCAATTACATCCTGGCGACGGGCGCCGTGCGCGACCTTCAGGGCCGTGACAACGTGTCCTACAGCGGCGGCTTCACCGTCGACCACAGCGGCCCGCGAGTGGTGGCGCAGTCGCCGAACGGCAATGCGCCGCTCAGTGTCATCGAACTGACCTTCAATGAAGCGCTGGCCACCGGCACGGTTGGCATCGACGACATCGCCAGCTTCACCGCGCCGGACGGCTCCAGCCTGCTCGGCGGCATCAGCGCGGTCTCGGTGGTGAACGGCAACACCGTGCGCGTCAGCTTCGGCGCCCAGTACGCCGAAGGCTATTACACCCTGGTGATGAGCCCCACCCTGACCGACGCGGTCGGCAATGCGATGAACCAGGACGGCGACGGCAACAACGGCGAAGCCGGCGACGATGCCTACACCGCCGTGCTGTATGTCAGTTCCGTCGACCTCATCGCGCCCATCGTCACCGCCCCGGCCAGCGCGGTCTTCGGCCAGAACATCACGGTGAGCTGGGTCGGCCACAACGACCTGTCCGCCCCGGCCACCGCCAACTGGTACGACTACGTCGTCCTCTCGACCGACGACGTGCTGGATGGCAGCGGCACCGACAACTACATCGCCTATCGCTATCCCGGCGTCCATCCCCTTGACGGCCACAGCGACTACAGCGCCAGCGTCAGCTTCAACCTGCCGCAGACCCAGACCCTGACCGAGGGCACCTGGTACCTGTTCGTGATTTCCGATCAGGGCAACTCCCAGGCCGAGGCGAACAACGGCAACAACGTCAGCATCGCCATGCCGATCGACCTGGCCTATGGCACCCGTCCCGACCTGACCGTCACCGACCTCGAAGTGGTCGCCACACCGCAGATGGAATCCGGCGCCAGCGTCACCGTGAGCTGGAATACCGGGAACATCGGCGACGGCGTGATGAATGGCTACTTCTACGACCGGGTCAACGTCTACAACGTCACCACCAGCACCAGTCTGGGCACCTGGGACGTCTGGTACGACGGCCGCGATGCGGCCAACAACATCGCCGCCGGCGCCACCATCGCCCGCAGCCATACCTTCACCCTGCCGGACGGCCCCAGCGCCGTCGGCGAACTGCGCTTCACCGTCACCAGCGACATCCATAACCACGTGTTCGAGCGCACCGTCGCCGGCGAGGACGGCGAGAACAACAACGCCAGCCAGGTCAGCCACACCTCGACCCTGGCCAGCTATGCCGATCTGCGCGTGGAGAATCTCAGCGCGACACCGGGCACTCCGGAAACCGGCTCGACCCTGCACATCGCCTGGACTGACGCCAACCACGGCACCAACGCCACCGAGGCCAACTTCTACGACCGCGTGCGGGTGGTGAACACCTCGACCGGCACCACCCTGCTGGATACCTGGCAGCACTACACCGGCGCCGCCATCGCGGTGGGCGACGGCATCGACCGTAGTTACGACTTCCGCATTCCCGACGGCCCCAGCGGCGTCGGCGTGCTGCAGGTCAGCATCTACAGCGATGTCGGCAACAACGTCTACGAATACCTGGTCGGCGTCTCCGCCGAGGCCAACAACGAGGCCAGTACCTCGGTGACCTCCAGCCTGGCGATGTACCCCGACCTCCAGGTACAGAACCTGGCGATCAGCCCGGCCAGCCCGCACTCCGGCGAACAGGTGACGATCACATGGGACGATGTGAATACCGGCAACCTGGCCAGCGCCGGCTACAACAACCTGATCCAGGTCCACAACGACACGACCGGCGTGAATCACGTCTACCAGACGCAGGCCGCGACCGGCGTCGCCGCCGGCGGCAGCGCCGCGCGCAGCTTCAGCTTCACCCTGCCGGACGGCAATGCCGGCGTCGGTGACCTGACCATCTCCATCGTCAATGACTGGGGCAACGCGGTCTACGAATACAACGCCGGCGGCACCGGCGAGACCAATAACAGCGCCAGCGCCAGCGCCACCTCGACCATCGCCCTCTACCCCGATCTGGTGATACAGGACCTCGCGGTCACGCCGGCCTCCGGCCTGACCTCCGGCGGCGTCATGCACATCACCTGGAACGACCTGAACCAGGGCAACGCCGATGCCGAATCCTCCTGGTCCGACCGCATCGTCGTGATCAACACCCGCACGGGTGTCACCCTGCTCAACACCACCGTGCCGCACGACGTCGGCGGCGAGGGCAGTGTCGCGGCCGGCGCCAGTCTGGCGCGCGCCTATGACTTCCGCCTGCCCGATGGCGGCGCCGGCGTCGGCGACCTCGAAATCACGGTCACGGCCGATACCCATGGCCAGCAATACGAATACAACGCCGGCGGCACCGGCAACAGCAACAACGGCGCCAGCACCACGGTGAGCGCCAGCATCGGCGCCTATGCCGATCTGCGGGTCGCGGACCTGACGCTCACCCCCGGCGGCGGCCTGCTCTCCGGCGGTGTCCTCCACATCGAATGGAACGACATCAACACCGGCGATGCCGACGCGACCGCAAGCTGGCACGACCGCATCGTCGTGATCAACACCAGCACCGGGGCCACCCTGCTGGATACCCACGTCCACCACAACGCCGCCACGGAAGGCGCGCTGGCGGCCGGCGCCAGCCTCGCCCGCGCCTATGACTTCACCCTGCCCAATGGCGACGCGGGTGTCGGTGAACTGCAAGTCACCCTCGCCACCGACCGCTACAACGCCCAGTACGAGCACAACGGCAACGGCATCGACGCGAGTACCGGCGAGAGCAACAACACGGCCAGCGCCTCGGTCTCCTCCAGCATCGCGCCCTATGCCGACCTGCAAGTGCGGAACCTGGCCCTCTCGCCCACCAGCCTGCTCAGCGGACAGACCCTGACCCTGACCTGGGACGACGCCAACACCGGCAATCTGGCGGCGGGCGCCAACTGGTACGACCACATTGCCATCAGCCGCGACGGCGTCGTGGTGCATAACGCCACGGTCTATCACAACGCCGCCACGGAAGGCGCGCTGGCGGCCGGCGGCAGCCTCGCGCGTTCCTACAGCTACACCCTGCCCAACGGTGATGCCGGGGTGGGAGCGTATGTCGCCACGATCACCACCGACGTTTACGGCTATCAATACGAATACAACGCCGGCGGCACCGGCGAGAGCAACAACAGCGCCGTCAGCGCCACGGCCACGGCCACCCTGTCGCCCTACGCCGACCTGCAGGTCCAGAACCTGACGATCAGCGCCAACCCGCAATCCGGCGGCCTGATGACCATTTCCTGGCGGGACGCCAACACCGGCACCGCCGCCGCCGGCAGTTCCTTCTACGACTACGTGCGCGTCCACAAGGGCGCCACCCTGCTGTATTCGTCGACGCCGCACCACAATGCCGGCGTCAACGGCGCGATCGCCGCCGGCGGCTACCTCGACCGCTCGGTCAGCTTCACCCTGCCCAACGGCGAGGCCGGCGCCGGCGAACTCACCATCACCGTCGGCACCGACTGGTACAACCAGCAATATGAGTACAACGGCGGCGGCACCGGCGAGAGCAACAACAGCCTCGCCACCACGGTGACCGCGAGTCTCGCCAGCTACCCCGACCTGGTGGTGGAAAACCTCAGCCTCAGTCCCGGCAGCTTCCAGTCCGGCGACAGCGTCACCCTCAACTGGACGGATCGCAACAGCGGCGACGCCGCCACCGGCGGCAACTTCCACGACCGCGTCCTGATCGTGAACCAGGACACCGGCGTCACCCTGGTCAACACCTGGGTGCAATACAACCAGGCCAGCGAGGGGGCCATCGGCGCCGGGGAAAGCCGCGCCCGCGCGCACACCTTCAGCCTGCCGGCGGGCCTCAACGGCGCCGGCAACCTGCTGATCACCGTGACCAGCGACATCGGCAACGCGCTCTATGAATACAACGCCGGCGGCAGCGGCGAGAGCAACAACAGCACCAGCCTGGCCGCCGTATCGGGCCTGGCACCCTATCCCAACCTCACCCTGACCGACATCGTCGCGCCGGCCAGCGGTCTGGCCGGGCGCACCGTGCAACTGTCGTGGACCGTCACCAACACCGGCGATGGCGCGGTGGCGGGGGCGTGGTACGACCACATCTATATTTCCAGCGACGCGGCGGTGGGCGGCGACACCTATCTGGCCAGCTTCCACTATTCGGGCAACAGCCTGGCTCCGGGGCAATCCGTCACCCGCACGGAAACCCTCACGCTGCCGGCGACGCTCTCCGGCGACAACCGCTTCGTGGTGCGTACCGACGTCAGCAACGCGGTGTTCGAACTGAACGAAGCCGACAACATCGCCATCGACGCCGACGCCATGGCCGTCGGCGCCGCCCTCAACCTGGCCATCAGCCCGACCCGCCTCGGCGAGGCGGGCGGCAGCGCCACCGGCACCATCACCCGCGCCGGCAACACAGGCGCCGCCCTGACCGTGAACCTGTCCAGCGACATCGCCGGACTCAGCCTGCCCGCGACGGTGACCATCGCCGCCGGCCAGACCTCGGCCAATTTCACCCTGACGGCGGTGAACAACA
>CAZVWL010000178.1:0-6271 GCA_964630845.1 uncultured Fibrobacteraceae bacterium
CGACCGCGGCACGCTGTTCCTCGACGAGATCGGCGAGCTGCCGCTTCCCTCCCAGGCCAAGCTCCTGCGCGTGCTCGAGAACGGCTCGGTGGCGAGGGTCGGTGGCGAGCGCGCGTTGGCGGTCGACACGCGTGTGGTGGCCGCGACGAACCGTGATCTGGATCGCGAGGTCGCCGCCGGTCGCTTCCGCGAGGACCTGCTGTTCCGGCTCAACGTGCACGTGTTGCGCGTACCGCCCCTGCGTGAGCGGTTGAGCGACATCCCGTTGCTGGTCGAGCACTTCCTGCAGCAAACCGCCACGCGCTTCGGCCAGAAACCGCGCCGGCTGGCGCCCGCCGTGCAGGCGCGGCTCGACGCGTGCGCGTGGCGTCGCAACAACGTGCGCGAGCTGCGCAACACGGTCGAACGTCTGGTCATCGCCGCCCAGAGCGAGGTGATCGGCCTTCAGGACGTTCCGCCCGATGTTGGTCCGGTCGTCGGGGCCTCGACCTCGCCGACCGATGCGGAACCGGCCGCCGTCACCGTCGCCGGCGGCGCCAGCCTCAAGCAGCAGAAGGCGGCCGCCGAGCGCGCCATCGTGCTGGCGGCGCTCGAGCGGCACGGTTGGGCGATCGGCGCGACCGCCGCGGACCTCGGCCTGGCCGATCACAGCTCTCTGCTGAAGATCATGCGCCGTCACGGTCTGCGCCGGTGATTGCGCTCGTGTCCAGATGGACACATCGCGCCCGTGTCCAGCGGGACACGTCCCCCCGCAACAATCTTTGCGGAACCAGCCTATGTTGATATTTAACAGTGATTTATAAGAAAAAACACCCGGATCTCGCCCAGGCTCCCCGCTTGCAGTTCCCTCGGTGTTCACCGACCCAACCACGCGCCGTACGGCGCCAGCACCGAGGAGTCCGATCATGACCGACCGCAACCCCGTCACCAAAGGGCGCGCCGACGGCGTCCAGGACCGCAAGCTCAAGCTCGCCGAGGCCGGCGTCGCCTTCTTCCTGATCGTCGGCCTCTGCGTGTACCTCGGCATCTATTTCGCGAAGCGCCCGCTCGCCGAACCGGTCGTCACGCACGACCACGCCGCATCCCGTGCGACCGAGTTCGCCCAGGCTCCGCAGACCGCCGTCACGGTCGAGACGGCGGCGGCCACGCGCGACGGGACGGAGCCCGTCGTCGTGGTCAGGCCCCACGCGGCGACGCCGGAGCGCGAGACGCCGGACGTGCGTGACCTGTTGCCCGGCGTGCCGCAACTGGTCACGTACACCAGCGCCGAGCGCACGTTCTTCGAAGGGCGCTACCGCGAGGCGGCCGAGATGTTCGCCGTCTACTGCGAGGAGCGCCCCGAAAACGCCTGGGGACACTACATGCGCGGGATCGCGCTGTGGAAGGCCGGGCAGGCGGAGTCCGCGCGCGCGGCTTTCAACACCGCGCTCGGGTTGCAGCCGGATCACCTCAAGAGCCTGGTCAACCTCGCGCGGGTCGAGCTCGAGCTTTCGGATCCGGACGCCGCGCTGCGGTCGATCGAGCGGGCGCTCGACATCGCGCCGCAGCACGTCGAGGCGTTGCGCGTGCTCGGTCGCGCCTACCACCAGCTCGGCCGCGCCGACCTCGCCGCCGCTTCCTACCTGCAGGCCCTGCATCTGAAGTCCGACGATGCCTGGACCCTGAACAACCTCGCGCTGCTGGCGATCGAGGCCGAGCAGTTCGACCGCGCCCTCGCGCCGCTGGCCCGCGCCGTCGCGCTGCTGCCGGACGCCGCGGTGATCCGCAACAACCTTGCGACCGCGCTCGAGCGGACGGGCCACCTGGCCCAGGCCCGCGAGCACTACCTGCTCGCCGCGGAGCGAGGCTCCGGTCATGCCGAGACAAGCTTCGCGCGGCTCGACGCGGTGCGGCTGCCCGCCGGCGAGACGTCGGTCGACCTCGCCGCACTGGCCACGGACTGGGCGCTGGCCGCGTCGGCCGAAGCCGCCTGGCACGGTCCGGCGACCGTCGCCGTCCTGGCGCCCGACCGTCGCGACTGACCGTCACCCGGGCCAACAACAACGAGCCGGGCCCCGTCGAGATGGAGCCCGGCTCGTACCGATGTCCGCGGGATCTAACCCAGCGACGCCCAATCCACGCGGGGAACACAGGCCTGCAAGTCGGCGAACGCGGCCCGCAACGATTCCGCCAGCGCCGTCGCGCCGCCGAGGGCGCCGCCCTTGGCCATCATCTCCAGCTCGCGGGCGATCGCCGCCATGCGCACCGCGCCCACGTTGGCGGCGCCACCTTTCATGCTGTGCGCCTGCAACCCGGCGCCGGCGACGTCGCCGGCCGCGATCGCGGCATCCAGTTCGTCCAGTTGCTGGGGCGCGATCTCGAGAAAGAAATCGAGCAGTTCCTTCAGCAGGTCGGGATCGCCTCCCAGATTGGCAAGCGTGCCTGCCAGATCGAGGCAATCGGCAATTCCGGGATTCGTGGCCGAAGCAGTCATGCATGTCCTCCAGGCAAGGCGAATCGGGGTGGGGCACCGCGCGCTGGCGCCCGGCACCGATCGCTCACCTGGAACCATCGGCCGGCCGGCTCGGCGCTTGAGCGCCTTGTCCACCGGCCGCCCGACACGCTCAGTCGCCGGAGGCCTTCTTGCCGACAGGCTTCGCCTTGCGCGCCGCCTTGCGGGTGGTCTGCTTCGCCTCGGGAGACTTGCGGGCAGCCTGTTTCGCGTCGGGCGCCTTGCCGGCCGTCGCCGCCTTCTTGCGGCTGGTGCTCGCCGTCTTTTTCTTGCCGGCCGCCGCGGGTGTCTTCACGGCCTTCTTGCGGGCCGGCTTGCGGGCCGGTCCGGCAGCTTCGGCGCCCTTCTCGTCCGATCCGGCCGGTCTCGCATCAGCGGCGGCGTCCGAGGATGCGCTGGGAGCGGCCGTGTCCGTCCCGGCCGGCGCCGACGCCGGCGCCGGTGCCGGCTCGGACGGCTCGTCCGCAGCGCCGGCAGCAGCCGCAGCGGCCGACGTTCGGGTCTTCTTGCGGTTACGGCGTCGCCCGCCACGCCGCGAGGAACGCCCGCCGCCGTTCTGTCCGTTCGTGGTGGTGACAGTGGCCTGATCGTCGCCGGACTCGGACGGCCCGTCGCCGATCCCCGCCGACGGTGATTCGAGGTCGACCTCGGGCAGCGCCGCGTCGACCGGATCGACGCGGCCCTCGTTCTCCTGATCCGGCCGCGGCTGCTCCAGGTCGTCCTTGCGGTGTCGGTCGCGCCGGCGGCGGCGCGAGCGCGCGCTGCGCCCTTCGAGCCCGATCTCGCCCTTGCCGAGCCCGAGCACGACGAGCGTGCCGCCGGCTCGGCTGTCCCGTTCCACCTCGATCAAGCCGCGATCACGCGCGTCCTCGAGCAGTTCGCCGAAGGTGGCGTACCCGTAATTCGTCTCGTTGAACTCGGGCTGCTTGCGCTTCATCGTGTCCTTGATCAGGGAGGAATAGAGCACGCCACGGCTCTCTTGCAGCAGGCTCTGCGTCGTCTGCAACAGGAAATCGAAGAGCTGCCGCAGGTCCTGCGGCACCGACGAGACCTTCTCGGTCAGCTTGGTGACCGCGGTGTTGTAGATGTCATCGTAGAAGATGAACTCGTCGCAGTTGGCGATCAGCAAGTGGCTCGAGCTCGACCGCACGCCGATGCCGATCACGCGCTTGTCGTTCTCGCGCAGCTTGGACACGAGCGGCGAGAAGTCGGAATCGCCGGACACGATCACGAACGTGTCGATGTGCGACTTGGCGTAGCAGAGGTCGATCGCGTCCACCACGAGGCGGATGTCGGCGCTGTTCTTGCCGCTGAGCTTGGGCGACGGCACCTCGATCAGCTCGATCGCCGCCTCGTGCAGCGGCGTCATGTGTTCCTTGTAGTAATGCCAGTCGGCGTACGCGCGCTTGACGACCACCTTGCCCTTCTCGAGCACACGTTGCAGCAGCAGCCGCACGTCGAAACGCTGGCGCGATTCCCGCGCGCCGATCGCCACGTTGTCGAAATCGATGAACAGCGCGAGGTTGCTATCCCGTCCGAACTCCGCCATGGACGGTCCTTTCTGGTTGCTGACACGCGGCGGCTCATCGCCCCGCTCCTCGGGGCGGGCCGGCTGGCTCGCGGCCAGAACGTAACGCAAACGTCGGCGACACGACCAGCGTAATCTCGGAGCGACCTTGCGGCCGGGGCCGTCAGATGCCAGGATGAGCCGAGCCGCCCCAGAGCGCCACGTTCACCGCGGCCGCAACGCCGCCCAGCCGACAGGAGCCCCCGATGGACGACAGCCTCTCCGGCGCCGACCTGCGCAACCTGATCGCCCGGGTCTTCGCACCCGGCCCTTCCGACCGCGGCCTGCTGATCATGGCCGACGTGCCGGATCCCCGCCGTCCCGACCACGAGGCCTGGCGTAGCCGTCGCCGCCTCGCCGCCGCGTGGGCCCGCGACCTCGCCGGCGAGGCGACCGCGCTCGGTCTCGAGCGTGTCACGCTGGCCTGGTATCCGCATGTCGGCGGCAACAACGCGGACCTTCCTGACGCCGCGATGCTCGGCGACCCCGCGCACGTGCCCGCCGACGCCTCCGAGCTAGCCGGCCTCGCGACGCGTCCCTTTGCGACGCTGTTCGCGGAGCATTCGCTGGTGCTGGCGCCGACCGAGCTTTCCGCCACCGCCCCGTTGAAGGTCGCCGCCCGCGGCGGCTCGTTCCGCGCGGCGACGATGCCGGGATTCTTGCCCGGCATGATCCCGGCCCTCAAGCTCGACTACGCCGAGATCAACCGGCGCGTCCACCTGCTGAAGACGTTCTGCGACGAGGCCACCGGCTGCCACGTGATCACCGAGACCCAGGCCGGCCGCCATGCGCTGTTCCTCGACCTGCGACACCGGCAAGCCCACGCCTCGGGCGGGCTGTTCCCCGCCAACGGCGTGGCCGGCAACCTGCCATCGGGCGAGGCGTACATCGTGCCTTACGAGGGCGAGTTGCCGGACGATCCCAGCCGGACCGCAGGCGTGCTGCCGGTCCAGCTCGGCGACGCCGTCGCCTTGCTGGACATCGCCGGCAACCGGGTCTGCGGCGTGCGCGGCGACGGCGCGGCGATCGCGGCGGAGCGTGATCATTTCGCGCGGGAGCCCGCCTACGCCAACATCGCCGAACTGGGCCTCGGCGTGCTCGGCGACCTCGGCGTGCCGCCGTCCGGCAGCATCCTGCTCGACGAGAAGCTCGGCCTGCACATCGCGTTCGGCCGCAGCGACCATTTCGGCGGCGTGGTCGGTCCCGGCCAGTTCTCCTCGCCGGCGGCCGTGATCCACCTCGACCGCGTCTACATCCCCGAGATGCAGCCGTTGGTCGTCGTGCGGGAGGTCACCCTCGAGGGGCCGGCCGGCAAGCGGCGGATCATGGTCGACGGGACGTTCGGGCAGCTCTTCGTCACCGGTAGTCAGGCATAAAAAAAACGGGCCGGGATCCCACCGCGCTGGCTCTCGCCCAAAGCCCTGCGCGACTTCACGGATCCCGGCCTCGAGAGGATGGCCGGCGCCGAACCGGGGGCCCTCGCCCTGAGCCGCCCGGAACATGAGCGGCTCCGGCCATGGTCTTGTGTTGAATCTAGTGCAATCTTCGGCATCTGTAAAGAATTATTTAACGAGAATTTCGATCGCGCCCCGAAGATCCCGGTTCGACTCACGCGAAGGGGCGGGAACACCCGGTTCCCGCCCCTTCGCAGAAGACCTGGAACAGATCGTCTCTACCGGTACAGGCCCTTCACGTTGCTCCAGCTCGTCGCCTCGCTCGGCACGAACCCGCAGTAGAAGGAGCCCTCGAAGGCCTCGGTGTGCTCGTCGAAACCGCCGCTCCAGGGAGCCGACACGGTGACCGACCCGGCCACCATGTACACGCCGGCCGGCGCGAACGCCGTCCACTCTTCACCGAAGTTGAAGACGTGCACCTGGCCGCTGGGATCCGGGCGCGTGATGACACCGTTGTACGTCACGGTCTCGATCACGTTCATGTCGATATCGAGCAGCTCGAGCGTGAACTCGAGGTCGGCGGCGAAGACGGTCGAGCGGAAACGCACCTCGGCGGTGACGTTCCAACCCTCGCAATTGCCCTCTCCCGAGACGCTCAGCAGACGCGTCGCGGAAGCCACCTGAGGCACGAGCAAAGCGGCCAACACGGCCACGGCCATGAATTTACCCAGTTTCATCGGCGTCCCCTCTTCATGTGTGCAACCAATCAAGCCGCGATGTCGTCCGGCATCGGGCGTCTCAATACTCGTCCCTATGATA
>CAZVWL010000179.1:0-6255 GCA_964630845.1 uncultured Fibrobacteraceae bacterium
CTCCACCGGCACCGCCGCCAGCGCCGCGCCAGGCGCCGGCAGCGTTGCCGTTGCCGGCTACGCGCCTGCCGTTTCGGCCGGGGTGCTGGCGCTGCCGGCCGCCGGGGCCATCCTGCTGGTCGGCCTGGCGCCGACGGCATCCGCCAGTGCGCCCGGCGAACCCGTGGCGGTTGCCAGGCCGTCCACGCGGGCGGCCGTGGCCATGGCGCGGGCCTCGGCTGTGGCGGTCTCCGTCGCGCGGCCGTCGGTCAGTGCCACCGTGGCCGTGAGCCGGCCGTAACTAAGGGGGTAATCATGGAGGAGTTCGTTCTCTGGGCCTGGGCGCAGCGCCTGGGCTTCGCGCTGCTGGCCGTGGTCGGCCTGGTGTCGGTGTCGGCGTGGCTCGACCATCGCGCCCGGCTGGCGTGGTCGGAGACCATCAGGCTGATCTGCCAGGAGCCGGCCAGTGCCGCCCTGTATTACGGCCTGCGCTTCATCGGCTTGGCCCTTGTCGTCGGCCTGCTGATGGGCTGCGCCCCGGCCGCGGCCTCGGTGTTTCCGGACCGCTACGACCGCGAGATCCGCCGCGCCGTGCTCACCTGGTGGGGCGACTATCCCGACTGGCTCTCCTGGAAGAGCCAGCTCTACCAGGAGAGCCGCCTCGATCCTGCCGCCGTCAGCCCGGTGGGCGCGGCCGGGCTGGCGCAGTTCATGCCGGCCACCTGGGCCGAGGTGGCGCGCCAGCTGCGGCTGCCGCCGGGGGCCTCGCCGCATCACGACGTGGCCATCGAGGCCGGCGCCTGGTACATGGCGCGGCTGCGCCGGCAGTGGTCGGCGCCGCGCCCGGCCGAGGACCGCCAGCGCCTGGCCCAGGCCAGCTACAACGCCGGTCTCGGCCACCTGCTGGCCGCGCAGCGCCACTGCCGCGCCCCCACTCTCTACGCCGAGATCGTCGCCTGCCTGCCGGCCATCACCGGCCGCCACGCCGCCGAGACGATCACCTACGTGGCGCGCATCGCCAAGTGGCGGGCGATGATGGCGGCGGGGCTGTGATGCTGGAGCGCCTTGAAGACGGCAAGCTGGCCTTCGACTGCCCCGGCTGCGGGATGCCGCACGCGCTGCCGGTCGGTGAGGGCCCGCGCCCGCGCTGGGGGTGGAACGGCAGCATGGACCGTCCGACCTTCACGCCCTCCATTCTGGTGCGGTGGTTCCAGATATCGAAGGAAGGACGCGCCATGCTCGAGCGCGGCGAAGCGCCGCCTACCGGCAACCGATATCCTGGGCGGGACATGATTTGCCATTCTTTTGTGACCAATGGCCAAATCCAGTTTCTTGGCGACTGCACCCACGCGCTCGCTGGCAAGACTGTGCCGCTCTTCCAGGGGCCCCCTCAATGAGCGCGCTGTCCTTCCTGACGAGCGCATGGAACTGGCGCGGGCTGATTCTGCCGGCGCTGCTGGCGGTGGCGGCCTTCGTCGCCTTCGCCTACGTGTCCGGCCTGCGGGCCGAGCGCGACGCCCTGGCGGCCGACAAGGCGCGCCTCGAGGCGTCGCTGGCCACGGCCGTGCAGGCGGCGCAGGACAACGCCGCGGCCTATGACCGGCTCAAGGCCGATGCGGCCAAGGCGGTGGCGGCGCTGGAGGCCGAGCGCGCCGCCCTCGAGCGGCGCACCCGCCGCACCGCCACCCTACGACAGGAGGTCGACCGTGCCCCGCAGACGGATGATGGGCCTGTGGCCCCTGTGCTTTCTCGGGCCCTTGACGGCCTGCGCCGCGCCGCCGCCGGAGGTGGTGCCGGTGATCCGCATCGAGCGCCCGGCGATCCCGGCCGCCCTGCTGAGCTGCGCTCCGGCGCCGGCAGTCCCGGCGGCTGAGACGCAGCGCGACGTCGCCGGCTACCTGCTCGACCTGTGGGCGGCCGGCGAGGACTGCCGGGTCAAGCTGGAGCGGGTGCGGGGGCTGGTCACGCCTCGGTGATCAGCGTCCAGGCGAGGCACCGCTCAAGGTCGCCCAGCAGATCGATCACGTCGGGGTCGATGGCCGCCAGCCAGAACGGCGTGGCCGTGATCCACGGCAGGGGCGGCGGGTGGTCCTGCAATCTGTCCGGTAGGCCGGGCAGCCGCGCCATCTTGCTGGCCTGCGCCCAGGCCGCGTCCTCGGCCGCCTCATCCCAACACACCAGGATGCTCTCGCGGAGGAAGCCGTCAATGCCATCGCTGCCGAAAGGCGTGCACGCCGTCAGGCGGGCCGGTAAGACCTACTACTACTGGCGCGCCACCAGGACGCGCCTGCCCGACGACCCGGCCAGCCCTGCCTTCCTCGCCGCCCTCGAGGCGGCGCGCTTCGGCGGCGGTGGAACCGCTTCTCCATGGATTTGTATTCCGGCAGCAGGCGCTTGATCGGCCGCGGAATGTCGGTGAGGTACGCTTCGGCGGCATCGTGCAGCAGGCCCCACAGGGCGTGCTCAGGTTCGCAGATCTCCGAGACGCGGACCGAATGTTCAGCCACCGAGTAGAACTGCAGGCAGTGGCCGCTGAACCGACAAGTGAGGCTGAGAGCGTGGGCGATATCGTGAATGCGAATGTGTTCCGGCTGCGGTGCCAAGAAAGGGAAAAACAGACCTGAGCTGGTCATGATGTCGGGTGTGCCGCTGTAACTGGTCATCTCCTACTCTCCCCGATCATCTTGCGTTGCTCCTCGACCGGCACGCCGAGCAGCCATTGCACGGTGCCGTCGCCGTGGACGGCGGGCAGGACGGTGTCGGCGGTGGGCTCGTTGCCGGTCCATTTGTCGGGCCAGGTGCCGGCCGCGATCAGCTCGCGGATGCGGGCTTCCTCCTCGGCGTTGAGGATGTCGACCGGCGGCCGGCCGGTGGCGGCGGCGAGGGTGTTGCACTCGGCCTGGATGGTCAGCACCTCGGCCAGCGCCTGGCGGCGGGCCTCCAGGGTGATCGGCCCCATGCGCTGCGGATTCTTGGCGAGGCTGCCGTCCTTCAGGCGCTCGGCGCCGGCCTTGCGCAGGCGGTTCTCCGGCAGGCGCAGGCGGCGCCACAGCGGCTTGAGGCGCCTGAGCGGCGCCAGATGGCTCCATGACGGGTTGCGCAGCACCGCGTCGAGGGCGGTGTCCTTCTGCGCCAGCGGGCAGCCGGTGCAGCCGGTGCGGGCGTTGATCTCCTCGGCCTCGTCGCCGCCATAGGCGTCGGCGATGGCGGCGGTGGACCAGTCGCCGTATTCGGGATGCGGCGCCCAGTGCTTCAGCCATTCCCAGACGTGGCAGACGCGCCAGTGCAGGAGCGGCGCCAGAACGGCAATGCGGCCGCGCACGCCGGGGCTGTTGGGCAGCACCTGCTGGTACCAGCCCTGGCCGCATTCGGCGCCGTCCTTGCCGCAGCTCATGGCGATGCGGGAATCGCGCATGGCCGATTCGCCCTGGCGCACGCCGGTGATCATCAGCAGATTGCCGCCCAGGCCGTCCAGGGCCTCGGCAATCGCCTCCTCCATAGGCTCGACCTTGATTTGGCCGGTGCACCAGCGCAGCGTGTTGTTGTTGGGCGGCGGCACGCCGCGACCGAGAATGTAGACCATGAAGCGGTCATCGAGCGGCGCCATGACGATGCGCACGGCGATGCCGCGGTCGGCCAGCTCGTCCATGATGGCGCGAGCGGACGCGGCTAGCGGCGGCAGTTCGAGGCGAGTGTCGGCGTAGAACACGGTGAGCGAGCGCGGCGCCGGCACGCGGCCGCTGTCGATCAGCCAGACGAGCAAGGTGAGGGTGGCGGTGGAGTCCTTACCGCCCGACCAGGCGACCGCCCAGTGCGGATGGTCCGGCCCGTAGGCGCGCAGCGACTGGATCGTGAGGTCGATCGACTCGGTCATCTGCAGGCGGCGGCCGGTGGCGAAGAGGTCGGTGGCGGGCGTCATGCCGCGCTCCCGACCATTTTCCCGACGCCGGCAAAATGGTCCCACTCCCACCAGCCTTGCTTGCCCTTGGCCGGCAGCGGCTGCGGCAGGGGCTCAACGTCGGTCAACAGCCAGGCCCATCTGCCGGGGGAGTAGTCGCCGCCGAAGGGGTCGATGGCGATTGACCGTCTCGGTTCGCTGCCGCTGGTCCACCGCCGCACCGCTACGCTCGCCCGATCCGGGAGCGGTCCGTCGCATTCATACGCCCCGGCGAGAACCGCCGTGCAGACGACGGCGCCGTGAGGGAGGAACTCCAGCGGGTCGGTGATACCGGCTCTGGCAAACGCCAGCGCGATGGCCTCTCTCACCGCCCGCGGAAGCATCCGCCACACCGCCTGGATCGGCTTCACCGCCGCATGTATGGCGATGCGCTGGCCGATCAGCTTGGCCGGCGGCGGATAGGAGCGCGTCTCGAAGGGCTTGGCTCCTATGGCGATCAGCGAAGCGTAGGGCTGCCAGAGGGTGAGGGCTTTCATGCTGCTGTCTCCATAGCCTTCCGGCACCGAGGACACGTCACCGCCTCTTCCCGGATTGTCCATGTCGCCTTGGTGAGGTCGATTGGGCGCTGGCCATTGAAGCACAGGGCAGACACGGCTCCGTCGTCCCGCACACTGGCGGCCATGTGGGTTACCTTCTTGCGCTGGGCTTTCATGCCGGCACCTCGCTCATCTCAGGTGCGGTGATATCCGGGAGCGCGTCACCGGGACGGAACACGGTCTTGCCGCCGCCCGTCATGGGGCCGCGCTCCCAGCGGCGCGCGCGCAGGGTCCGGCACAGGAATGGCCGGATCACCGATAACGGAAGCGTGTCTGCCAGGAGGGGGCGAATATGATCGGCAGATGATGGACATTTTCCGGTGACGAGCCCGGCTGATTGCGTTTCCGCCCATAAAGTCCGCAGTTCATCCGCCCACAGGACGCCAAGCATGACAGCGCCGCTGGCGTGCTGCATGGTTCGGGCTCCATAATACTCGACAAGATCGGCTAGACTGTCACGATGCAAGACCTCACCGATCTTGTGGGGCTTGTAGACGGTGCCGCCACCGGGGGTCGGTTCCGGCCTGTGCTCTACCTCGTCACCCACGTAGACGACGCACTCACCCTCGCGGATGACCAACCTGCCCCAGCCTGCCGGGCGCGCCTTCCAGCACCGTGCCTCCAAGGATGGCGTCGGCAGAAGCCACATCCTGGAAGCGACCATCCCGTAGGCGATTCCCTGCCGCTCCAACCGCGACGGGCTGTCGCCGACCCCCTTGACCTCGATGCCGATGATTTCCGCCTCGGTGACTGCGGCCACATCAATGCTGGCAGCGCCCCAGTTGCCGACGCAGAGTTCCGGCACCAGTAGCGCATCCGGGTACTGGCGCCGCAGCCAGCGCAAGGCGTGGGCCTTGAGGGCTGGCGCGCGGATCATGCCGGCACCTCCGTATGCTCTCGGCGGCACACCCGCCGACTTGAAGCTTCGACCAACGCCGGCCACCGGGCGGCAATGTCGGCGATGATCGCCTCGTGGAAGGGGTCGAAGCGCGAGCAGAAATACGCCGTGGGCCGCTTGGTCCGCAGCGGCTTGGTCAGGTCGGATTCAATCACGCGGACGGCGCCGAGGAACACAGGCCGGCCGCCACGCATCTCGGCCAGTCCGCCGAACCGCTCGCCCACCTTGCCTGACTGGTGGCCGCGGATGTAGACCTCGGCCGCCGCCCAGCAGTTGCGGCAGCCTTCGCCGGCGGCGGTGCAGCCCTCGACCCAATTCCAGACATCGGCCCGCATCCCCTTCGCATCGGCGAGGGCAGTCATCCATTCGATGGCGGTGGCGTGGGTCATATGCAGTCCTCCCAATCGCCGTCGTCCAGCCCGCAGATGCAGTCCTCCTCGTCCTGGCCGCACAGATCGCAGCCCGAGGACCAGCACTCGGGGCAGTCGCAGTGGTCGCAGCCGCAGCCGCCGAGCTCGTCGGAGCCGCAGCACTGGAAACCGCAGGCGTTACACATCCCCCGCCTCCTTCGCCTCAACTCGGTCCAGGCGCTCAATCTCGGCGACGATGAGGGCGGCGGCGCGGATCAGGTCGCGACGGCGGGACTTGGGTTTCCACCATTTGATGTCCCACGGCCAGAGCGAGAGGATGCGGTACGATGTGCTATCGGCGCATTCGTCCATGACGGCCCGATCCGCCCGACCAACTGCGGCACCAAAAGCGTAAGCGGCTGCGGCCCGCGCCAACGCGCCATCGCCGTGCTCGTCATCATGTTCCTGCGTCCAGCCCTCGACCTCGATCTGCCGCCGGCGTTCGGCAACGATCTCGGTGATGACGCGGCCGGT
>CAZVWL010000180.1:0-6241 GCA_964630845.1 uncultured Fibrobacteraceae bacterium
CGTGCCGCGCGACGTCGATCCGGCGGTAGCGGCGCACGGCGAGGTCTACCTCTACACGGTCGACGACTTCAACGAACTGGTGGCGGCGAACCTGGAGACGCGGCAGAAGGAAGCCCGGCGCGCCGAGCAGCTCGTGGAGAAGCACGTGGCCGAGTTCTCGTTGTGGTACCGGGAGAACAGGGTGGCGCCGACGATCCAGCAGCTGCACGTGGTGCTGGAGGAGTTGCGCCGCCGCGAGGTGGAGCGCAATCGGCGGCGCTTCCAGCAGGATGACCACGAGCAGCTCGAGAAGTTCTCGCAGGCGTTGATCCGCAAGGTCGAGGGCCTGATCGCAGGCAACCTGCGCCAGGCCAGCCTCGAGGACGACGACCTGTCGATGGCCGGCGCGGTGGCGCGCGCGATGGCGCGCCAGTCCGAGGATCCGGCGGTCCAGCAGGTGCTCGAGCGCCTACGCCAGGAAGGCACCCACTAGCGCGGTTCGCCTCAGCGCAGCAGGCCCGCCGAGATCACCATCTTCATGGCCTCGGACGTGCCCTCGTAGATCTCCGTGATGCGCTGGTCGCGGTACAGGCGCTCGATCTCGAATTCCTTGATGTACCCGTAGCCCCCGTGCATCTGCAGGGACTGGTGCACCACGCGGTGCGACGCCTCCGAGGCGAAGAGCTTGGCCATGGCCGCGGCCTGCGAGTAGCGGATCTTGGGGTCGCCGGCGGCGAGGTCCTTCAGGTGCGCGGCCTGCATCAACAGCAGGCGGGCGGCCTCCACGTCGGTGGCCATGTCGGCCAGGCGGAACTGGTTGTGCTGGAAGGCGGCGAGCGGCTTGTCGAACTGCTCGCGCTCCTTGGCGTACTTCACGGCGAGGTCGAGCGCGCGGCGGGCGATGCCCAGGGCCTGGGCGGCGATGCCGATGCGGCCGCAGTCGAGGGTCTTCATGGCCACCTTGAAGCCCTGGCCCCACTCGCCCAGCAGGTTGGCCTTCGGCAGGCGGCAGTCCTCGAAGACCAGCTCGGTGGTCGAGGAGGCGCGGATGCCGAGCTTGTTCTCGTGCTTGCCGATCGAGAAGCCGGGCGTGCCCTTCTCGACGATGAAGGCCGAAATGCCGCCGTGCTTCACCTCGCGGTCGCCGCGCACGAAGACCACGAAGGTGTGGGCGAAGCCGCCGTTGGTCACGAAGCTCTTGGTGCCGTTGACGACGTAGTGGTCCCCGTCGGGCACGGCCATGGTGCGGGTGCCGCCGGCGTCGGTGCCGGCCGAGGGTTCGGTCAAGGCGAAGCCGCCCCACACCTCGCCGCGCGCGAGCGGCGGCAGGAAACGCTCCTTCTGCTCGGGCGTGCCGAACATGAGGATGGGGTCCTGGGTCAGGCTGTTGGTCACCGAGACGGTGACGCCCACCGACGCGTCGCCGTAGCTGAGTTCCGTGATCATCAGCGCGTAGGAGACGGCGTCCAGCTCCGAGCCGCCGTACTGGGACGGGGTGCCGATGCCGCAGAACCCCATCGCCGCCAGCTCCGGCAACAGTCCGGCCGGGATCGCGCCCTCGTGGTCGGCCGTTTCGGCCTGAGGGATGAGCTTCTGCTCGGCGAACTGGCGGGTGGCGTCGCGCAGCATCTGCTGCTGGTCGTTCAGCCGGAGATCCATGCGGGGTGACCTTCCTTGAACCAGGGCCCGGGACCGGCGATCGCCGGCCGCAGCGTCGCGCCGCGGGGCGCGGCACGGTCCCAGGATACCGATTGCGCGGCGTTGCCGCCACGACCCGCCGGCGCCGGTCAGGTGGCTTGCGGTGGGGATTGGGCTAGATTGTCTGGTTTACGAGTCCGCGCCCTTCCCCGAGCAGGAGCCCATGCTGGACAGCGATCTGCAACGCCTCCTGGACGCGTTCGCCGGCGGCGACCGCCGGGCCGCCTCGCGGCTGATCAGCCTCGTGGAGAACGGCGGGCCACGGGCCGAGGCCGCGCTCGAGATCCTCTACCCGCGCCTGGCGGGCGCGCCGCGCCTGGGCATCACCGGTCCGCCGGGCGTGGGCAAGAGCACGCTGGTGGATGCCCTGGTGCGCCACCACCGCGAGGCGGGCCGTCGCGTGGGCGTGGTGGCGGTGGACCCCACCAGCCCGTTCACCGGCGGCGCCGTGCTGGGCGATCGGGTGCGCATGGGCGACCTGACGCTGGACCCCGGCGTGTTCATCCGCAGCATGGCCACCCGCGGCAGCCTGGGCGGCCTGGCCCGCGCGACGAAGGAGGTCACCGACGTCCTGGAAGCGTTCGGCCACGAGGTGCTGCTGATCGAGACCGTGGGCGTGGGTCAGACCGAGATGGACGTCGCGGCCGCCGCCGACACGGTCGTCGTCGTGCTCTCGCCCGAGTCCGGCGATTCGATCCAGGCGATGAAGGCCGGCCTGATGGAGGTGGCCGACGTGCTGGTGGTCAACAAGGCCGACCGGCCGGGCGCCGACCAGATGGTGCGCACCCTGCAGGCCGACCTCGCCATGCGCCCGCCGGCGCCCTGGCAGCCGCCGGTCCTGACGGCGATCGCCTCGCGCGGCGTGGGCCTGGCGGAGATCGCGGCCGCCGCCGCCCGCCATCACCAGTTCCTGCAGTCGACCGGCAACCTCGCCGACCGGCGCCTCTCGCGGGCGCAGGGCGAGGTGTGGGCCGTGCTGCGCGACCGGCTCTGGCGACGCGCCGAGGCGCGCCTGGCCGATCAGGTTCCCGACTGGGCCGCGCGGGTCGCCGCCGGCCAGCAGACGCCCTACACCGCCGCCCGCGCCTTGCTGGCGGCGTTCCTGGAGGACAGGCAGTGAGCGACGCCATGCGCCATGACCACGACCAGGCCGTGCTCGGCGGCCTGCATCGCCGCCCCGACGACCACGACCCGCACGTGACGGTCTCCGGCCGACCCATCCCGCTGCTGGCCACGCCGGCCGACACGGCCGGCCTCGACTACGCGCGCGACCTCGGCGATCCGGGCCAGTACCCGTACACGCGCGGCGTGCACGCCGACCTGTACCGCGGCAAGCTCTGGACCATGCGCCAGTTCGCCGGCTTCGGCTCGGCCGCCGACACCAACGAGCGCTACAAGTTCCTGCTCTCACGTGGTCAGACCGGCCTGTCGGTCGCGTTCGACCTGCCGACCCTGATGGGCCGCGACGCGGACGACCCCTGGTCGGCCGGCGAGGTGGGCAAGTGCGGCGTGTCGATCAGCAGCCTCGACGACATGCTCACGCTTTTTGACGGCATCCCGCTCGCGGAGGTGTCGACCTCGATGACGATCAACTCCCCGGCGGCGATCATCTGGGCGATGTACATCGCGGCGGCCGAGGCCCAGGGGGCCGACATCGCCAAGCTGCGCGGCACCCTGCAGAACGACATCCTCAAGGAGTTCATCGCGCAGAAGGAGTTCATCTTCCCGCCGGAACCCTCGATGAAGCTGGTGGTCGACACCATCGAGTTCGGCACCAGCCACCTGCCTCAGTTCAACCCGGTGAGCGTCTCCGGCTACCACATCCGCGAGGCGGGTTCGACGGCGGCGCAGGAACTGGCCTTCACCCTGGCCGACGGCTTCGCCTACGTGGACGCCGCCCTTGCGGCCGGCCTGGACATCGACGCCTTCGCGCCGCGCCTCTCCTTCTTCTTCAACAGCCACCTCGATTTCTTCGAGGAGATCGCCAAGTTCCGCGCCGCGCGCCGCATCTGGGCGCGGCACCTGAAGGAGCGCTACAAGGCGAAGAACCCGCGCTCGTGGCTGTTGCGTTTCCACACGCAGACCGCCGGCTGCAGCCTGACGGCCCAGCAGCCGCACCTGAACATCGTGCGCACTGCTTACGAGGCGCTCGCCGCCGTGCTCGGCGGCACCCAGAGCCTGCACACCAACAGCATGGACGAGGCCCTGGCCCTGCCGAGCGAGCACGCGGTGGAGATCGCCCTGCGCACGCAGCAGATCCTGGCGCACGAGGTGGGTGTGGCCAGCACGGTCGACCCGCTGGCGGGGTCGTACTTCGTCGAGAGCTTGACCAACCGCATGGAGGCGGAGGCGGAGGCCTATTTCACGCGGATCGAGGAGCTGGGCGGGGTGGTGCGCGCGCTCGAGGAGGGGTTCTTCCAGCGCGAGATCGCCGATGCCGCCCACTGGTACCAGGAGGCGCTCGAACGCAAGCAGCGCATCGTGGTCGGGGTGAACGCGCACGTCAACCCGGACGAGCAGCAGCAGATCCCGCTCTTGCGCATCGACCAGGAGGTGGCGCGCAGCCAGGAGCAGCGCCTGGCGAACCTGCGCCGAGAGCGCGACAACGGCGCCGTGCAGACGGCGCTGGCGGCCGTGCGCCAGGGCGCGCGCGACGGCGACAACCTGATGCCGCACTTCATCACCGCGGTCAAGGTGCGCGCCACGCTGGGCGAGATCATCGAGACGCTCAAGACCGTGTACGGCGAGTACGTCGAGCCGATCATCATCTGACGACCGAGCCGAGGAGACGACCATGGAACCTGCGATCAGGGTGCTGGTGGGAAAGGCCGGGCTGGACGGGCACGACCGCGGCGCCAAGGTGGTGGCCCGCGCGCTGCGCGACGCCGGCATGGAGGTCATCTACACGGGCATCCGCCAGACCCCGGAGATGATCGCCGAGGCGGCGCTGCAGGAGGACGTCGACGCGGTCGGCCTGTCCCTGCTGTCGGGCGCGCACATGCACATCTTCCCGGAGGTGCTGCGCCTGCTGCGCGAGAAGGGCGCGGGAGACATCCTGCTGACCGGCGGCGGCTGCATCAGCGACGAGGACATGGCCGCCCTCGGTGCCATGGGCGTGGGCCGCCTGTTCGGGCCGGGCGCCAGCACGCGCGACATCGTCGACTACATCCGCGGGGAGATCGCGGCCCGCCGGACCGCCGCGGGGGCCTAGCTTCCCGCGGCGACCGCGGGCACGGTCGCCGGGGCACGTTTCTTGATGACGGACCGGGGTACAGGGAGGATCCATGCCACAGCGCCCGTTCTCGCAGTTCTTTCGCGGCGGATCGCCGATTCGTGCCTGGCTCGCCGGCGCGTGTTGCCTCGCGTGTTGCCTCGCGTGGTGCTTCCGGCCGGGCGCCGCGGCGGCCCAGGACACCACGCCGCCGGTGATCACGCAGGCCACGGCCACGCTGCAGCTCGAGACCAACGGCCGCCCGCTGACCGTCCGGGTGACGGCGGCGGCCAACGAATCGTCGATCTTCGAGGTCACCTGCGAGTACGCGAGCAGCTACCCGCTCTACGCCGCGGCGCCCGACGCGCACTGGCTCTACAAGACCGCCGCCGCCGGCACGCACCAGGTGAGCTCGGCGACCTTCGCGCCTTCGATCAGCAACCTGGCCGTGGTGGTGGGGCCGCGGGTCTACCACTCGGACACGCTGCGCGTGCGCGTCGTGGCGATCGACGCGGCCGGCAACCGTTCGGCGACCGTCACCGCCCACGAGGCGACCATCGAGATGCCCCTGGGGCCGATCCCGCAGCCGCAGGGCGACCGTTACGGCATCGCCGCGATCCATATCGGCGGGCGGGCGCCGACCTCCGGCACGGTCGTCGACTGGGCCGGCGCCGACGTGATCATCTGCTCGCCGCAGCACCTGCTGGGCAGTGCGGACTTACCGGGCACCAGCCTGCACCAATGGGCGCACCAGGTGCGCGCGCTGCCGGGGTCCCGCAACGTGGCCATCATCGCCTTCGCCGGCGGCACGGCGCTGTGGAACAACGGCGAGATGCCCATCGAGCAGCGCGCCTACCAGCTCTTCGACAACATCTACCGGGACGCGAAGGCGGCCGCCAGCCCGGATACCAACGTGCTCGGGCATCTGCTGGACGGGTCGCTGGCCGTGCCGATCCAGAGCAACGTCAGCGTCGGCTCGCGGCTGGCGAACCTGCTGCATCCGGTCGCGCGCGACACGCTGGCGTGGTTCCTGGTCAACGAATGGAACCACGCGGACAATCGCGTGGCCAACGCCGGTCTGATGTTCGATGTCTGGGAGTACTACAGCGACTACGCGATCGTGCTGCAGGGCGGCGTCCAGTTCTCGGCGGCGTTCCTGGATCGTGATCGCAACGGCATCCCGCTGCAGGAAGACCGCGCCGAACAGATCGCCGTGCGCGACGCCCGCCTGGCTTTCCTGCGCGATCTGCGGCGCCGCCTCCATGCCTCCGCGCAAGACCCCGCCGTGGGGCGCCACTTCCTGCTCGGAGGCAACAGCGTGATCGCGCGTTGCGACGCCGAGATGGCCGCGCT
>CAZVWL010000181.1:0-6214 GCA_964630845.1 uncultured Fibrobacteraceae bacterium
CGAGCTTGGCGTAACCGCTGTTCGCCTGGCGGAGCACCCAGCCCTCGATGACCGGATCGAGGGCCAGGGCGCGGGCGATGTCGGCGGCGGTCGCCGTGTCGCGCCCGGCGTCCGCCAGGAAGGACTCGACGACACGCGACAGCCGTGGCAACGTGGCGATCTCGGGAGCGAGGGCCCGCGCCATCGCGCGGACCTCGGCGACGTCGAGGCAGGTCGCGTCACAAGGCGGCGTGGCCGGCATGGTCTACGCTCCGGGCGAGGGTCCGACCCTGGTTTCGGCGCCGGGAGCGACCAGCTTGAGCCTGGGAGGCGACATGGCGATCATCTGGTTCCTGCTCGGCGCGACGATCGGCGTGGGCGCCGGCCTGCTGCTGTGCAGGCGCGGTCGACGGGCGCTGGCGGCCCGGCAGCGCGCCAACCTGCTCGTCGAGTTGCAGGGCGTCGATCTGCCTCTGCTCGTGATCGCCATGCCGGAAGGAACGGTGCATGCCAGCGCCGCCCTGCTGCGGCGGGCCGGCGTGCCGCCGGGCAGGATACCGACGCTGGAGGCGCTGGTGACCGGGCATGTCGACCCCGCCGATCAGCCGCGGCTGCGCGCGCTCGTCGCGGAGCTGGTGGCGGGGCGCCGGCTCTACGGGGAGGCGAACCTCCAGGTCCTGCTGCCCGGCGCGCGCTGGCGGCAGGCCGACGTCCAGCTCCTGCGCGTCGCGGACGGCCCGGCCGGCCGTTGCCTGCTCGTCGGCAGCGTCAACGATCCGGCTCGTGCCCACGAAGTCGAGGAGGAACGTGATCGGCTGTTCAACCTCTCGCTCGACCTGCTCGCGATCGGCGATCTCAACGGCCGCCTGCTGCAGGTCAACCCGGCCTGGGTGAGGGTCCTGCACTGGTCACGCGACGAGATCATGGAGGTGTCGTTCCCCGATCTCATCCATCCGGACGACCGCGCGGCCGCGCTCGCGGCCGCCGAAGAGCTGCGCGCCGGTCAGCCCGTGCGCGACCTCGAGCTGCGCACGTTGTGCCGCGACGGCAGCCACCGCTGGATCGCCTGGAGTTCCTTCCCGCTGACGGCCCGCCGGACGGTGTTCACCGTGGCGCGGGACATCACCGAGCGCAAGGCCGCCGACGCGAAGCTGCGACGGTACCAGCGCCGTCTGCAGCTCCTGGCGAGCCAGCTGGCGACCGTCGAGGAGACGCAGCAGCGCCGCCTGGCCGAGATCCTGCACGACACGCTCGCCCAGGAGATCTTCGCGGCGCAGGCCAAGCTCAGCCTGCTGCGTTACCCCGAGCGCCTGGGCGATGCCGCCGCCGTGGTGCAGGACGTGGCCTCGATCCTCGACCACGCGAGCGCCCTGACGCGCTCGCTCACCTTCGAGCTCTTCCCGCCCTCGCTCTACGAGGTCGGCCTCGACGCCGCCCTCGAGTGGCTATGCCGCAGCTTCAGCCGCACCCGCGGGCTGGTGTGTGGCTTCCGCTGCGACGGCGAGACGATCGACCTGCCCCACGAGGTGCGCACGCTCTTCTACCAGGGCGCGCGCGAGCTGCTGGCCAACGTCTACAAGCATGCCGGCGCGACGGGCGCGGAGATGCAACTGAGGCAATCGTCCCAGCGGCTGGAATTGCAGGTTGACGACGACGGCCGCGGCTTCGACCTTGTCGACCCGCCCGACGGCGGCGAAGGCTCCCCGGATGAGGAGCGGGAGCTCGGCGGCTTCGGGCTCTTCAACCTCCGCGAGCGGCTGGACCGACTCGGCGGATCGCTCGACCTCGGGGCGAACGAGCGCGGGGGAGGGCGCGTGACCATCATGCTGCCGCTGGACGGCGGCCGAGGCTGAGCGGTGCCATGGGCGAGGTCTTCGCGCTGTTGACGGCGGTCTTCTGGGCCGGCGCGGTCATCCTGTTCAAACGCTCCGGCGAGTTGCTGCCCCCGCTGTTGCTCAACACGCTGCGGGTGACGATCTCGTCGGTCCTGCTGCTGGCGACGATGGTGGCGGTCGGCCAGCCGCCCTGGCGCGCCGTGCCGCTGGCGGACCTGGCGTTGATCGTGGCCAGCGGTCTGATTGCGATCGTGCTCGCCGACACGCTCTTCCATGCCTCGCTGAATCGGATCGGCGCCAGCCTGACCGCCATCGTCGATTGCCTGTATCCGCCGCTGACCACGCTGTTCGCGTTCCTGTTGCTGCGCGAACGGCTGGCCGCGATGGATTTCGTGGGCATGGCGCTGGTGGTCGGCGCGGTCCTGGTGTCGACGCGGGTCGTGCCGCCGCCCGGCGTTGGACGCGCGTCGCTCTGGCAAGGCATCGTACTGGGGGCGTCGGGCATGGCGGCGCTCAGCCTGGGCATCGTGCTGGTCAAGCCGGTGCTCGTCGACCAGCCTGTGATCTGGGTCACGGGGATCCGTCAGTTCGTGGCCCTGGCCGCGCTCTGGCCCGTGGTGTTGCTCAGCCCGCAAGGCCGTCGCGACCTGCGGCACCTGCGCGCCGTCCGCCCATCGCGGTCGCTCCTGCGGTACGCGCTGCCGGGCACGGTCCTGGGCAGCTACCTGTCGCTGATGTGCTGGATCGCCGGCATGAAGCACACGACGGCCGGGGCGGCGGCGATCCTGAACCAGACGGCCACGATCTACATCATCCTGCTGGCCTGGCTGTTCCTGAAGGAACCGTTGACCCGGCGGCATCTCCTGGCGTGTCTGATGGCGGTCGGCGGCGTCTTCTGCATCGTCCTTCCCTGATCGGATGTTAGTTTTTCGTCAGGCGCCTCGAATTTCTTGCCATTCATCGAAACAATTGTTACATAACGCGCGTTCTAAAACGATCCGAACCCGGGAAGGCCCCCGATGGCACGCAAAACGACGTTCAGCCGTGACGAGGTCCTGGAAGCCGCGCTGGCCGTCGTCGCGGCTCACGGAACCCGGGGCGTCACGGCCCGCAGGGTCGCCCGCCAGCTCGGTTCGTCCACGGCGCCGGTCTACAGCAACTTCGCGAGCATGGAAAGCCTGATGGCGGCGGTGTCCCAGCGGATGGCGACGATGATCCTCGACTACTGCCGGCGCCCCTGGAGCGACGACTCCTTCCTGAACATGGGCATCGGTTACGTGCGTTTCGCCATCGAGCACCCGGAGCTGTTCCGCGCGCTGGACCTCGATCCCGTCGCCGCGGATTGCGGGGAACAGACCGTGTTGACCGCGCTGTCGCGCGACCTCGACGACCATCCGTTCCTCGGCGCCCTGCCGCGGGCGCAGAAGGACGAACTGCTGTTCCAGGCCAGCATCTTCACGCTCGGCCTGGCGACCACCGTCGTGACCGGGCGCTGGCCCGAACCTGACCTGGAGACCGTCGAACGCTGGCTGCGCAGCGTCGGCGGCCTGCTGGCCCGGGAAGCCCTGGCGTCGGCGGGCCTGGCCTTGCCCGCGGAACTGGACAAGCGCCTCGGCGTGTTCGTCGTGCCCTGGCGTCAGCTTGCTTGCCCTGGCTCGGAGGAGAACAACGATGCGTGAACCGACACGAGACGGCTCGACACTGCTGGCCTGGGTCGCTTGCGGCTTGCTGCTGACGTCCTGGGGGGCGTGCGCCGCGGCCGCGACCCCGACGCTCGGCGAGGTCGTCATCGCCAGGCCGGGACCGGGCCCGGTGCTCGACCTGGCTGCGTGCCTCGACCTGGCGATCGCCCAGAACGACAGCCTGCGCGCCGAGCGCGAGCGGCGGCGCGAGCTGGACGGGCAGAAGTACCAGGCGCTGTCGACCGGCTTGCCGACGCTGGACTTGATCGGCGACTGGACGCGGCGGCGCGACCCGAGCTTCGCGCTCGACCCGACCTTCGGCGGCGGCGGCAGTTTTGGGCCGCCGGTGGGGGCCGACCCGTGGTTCGAGCAGTGGCTGGCGGGCTTCGGCTCGCTGATCCCGGCGGCGCCGGACATCCCGGCCAGCACCTACTGGAACACGCGCCTGAGCCTGAACTGGGAGCTCAACCCGGTGAAGATCCTCGGCGCGGTGGGGGCCGCCAACCTGGGCATCCAGCGGCAGGACCTCATGTTGCGCGCCGCCGAACACGCGACCGCCGAGCAGGTCATCGCGGCCTACCACGCGATCATCATGC
Source organism: uncultured Fibrobacteraceae bacterium (assembly GCA_964630845.1). Lineage (GTDB taxonomy): Bacteria > Krumholzibacteriota > Krumholzibacteriia > LZORAL124-64-63 > LZORAL124-64-63 > Glo-17. The sequence goes on from CAZVWL010000181.1 coordinate 4,093, forward strand.
TGGCCGAGGCGGCACACGCGATCGAGGCCCAGCACACGAACCAGCGGGCGCTCCTGGACCTCGCCCGCATGCGCTTCGAACTGGGCACCGCCACCCGGCTGGACACGTTGCAGGCGGCGGTCGCCCTGGCCAACATCGAGCCCCAGCTGCGCCAGGCGCGCCAGCAGGTCGCCAACGCGGGCGCGCGCCTCAACGCGGTGCTCGGCCGCAGCCCCGACGAGCCGGTCCGGATCGCCAACGAGGCGAACCTCGAACTCGATCCCATCGACCGCGAGAAGGCCCTCGCGCTGGCGGTCGACCGCCCGGAGCTGGCGGCGATGGACCGCCTGCTCGGCATGCTCGGCCGCCAGCGGCAGGCCTTCTCGGCCGACGCCCGTCCGTACCTGACGATGCACGGCAGCTACGGCCGGGTGGGCACCACGCTCGACACGCTGTGGGACGACGGCCACGAGACCTGGCTCGCGTCGGTGGCCCTCAACGTGCCCCTGTTCACCGGGCTCTTGACCAAGGGTCGCGTGGACGAGACCCGCGCCCAGATCCGCCGCACCGAGGCCGAGCTGACCGGTTATCGCCGGCAGGCGCAGGTGCAGGTGCTGGAGATCCTGAACCATCTGGAAGCGGCGCGGCAGAACCTGCGCGCCGCCGACCTCAACCTCGAGCGCGCCGCCGAGGCGCTGGCCGAGAGCCTGCTCATGTACGAGCTGGGCCGGGTCAGCTACCTGACCGTGCTCGACGCCGACGCCAATCATCTCGCCGCGCGGCGGGTCCTCTTGGATGCCCGCTACCAGGTGCTCACGCTCACCGCCAGCCTCAAGCGGGCGACCGGTCACTCGCCGGCCGCGCCACTGTCCACGATCGCCGGCCTGGTCGCGGCCGGCCGCTAGCAAGGAGACCCAGCATGGACCGTCGCCCCTCGATCCTACACCGCTTGATGCTCGCGCTGGTCGTGCCGGCCGCGCTGGCCATCGGTTGCGCCCCCGGCACCGGCGACGACAGCGCCCGCGAGGTGGCCCGCAACGTGCGGGTCATGCCGCTGGCCACCGCTCCGGTGACCGAATTCCTGGAACTGGCGGGACCGTTGCTGCCGGTGCGCGGCACCGAGATCGGCAGCGAAGAATCCGGCACGGTCGCGACCGTGTTGCACGACAAGGGCGCCCGCGTCGCGGCCGGCGCGCCGGTGATCACCCTCGACCGCCGGCTGCTGGCGGCCGAGCTCGAAGCCGCCGAGGCGGCCGTCGCGCTGGCCGACTACAGCCATGAGCAGACCGAGCGCCTGCACGAGGCGGGCAAGGCCAGCCGCCTCGAGCTGTTGCAGTCGGCGGCCCAGCGCGCGCAGGCGCGCAGCCATCGCGACATCGTCCGCACCCGGCACGACCGCGCCGCGATCAAGGCCCCGTTCGCGGGCCTGGTCACCGCGCGGCACGTCGAACCCGGCCAGCTCGTGCTGCCGGGCATGGCCGTCGCGCGCGTCGTCGATCCCTACGTGCTGAAGCTGAGCGGTTCGCTCACCGAGCTGGAGGTCGGCTGGGTGACCGCGGGCATGGACGCGCTCGTGCACGTGGCCGGGCTGCCGGCGCCCTTGCGCGGCGTCGTGGCCTGGGTGGGGTTCGAGGCCGAGCGCGCCTCAGGCAAGATCCCCGTCGAGATCCACGTGCCCAACGCCGACCTCGCGCTCAACAGCGGCGTGATCGGACGCGCCCGCCTCAGCAAGCGGACGACCGACGACCTCGTCGTGATCCCGCGCGACGCCATCCTGCCGGGCGAGCGCTTCGCCTATGTCTTCGTCGTGGAAGGCGACCGGGCGCACAAGCGGCAGCTGGAACTCGGGCCGGACCAGGGGTTGCTGGTCGCGGTGCGCGAGGGGCTGGCGGTCGGCGAACTGCTGGTCGTGCGCGGCCAGCGGGCGCTGCGCGACGGCGGCCTGGTGAACGTCACCGAGCGCGTCGCGCACGGCGACGGCACGACCGAGTCCGACCCCGACGAGATCCGCGCCGCGGCCGCGACGACCCGCGTGGGCGGGGAGGTCGTCCGATGAAGCTCACCGATGGGGCCATCCGTCGTTACCCCATGATCTTCGCCTTCATGGCGATCATCGCGGTCATGGGGTACGACTCCTATCAGA
>CAZVWL010000182.1:0-6204 GCA_964630845.1 uncultured Fibrobacteraceae bacterium
GATGTCCAGCAAGGCGACGAACTCGGAGGCGCCGGGCGCCTCGGCCCCGTCTTCAGGCCCGGGAGCCGCGTCGTCGACCTCGCCTTCGAGCGCGTCCTGGTCGGCCATGGCCGCCGTCGGCGGCGTGGGCGCGGCGACCGCGCCATGGTTCTTCAGGAACTCCCACGCGTTCTGGTTCGCGAAGGAGGCGACCTCGATCACGGCCGGCGTGAAGCCGGCGTCGCGGATCAGCTCGGCGTGGGTCTGCACCATGTCCTTCTTGGCGGCGACCAGCAGGACCTCCATCTGGCCGGCGCCGATGTCCTCGTTGAGGATCTGGAAGTCCAGGGTGATGTCGTCGATGTCGAAGGGAACGTGCTGCTCCGCTTCCCAGAAGATCGCCTCGCGCGCGTCGGCGGCGCTCATCTTGTCCATGACGATCTTCTTGACGATCACCGCCCGGCCGCTGACCGCCGTGGCCACCGGTTCGCGGCCGATGCCGGCCTTCTCCGCGCACTGCTGCAGGGCCTGGATCACCAGCTCGCGGTCCATGATCTCGCCGTCGACGATCGCCTCGGGGGCGAGGTCGACCATGGCGAAATGCGTGATCTGCGGGCGATCCTTCTGCAGGTCCAGGCGCAGGCACTTCACCACGCTGGACCCGATGTCCATGCCGGTGAGGGTCTTCTGCTTGCCTTTGAGGAATCCGAACATCGTGCGCCTACCTCGGTGCTGGTGAGCGAGTCCCCGCCATCGTGCAGAGAGATCGCGGGCCGGTCCGGTCTCGCAACATGCATGCCACGGGGCTGATCGGCATTCCCCGCCGCGGCTTGAGGGCAAAAATCCCGGAGCGATCCGCTCCCTGCGACCCCGCCGGCAAGATGTGCCGGCAGGCGATCATGCGAACAGCCCCACGTACCAGGCCCAGACCCGGTCCCCGGCCACGAGCACGAGGGCGGCGGCGGCGGCCAGGAAGGTGCCGAACGGCAGCTTGGCGACCCCTTGCGGGCGCCCGGCCGTCTTGATCACGACGAACAGGGTGCCCAGGAGGGCGCCGGCGCCGAGCACGGCGGCCGCTTGCCACGGGCCGAGGAACGCGCCCACCATGCCCATGAGCATGACGTCGCCCCCGCCCATGCCCGGCTGGCCGCGCAGCAGCCGGTAGCCCTCCGACAGCGCCAGGACCGCGCCGCCGCCGACCAGAAGGCCCAGCAGGGCGCGGTCGAGCCCCGGGCCGGCGACCTCGGCCAGCCCGAGGCCGGCGAGCATGCCGGCAACGGTCAGCGTGTGCGGGATGATCATGTGCTGCCAGTCGATGACCGCGATCACCGCCAGCAGGTACAGGAACACGAAGGCGGCGAGCGCCGGCACGGTCGTCCCGAACAGGGCGGCGCAGGCGACGGCCAGCAGTCCGCCGCCCAGCTCGACGAGCGGGTAGCGCGGGCTGATCGCCGCGCGGCAATGGCGGCAACGACCACGCAGCAGCAGCCACGAGCACAGCGGCACGTTGTCGTACCAGGCGATCTTGCGATTGCAGCGCGGGCACGCCGAGCGGCCCCTGGCGACCTGCTGCTCCAGCGGCAGGCGGTGGATCAGCACGTTGGCGAAGCTGCCGAGGCAGAGGCCGACGAGCGCGGTGGGCAGCAGTATGATGGCGGTCACGGGCGTCCTTCCGGGGCAGGGCCGCGGCGCGGCGAGGGCGGCCCGATGGTGTTCTCGAGCGGGGCGCCCTGTAGCGCCTGCTGGCACTGTTCGATCATGTGCGCGGCGAGGTCGCGCACGTCCTGACTGTCGGTCGTGCGGTGCAGGTGGTCCCAGAGGATGAGGGAACCCTCGAGGTCGCCAGCCCGCCGCAGGCTGAAAGCGGCGAAGCGGCGGCAGAAGTCGCTGGCGCCGGGCAGGGCGGCGGCGGCCTCGAACCAGCGGGCTGCCACCTCGTACTGGCGCAGGAAGACGTAGTGGATGAAGCCGATGTTGAAGGGCAGGCGCCAGTCGTCCGGGTTGGCCAGGATGCCGCGCTTGAGGATGTCGATCGCGCCGGCGTGGTTGTGGTGGGTGATCGAATGCACCAGCGAGGCGAAATGGTAGGCCTCGACGAACCGTGGGTCGAGGGTGACCACGGCGTCGATCAGGCCGTCGAAGTACCGCAGGTCATGCTCGCCGCGGCGGTAGCCGCCGTAGTACTGGGTGGCCTGCAGCCAGACCAGGTCGGCGACCGGAGCCTGGAAGCCGAGGCTCGCGTACCGCAGCAGGGGGCCATCCGGGTAGTAGAGCCGCTCGTCGGGGCCGCCGCCGCCACGGGCGTGCTCGATGGTGCCGGCCAGGCGCGGCGCCGCGACCACCAGCGCCGCCACGACGCCGAGGCTCGCCAGGGTGCCCAGCCCACGCATCACAGCTCCCGGCGCCGGAAGACCAGGCGCGCCAGGGTGAGGCAGACCACGACCCAGCCGAGGCCGTACGCCGTGGCCAGGGCGAGGTGCTGCAGGGTGACCGGATCGCCGTGCACGACGGCGGCGCGCACGTTGAAGACCTCGAGGTCGGGCAGCACCCGGTAAGCGACCTGCGCAAGCAGGCGCTGGGCGCCGCCGCTCATCGCCGCGAAGTCGTGCAGGGAGGCGAGCAGGTGGCCGATCACGAACAGGGTGGCCGCCAGCACGGCCGCCAGGGCCGGCCCGGCCACGGTCGAGAAGAGCACCGCCGCGGCGCACAGCACCAGCAGCTCGAGCCAGGTGAGGTAGATCGCCGCCAGGTGCGACCACGCGACCGACGCCGGCGTGACGGCCACCGCGCCGAGGTACAAGAGGCCCATGAGCGCCACCATGCAACCGAGCGTCAGCGACAGGCCCAGGTACTTGCCCACGAGGTACTCGCCGCGACCGATCGGCCGGCAGAGCACCGTGACCAGGGTGCGCCGTTCCATCTCCTTGCGCACCATGCTGGCCCCCACCAGCAGCACCACCAGCAGCCCCAGCAGCGCCATGGCGGCCAGGCCGACGTCGGCCACGATCTTGGCCTGCGCGCCGACGGTCAAGGGCGACAGGACCGTGGTGGCGCCCACCAGCGCGAGGCCGAAGAAGCCGACGAGGTAGAACAGGCGGTCGCGGACCGTCTCGCGGAAGGTGCCGTGCGCGACGGCCAGCACGCGGTTCAGCATGGCACGACCTCCCGGTCCGGCTGCGCGGCCGCCGCCGGCGCCTCGCCTCGCAGGCGGGCCAGGAAGGTGTCCTCCAGGCTGCTCGTGGTGGCCTGCAGGTCCAGCACGGCCACCTCGTGGCGGGCGCACTCGGCCAGCAGGCGCGCGAACACGGCGACGTCGATCGCCTCGAGCAGCCAGCGGCCGTCGCGGACCTCGCGCACGAGCAGGTCCGGCTCCGCGCGCCAGCGCGCGCCGAGGTCGGCGGGCGGGGTGGCTAGCCACGCCTGCAAGCGGCCGGCGGCCGGACGCGTGCGCAGGTCCTGCACCTCGAGCACCCGGCCCTGGCCGAGGATTGCGACCCGGTCGGCCACCGCCTCCACGTCCGGCACGATGTGCGACGAGAAGAGGATCGTCACGCCACGCTCCCGTTGCGCCAGCATGATCTCACGCACCTCGCGGCGGCCGAGCGGGTCGAGGCCCGACTGGGGCTCGTCGAGGATCAGCAGCTCCGGCTCGCCCAGCAGGGCCTGCGCGAGGCCCAGGCGCTGGCGCTGCCCCTTGGAGCAGGCGCCCACGCGGCGCCGGCGCTCGTCGGCCATGCCGACCATCTGCAGGCACTGCTCGGCGCGCTCGAGGCGACTGGCACGCGACAGGCCGAGCAGCTTGCCGTGGAAGTCGAGCAGCTCGGCGGCGCTCAGGTTCTCGTGGAAGTATGGCGCCTCCGGCAGGTAGCCGACGCAGGCGCGCGCCTCGGGACGGCTCGCGTCGCGACCGCAGATCGTGACGCTGCCCTGGTCGGGGCGGATCAGGCCGAGGATCGCCTTGAGGGTCGTGGTCTTGCCCGCGCCGTTGTGCCCCAGCAGGGCGACGACCTCGCCGCGCCCGACGGTGAGGTTCAGCGCGCAGACCGCCGGTTTGCCGCGCCGGCCCCAGAAACCCGAGCGGTAGGTCTTGGTCAGGCCCGCCACGGCGAGCACCGGCTCCACCGGCGGGATTCTGGTCGGCTCAGGCAAGGTCATGGCCACAACCTCGGGCGAAACGGGCGGCTGCCGCGAGCGCGCGGCAGGAAACTCCGGACGGCGGCAGGAATTGCAAGGTCGGTGCCAGCGGTCGACCCCTGGCCGGCGCCAGGGCAAACGGAAGCGGGCCCCCCGAACGGGAGGCCCGCTTCGCCAGTGCTCCGTCGTGGTTTACGAGCCGCTGGTCAGGGTCAGGATGTTGGCATCCTTGCCCCAGCCGGTGATCGTGTAACCAACGTTGGTACCGGTCGCGTCGGCGATGACCTCGATGCCGACCTGGCCCGGCGTCGCGGCCGCGGCGCCGAACTGGGGCTCGGTCGGGTTGCCGGTGAACGCGTTGTCGAGCAGGAGAGCTCCCGGGAACAGCGGCGTGATGTCGGCGGCGGCGTCCGAATAGATGCCGTTGTTGCGGACCGCGTAGTCCTCGGCCGCCAGCTGCACGGTGTGCGCCACGCTCTTGACCTTGGCTTCCTTGGCGCGGTCCTGCATGGCGATGAAGTTGGGGATCGCGATCGCGGCCAGGATGCCGATGATGACAACCACGATCATGAGCTCGATCAGCGTGAAGCCCTTCTTGTTCACTGGGGTCCTCCTTGTTCCGGTCGCGTCGACCACTGGGTTGGGCCTATCGGGCCCGGGAAGCCTGCCGATGGCAAGCCGTGTTGTGCAATGGTCGTGCCACTTGTTGGCTGACGACCGGCCTTCCCTCATCTCCTTGAGGGACAAGCATCTAGCTGCATGGCGAACCATGCTGTCATGGGCCCGCCCACCCGCCGCCGTGCACGATGCGCGGCCGACGGGCAGCCGTTGCCGCGTTATTCAATGCCGACCGGCTCCGGCACCGCCTCGTCGGCGTGGTCGGCCGTCGACTCGCCATGCTCGGCGAGCCCGTGGACCGCGGCCACCATGCGTTGCGCTTCGGCGCGCGCCTGCTCGTCGCCGGCGTCCTCGGGATCGGCACGGTCGATCTCGTCCTGCCCCACGCCGTAGCGCAGGGGCTTGCGGTAGAGCGTCGAGGGGTTGATCTGCAGGATCTCGGCCGCCCGCTTCTTGTGCCAGCCGACGGCCTCGAGCACCTGCATGATGTGCGCCTGCTCGAGGTCCTCGAGCGAGACCATGCCGCCGACCAGCGTGTGCGGCGCGGCCACCTGGCCGGGCTGACCGTGCAGGCTCGACGGCAGGTCGCGCAGCGTGATGCGCGGGCCGTCGCGCATGATGCAGGCGCGCTCGATGACGTTCTCCAGCTCGCGCACGTTGCCCGGCCAGTCGCAGGTCTGCAGGCAGGTGAGCGCGTCGTCGTCCACCATGCTCGCCAGGCCGCCCTGGTATTCGTCCGGGCAGAAGCGGCGCAGGAAGTGGTCGACCAGCAGGGGGATATCCTCGACCCGGTCGCGCAGCGGCGGCAGGTTCAGGGGGATCACGTTGAGCCGGAAGAAGAGGTCGGTGCGGAAGCGGCCCTGGGCGACCTCGACCTCGAGGTCGCGGTTGGTCGCCGCGATCACCCGCAGGTCGACCTTCACGGCGTGGGCGCTGCCCACGGGGATCACCTCGCGCTCCTGGAGCATGCGCAGCAGCTTGACCTGGGTGCTCTGGGGCATCTCCCCGATCTCGTCCAGGAAGATGGTGCCGCCGTTGGCCTGCTGGCAGAAGCCGTCGTGGTCGCGGTCGGCGCCGGTGAACGAGCCGCGCACATGCCCGAAGAGCTGGCTCTCGAGCAGGGTCTCGGGGATGGCGCCGCAATTGATGGCCACGAACGGGCCGCCGGCGCGGTGGCTGCGGTCGTGGATCGCGCGCGCGACGAGTTCCTTGCCGGTGCCCGACTCGCCGTTGATCATGATCGTGGCCGCCGTGGCGGCGATCTTGTCGATCATCTTGAAGACCGAGCGCATGCGCGGGCTCTGGCCGATGATCTGCAGCTTGCTCTTGCTCTTCTTCAGCTCGCGCTTGAGCTGCTTGTTCTCCGACTCGGCCCGCCGCAGCTGCATGGCGTTGCGCACGACGATCTTGATCTCGTCGTTCTTGCAGTGCTTCTGCAGGTAGCTGAACGCCCCGAGGTTGACCGCGTCGATC
>CAZVWL010000183.1:0-6196 GCA_964630845.1 uncultured Fibrobacteraceae bacterium
GCCGTGGGCGACGACCTCGAGATCAACAACGAGAACAACGTCTACTGGCTGCAGTTTGCCGATCCGCCCACCGGCGGCAGCTGGGCGCGCATGCAGCAGCAGAGCTTGCCGGCCGCGCAAGGCGCGCCGGAGGTGTCGTACCGCCGCACCGATTACTACAACGAGGCGCTGGCCTACCGCGAGAACGTGCCGGCGATCAGCGAGGACCGCTACTACTTCAACTCGGCGTCCGCGATGGACGCGCGCGTGAGCCTGAGCTTCTGGTCGCCGGTGCCCGGCCAGGCCGGCGCCGTGCTGCGCGCAGGCATCGCCAACTTCTTCACCGGCACCCGTACCCTGGTGCTGGATCTGCTGCAGGGCGAGACGCCGGCCGTCACGCTGCCCGGCTACGTGGCCAACGACCGTTTCGTGCGCACCTACGAGACGGTGCTGCCCACGGGCGTGCCCGGCGGCGAGAACCTCACCTTCCGCATGCGCAACAGCTTCACGAACCTCGCGGTGGCGTCGTACCTGGACTGGGTCGAGGTCAGCTACGACGCGCTGTATGTGGCGCCGGGCGGTCGCCTGCTGTTCCCGGGAGGCGACGGCGTGGCCCTCGGCAACCTGGAGGTCGCGGGCTTCGCCACCGAGGACGTCGGCCTCATCGAGGTGACCGACCCGCGACAGCCGCGCTGGATCGAGCTGAGCCGCAGCAACCTGCTGGTCGACGGCAGCGCCGTGAAGCTCTCGTTGCAGGTGGACCAGAGCGGCGGCCCGCGACGCTTCTACGCCGCGTCGCGCATGACGTCCAACGGCGTGGTGGAGATCCGCTACAGCGACGCCACCAACGCGCCGGCCGAACCGGTCCCGCCCACGCGTCGGCAGGAAGCGCGCGCGGACGTGCTGGTGGTTGTTCCGCCGGAATTCCGGGCCGTCGCCCAGGCCTGGATCGATTACCGGCGCAGCCGCGCACAAGCCGGCGCCTTGACGTTCCAGGTCGTCGAGCCGCAGCAGCTCTACGACTGGTACAGCGGCGGTCTGAAGAACCCGTGGGCGATCAAGCGCCTGGTCAACCATGCGCTCGACAACCCCGCCTGGGGATCGTACGCGCTCGTGCTGGTGGGGACGGCGAACGAGAATCCGCGGGAGATCGGGGTGCAGTCCAGCGGCCGGCAGTGGTCGCGCGACTGGGTGCCGACGCACGTGCACCGGCAGGACGCGGGTTTCAGCCTGGCTCCCGAGGTGCTCGGATCGGACAAGTGGTACGCGAACCCCGCGGTCGGCGACGACGGGTTCCCCAGCAACGCGTCACAGCCGACGTCGCTCTACGTCGGTCGCTTCCCCATCAACGACGTGGGGGAGATGCAGCGTCTGCTGACCAAGATCCAGCAGACCGAGACGGTCGTGCCGGGCGAGACCTGGCGCCGCCGCGGCATCTTCATCGCCGACGATGCCTGGTCCAGCGGCACGCTCGGCGCCGGCGGGTTCACGCTCGTCTACCAGCCGCTGGAACTGGCGTTCGAGACCAGCCAGGTCGAGGTGCTGTCGCAGACCTGGGTCAACAACGGCGGTTTGGTGGACCTGACCGCGGAGGACGTCCTGCTGCGGCCGTTCATGGCCGGCGCGCATCCGGACGAGACGGACGAGATCACGCTCAGCTTCGCGCGTGAATGGTGCCGGACGAGCGGGGCGCCCGAGGCGCTCATCGGCGCCCTCAGCCGCGGCGGCACGCTGGCCCACTTCCAGGGGCACGCCAACCATTGGCTCCTGGCCCACGAGATCTGGATGCAGCATGACACCCGCCCGGGGAATCGGCGGGACTTCGACCTGCTGACGAACGTCGGCAAACCATTTGTCTTCCACGGAATGGGCTGCCACCTCGGGGATTTCCTGCAGAACATCGCCCAATCCAGCGGGGACATCGAACCCGGCTTCGGCGAGAAGCTGCTGCTCTGGACTGACGCCGGCGCTTCGGGTGTTTACGCCAGCTCCGGGTACGAGTACCTGCACTCCAACAAGGACATGAGCGAACGCTTCATCGCGCGCATGATGAACCGGCCGCCGCACATCACCGTTCGTGGCGAGCCCGTCACCAGCCGCTGGCGCTTCGGCGAGGTCATGTGGGCCACCGAGGCTGATGTCCTGGCGATCCACCAGAATCAGCTCTACCGCCAGATGGTCTACCAGTACGTGCTGCTCGGCGATCCGTTGATGCACCTGGACTGCGGCTTGCCCGAGGTCGAGGCCACACTCGTCGGGGCGGGCGGCGGTGTCTTGCCCGACCTGCAGGGCAACCTGGTGGCCATCGACCCGAGCGGCCGTCGCACCGTGACCGTGCAGGCGCGCGACGAGGCGGGCATCGACCGCCTGTTGCTGCACGCGTCCAGCGGTCCCGATCCGACCGACGCCGTGATCACCGCCACCCCCTTCTACAACACCGGCAGCCGCCAGGTGATGGATTACGAGCTGGACCTGCCGGTGCGTCCCTTCGCGCACGACCTGCTCGTGCGCATCTACGACAGCGGCGCGGTGCTGGACGGCGATCCGCACGTGCTGTTGACGCTGCGCGTCGCGCAGGACGTCGCCGTGATCACCGCGGACGATGGCCAGCCTCATGACCCGCTGCAGTTCGCGTTTCCACCCGGCGAGCCCGTGCCGTTCGAGCTGACGGTCACCAGCGCGGCCTGGTTCGACGCCGCGACCACGGTCACGCTGCAAGGCGAGAACCTCGACCTGACCGGCGGTGGCCACACGGTCGTGGACAACCGGACGCTACGGGTCCAGTTCACCGCGACGGCTCCCGACCTGGGCGGCGAGGTCGATCCCGAGCGGCGGGCCAAGGCGCGGGTCGACCGCGGCGTGGACCTCGTCATCGACGGCTACACCACCTACGTGGCGCTGGAGGCCAGCGAGGTCGTCGCGCCGCGCGGCGGCATCAACGGGCTGGTGAGCTTCCCCAACCCGATGCGCGACGACACCCGATTCGTGTTCTCAACCAGCGCCCGCAGCGGCCGCGGCCAGGTGCAGGTGTACACGGTCAGCGGTCGGCAGGTCGCCGCGGTGCCGTTCGTGCTCGACGGCAGTGGGCAGCAGGTCGTACCCTGGAACGGTCGCGACCGCGAAGGCGGCCGCCTGGCCAATGGCACCTACCTCTACAAGGTGCAGATGCAGACGCCGGGCGGCTCGGTGCGCAGCGACATGCAGCGGCTGGTGATCATGCGTTGACGGGCTCGGCCCGCAGGACCGCGCGGACAGGGAGGTGCGCTTGCGGTCACGCAACGGCGGCAACGTGGCGAGGCTGGTGTTGCTCGTGGCCATCGGGGCGCCGCTGCTCGGCGTGCTCGGCGGTTGTCTGGCGCCCAAGCGCGTGGGGGGCCCCGGTTGGCAGGCCGGTCCGTGGCCGGCTGCGGCCGAGGGGGGGCCGGTGCTCGTGCGCGTCTGCCTGGCCGAAGCGGCGCGCTCAGCCGAGGTCACGTCGAGCGGCGGCTTGCGGCTGGCCGCTGGCGGCAGCGCCGGCAACACGGCGCTGGCGGCCGGCCAGACGGTCGCGCTGCGCGCCGAGCACGGCCGCGTGGTGTGGACCGCGGACGAGCGCACCGGCAGCCACGACGCGCTCGCGCTCGTGCCCCTGACGCCCGATCACACCCTGACCTGGAACGACCGGCCCTGGCGCGGCGAGCTGCACGTGAGCGCGACGGGCGACCGCCTGCTGGTGGTCAACGTCGTGGAGCTGGAGAGCTACCTCGCCGGGGTGTTGCCGCTGGAGATCGGCCGCGGCCGCCGCCGACCGGAGTTCGCGGCGCTCTGCGCCCAGGCCGTCGCCGCGCGCACCTACGCCGCCGGCCGCCTGCAACGGGCTCGCTCGGCCGCCGCCGCCCGCGGTTTCGACGTGTTCGCCGACGTGCGCGACCAGGTCTACGGCGGCGCCGCCGTCGAGGACACGCTGACCACCGCCGCCATCGCCGCCACCGCCGGCCTCGTGCTCTGGCGCGGCCGCGGCCAGCTGGCCGACGCGTACTTCCATTCCACCTGCGGCGGCCACACCACCGCCGTGCATGACGTGTGGCCCACGGCGCCGGACCCGCTTCTGCGCGGCGTGGACGATCGCCGCCCCGGCGGCGTCGCCTGGTGCGCCGACAGCCGCTACGCGACCTGGAGCCAGCAGTGGTCGTGGTCGGACCTGGAAGCGGTGCTGGCGCTCACCTTGCCGCGGTACCTCGACTACGTGAGCCAGGGCGGCCGCGCCGCCTGGGCCGCCGACGCGTTCCGCCCCGCCGCCGCCGGAGCCGACGGACGCCGACCCGGCGCGTTGCGCGACCTGCGCGTGGCCCGACGCACGGCCGAAGGGCGTGTGGAGGTGCTCGCCATCCAGACCGACGCGGGCCGGTACCACGTGCGCGGTGACCAGACCCGCCGCGTGCTGCAGCCCGAAGCCTCCGGCGCGGCGCTCCTGCGCAGCGCCTGGTTCGACCTCGAGGTGGTCGCCGGCCAGCGCGTGGTCGCGGCGGGACGCGGCTGGGGCCACGGCCTCGGCCTCTGCCAGATGGGCGCCCTGGCGCGCGCGCGCGCCGGCCAGTCGACGGCCGCGATCCTCGCGCATTACTACCCCGGTTCGACCCTGGCGCCGCTGCACGCGCCGGTCGCGGTGGCAACGCCGTGACGATCACGGCGCACGACCTCGCCCGGCGCCTGGTGGTCGGCCTTTCCGGACCCCACTTGCACGCCGCCGAACGCCGCTGGCTCGCCCACTGGCGACCCGCCGGGGTCATCCTGTTTCCCCGCAACTGCCACGACCTCGCCGCCTGGACCACCCTGGTCGCCGACCTGCGCGCCACGCTGCCCGCCGCCGCCGAACTCTGCGCCGACCACGAGGGCGGCCCCGTCTCCTTCCTGCAAGCGGTCGCCGGCCGCCCGCCGGCCGCCCGCACGCTCGGCGATCTCGACGACCCGGCCCTCACCCGCCAGGTGCACGCCGAGACCGGCGCCCGCTTGCGCACCTGCGGCCTGGACCGCGTGCTGGCGCCCTGCTGCGACGTGCTGGTGGCCGGCCACAACCCCGTGATCGGGGCGCGGTCGTTCGCCCCGGTGGCCGACCGCGCCGCCCGCCACGCCGCCGCCGCCATGGCCGGCCTGGTCGACGCCCACCTGCGCGGCTGCGCCAAGCACTGGCCCGGACACGGGTCCACCCGCAGCGACACGCATGAATCGGCGGCCGCGCCCGGCGCGGTGGTCACCGCTGCCGAGGCGCCGTTCTGGGCCGCCCTCGACGCCGGCGCCGACATGCTCATGCTCGGCCACCTGCCCACCGCGGCCGGCCGACCGCCCGCCACGCTCGACGCCGAGGCGATCGCCAGCCTCCGGCGCGAGGTGGGCGCCGGCGTGCTGTTGGCCACCGACGACGTGACCATGGGCGCGCTGCGCGCCCCGCTGGTGGCGCGGGGGATCGAGGCCGGCGACGGGCTGGAAGGCGGCATGGTCGACCCCGCCGTGCTTTCGCTGGCCTGGCTCGAGGCCGTCGCGGCGGCCGGCTGCGACCGCCTGCTCCTGCGCGGCATCCCCTGGCGGGCCTTGCCGTTGCCGGACGGCGAGGTGGGGCCGCCGCTGCCTCTGGCCCCGCCGCCGCCGGACCTGCTGGCGACGACCGGTGCGGACTGCCCGGCCTGGGTCGAGGCGCGCCGTCGGGCCGCGGCGCCGGTGGCGCTGCGCCCGGGGCCGCTGCCGACGCTCTGGTTCGACGCCACGGGCGCCGATCGGCTGGGCGAGGCCGTGGGGCTCGCGGACCGTTTGCGGGGCCTGTGGCCCGCCCTGACGCGTCTGGCGGCCAAGGACGACCGGCTGGCGCCCGCCGCGGCGTGGTCGCAATTGATCGTGACCAGCCACCGGCCGTTGACCGTCGGTCAGGCGCAGGTTCTGCAGGGTCTGCTGGCAGAGGCCGGGCTGGCCCTGGTCGCGGGGCACCCCAGCCTGGCCGGCGATCTGGCGCGCTTGCTGGGTGGTGACTGGCGGGTGGACGGGCTGTCTGATTGCGCCTGGCCCGACCTCGCGGCGCTTGCCGAACGCATTTGACAGCCGCCGGGAGGCGCGCTATATTGCCGCTCCTGCGTTTCCTGGCGGGGGCGTAGTTCAGTTGGTTAGAACGCCGGCCTGTCACGCCGGAGGTCGCGAGTTCGAGTCTCGTCGCTCCCGCCATCGCCTCGCCTTGACCCCCACGCACCGA
>CAZVWL010000184.1:0-6180 GCA_964630845.1 uncultured Fibrobacteraceae bacterium
CCTCCGTCGTCCTAGTCGCCGAGCATCTCGCCGCTCTTCTTGCTCACGCGAGCGCGGCTGCCGTCGGACAGGATCACCTTGCCGATGCGCGTCGGCTTCTTCGTGTTGGGGCACACCAGCATCACGTTGGAAGCGTGGATCGGCGCCTCCTTCTCGATGATGCCGCCCTGCGGGTTCGTCTGCGTGCGGCGCTGGTGCCGCTTGATCAGGTTGATCTTCTCGACGATGACCCGGCCGGTTTCGGGGAAGACCTTCAGGACCTTCCCCTCCTTGCCGCGGTCGTTGCCGGACATGACCCGCACCTGATCGCCCTTCTTGATCCGCATCACAATACCTCCGGCGCCAGGCTGACGATCTTCATGAACCGCTTGTCGCGCAGCTCGCGCGCCACCGGGCCGAAGATGCGCGTGCCGATCGGCTCCTTGCCCTCGGAATCGAGGATGACCGCCGCGTTCTCGCTGAAGCGGATGTAGCTGCCGTCCTTGCGGCCGATCTCCTTCGTCGTGCGCACGATCACGCACTTGACGACCTGGCCCTTCTTGACGTTCCCGTTGGGGATCGCCGACTTCACCGACGCGACGATCACGTCGCCAACCCGCGCGTACCGCCGGCCGGTGCCGCCGAGAACGCGGATGCACATGGCCGTCTTGGCGCCGGAATTGTCGGCGATCGTCAGACGCGTGAATTCCTGGATCATGACTCGTGCCTCCGGGCCTTACTTGGCCTTCTCGATGATCTCGGCAACCCGCCAGCGCTTGCTCTTGGAGAGGGGACGCGTGCTCATCAGCCGCACGACGTCGCCGATCTGACACTCGTTCGCCTCGTCATGGGCGACCAGCTTGGTCGACCGGGTGACGATTCGGCCGTAGAGAGGGTGCGGATACCGCCGGCTGATCTTGACGACCACCGTCTTGTTCATCTTGTTCGACACCACGGTGCCGATGCGGACCGCCCTCAAGTTGCGTTCGGTGCTTGCCATCTTGCCTCACTCCTCGACCCCGCGCCGGGGGTCAGACCGACGCTATCGCGCCGCGTTCCGCTTCTCGGTGATGACCGTCTTGATCGTCGCCAACTCCCGCCGGGTGTTGCGCACCGACAGCGGGTTGTCGACCTGCCGCAGCTTCAGCCGCAGCCGCAGATTCATCAGTTCCTCGGCCTTTTCCCGCTCGAGGCTCACCAGATCCTCGAGGGTCATGTCCCGCAGGTCGTGCGCTTTCTTCTTGGCCATGACTCATTCTCCCTGACGGCTGACGACGCGGGTCTTGAACGGAAGCTTCGACGCGCCCAGGCGCAACGCTTCCTTGGCGAGCTCCGGCGTGACACCGTCCAGCTCGTACAGGATGCGGCCCGGCTTGATCACGGCCACCCAGTACTCGGGCGCGCCCTTGCCCTTGCCCATTCGGGTCTCGGCGGGCTTCAGCGTGATCGGCTTGTCCGGGAACACCCGGATCCAGACCTTGCCCGCGCGCTTGATGTGGCGCGTGATCGCGATTCGCGCGGCCTCGATCTGCCGGCTCTTGACCCAGCCCGCCTCGACGGCCTGCAGACCGAAGTCGCCGAAGGCGACGGTCGAGCCGCGGTAGGCCGTGCCGGTACGGCGGCCTTTCATCATCTTCCGGAACTTGGTGCGCTTCGGCATCAACATGATTCTGTTTCCTCTGCTGTCGGCGGGCGCAACTCGGCGCCCCGTGCCCGCGCGGGATCCCCGGAACGGCTAGATCCGGTCCCGCGCCACCTGGTTCCGCAGGTTCTCCTTGAACTCCGCGGGGAAGACCTCACCCTTGCAGATCCACACCTTGACCCCGATGGCGCCGTACTGCGAGCGGCCGGTGGCCGTCCCGTAGTCGATGTCCGCCCGCAGGGTGTGCAGGGGCACGCTGCCCTCGGCGTAGCTCTCGACGCGGGCCATCTCGGCGCCGCCGAGGCGGCCGGCGCAGCGCACGCGGATGCCGCGGGCGCCCATGCGCATGGCGGTCGAGATCGACTTCTTCATCGCGCGCCGGAACGAGACGCGGCTGGCCAGCTGCACGGCGATGTGCTCGGCGACGAGCGCGGCGCAGAGCTCCGGCTTCTTCACCTCGTCGACATCAAGCTTGATCTTCTTGCCGGTCAGCTTCTCCAGCTCCTGCCGCAACGACTCGGCCTGCGCGCCGCGGCGCCCGATCACCACGCCCGGGCGGCTGGTGGCGATGATCACGTGCACGCGCTCGCGGAATCGCCGGATCTTGATCCCGGCAATGCCGGCCGCGCCGACACGCGCCTGGATGTACTTGCGGACCTTCAGGTCTTCCTGCAGCCAGTCGGCGAAATGCTTCTCGCTGAACCAGGTCGACTGCCAGTCCTTGACGATCCCCAGCCGGAACCCGATCGGATGCGTTTTCTGACCCATGCTAACCCTTCCCTTGGTCCCATTTCGTGCCGCCGCGCCTCGTTTCGGCCGCGGTCGGCGCCAGGCCGGGACCGCAGCCCCGGCCGTGTGTCATCAGTCGCGCAGGCCGACGGTGACCTTGATGTGGCTCGTCGCCTTGTGGATCCGGTACGCCCGCCCCTGGGCGCGCGGGCGGATGCGCTTGAGCGCCGGACCCTCGTCGATGCGCACTTCCTTGACCACCAGCAGGCTGTCGCTCAGATCCTCGCCGCTGTCGTTCTTGACCTGGGCGTTCGCCCTGGCCGAAAGGATCGCCTTGCGCAGCAGCGGCGAGGCCTTCTTGGGCGTCAGGGCCAGGATGCTCAGGGCTTCCTGGATGGTCCTGCCGCGCACGAGGTCGGCCACCAGTCGCGCCTTGCGCGCCGAGATCCGGACGTAGCGGGAGACGGCCATTGCCTCCATCGTGATTCCTCCAGCGGGCTACTTCTTCTTGGTCTTGCTGGTGTGGCCGCGATAGGTCCGCGTCGGCGCGAACTCACCAAGCTTGTGGCCCACCATGTTTTCCTGCACGTACACCGGCACGAACTGCTTGCCGTTGTGCACCGCGATCGTGTGCCCGAGGAACTCGGGAACGATCGTCGAACGCCGGGACCAGGTCTTGATGACCCGCTTCTCGCTCCGGGTGTTCAGGGCGCTGACCTTGCGGACCAGATGGTCATCCACGAAGGGGCCCTTCTTGATCGAACGCGTCATGCCTCTTCTGCCTCCGCTGCGGCGGCCGCGGCCGCCGGTCGGCGAACGTTACTTCTGCTTGCGCCGGCGCACGATGTAGGCGTCGGACGGCTTCTTCTTGCGGGTCTTGGCGCCCTTGGTCGGCTTGCCCCAGGGCGTGCACGGATGCCGGCCGCCGCTGGTGCGGCCCTCGCCGCCGCCGTGCGGATGGTCGACCGGGTTCATCGCCACGCCGCGCACCTTGGGACGACGGCCCAGCCAGCGCGAGCGCCCGGCCTTGCCGCTGACCACGTTCTCATGCTCCGCGTTGCCGACCTCGCCGATCGTCGCGTAGCAGTTGCGGTGCACCATGCGGACCTCGCCGCTCGGCAGGCGCAGGGTGACGCGGTCGCCATCCTTCGCCATCACCTGGGCGTACGCCCCGGCCGACCGCACCACCTGACCGCCGCGGCCGATCGACAGCTCCACGTTGTGCACCAGCGTGCCCAGCGGGATGCGGGTCAGCGGCAGGGCGTTGCCGGTGTTGAAGCTGGCCTCGGGGCCGCACAACACGGAGTCGCCCACCTTCAGGCCCTTGGGCCACAGGATGTAGCGCTTCTCGCCGTCGGCGTAGTGCAGCAACGCGATGCGGGCGCTGCGGTTCGGATCGTATTCGATCGCGGCGACCTTCGCGGGCACGCCGACCTTGTTGTGCCGCTTGAAGTCGATCTTGCGGTAGCGGCGCTTGTGACCACCGCCGCGACGCCGGCTCGTGATCCGCCCCATGTTGTTGCGGCCGCCGGATTTGGTCAGCGGCTCGAGCAGCGACTTCTCGGGCTCCGTCCGCGTGATCTCCGCGAAGTCGGAGACGGTGCGGAACCGCTGCGTCGGCGTCACCGGCTTGAGTTTTCTGATCGCCATCTCGTCCTGTCTCCTGTGGGTCGGCGGACCTCGATCCGCCAGCCTCGTCGTCGCCGCCGGCGATGGGCCGGCCCGTTCGTGTGGTTCTACACCTGGTCGAACAGATCGATGCTGTCACCCTCGGCGAGGGTCACGATGGCCTTCTTCCAGTCGGCGCGCTTGCCCTGGAACCGACCCAGGCGCTTGACCTTGCCCACGACGTTCATGGTGCGCACATCGGTCACCTTGACGCCGAAGTAGTGCTCGACCGCCTGGCGGATCTCGTGCTTGTTCGCGTCCGGGTGCACCTCGAAGATGAACTTGTTGTCGCGCTCGCGCAGCTTGGCGAACCGTTCGGTCACCAGCGCCTTGCGCACGACCTGGCTCAGGTCCTTCATGCGAAGACCTCCTCGGCGCCCTGCAGCGAGGCCTGCGTGAACACCACGGTGTCGGCCCACAGGATGCTGTAGGCATTCAGTTCGTTGCTGCGCAGGACTCGCACGCCCTGGATGTTGCGCAGGCTCTTGAACAGCGTGTCGCCGCCGGCCGGGATGACGACCAGCGTGTGCCGGCCGGGCAGATCCATGCGGCCGAGCATCTTGGCCACGACGCCGGTCTTCGGCGCCTCGAGCGAGAAGTCCTCGACCACCGCGACGCGCTCGTGGGCGGCGCGGTCGCTCAGCGCCGACTTCAGCGCCAGCCGCTTGACCTTGCGCGGCAGCTGGTAGCTGTAGTCCCGCGGGTGCGGGCCGTGCGCCCGACCGCCGCCGACGCGGCTCGGGCTGCGGATCTGGCCCATGCGCGCGCGGCCGGTGCCCTTCTGCTTGAACATCTTCTTCTTGCTGCCGACGACCTCGGCGCGGGTCTTCGTGTCGTGCGTGCCCTGGCGCTGGTTGGCCATGAAACACCGGACGGCCTCGTAGAGGGACTGCCGGTGCACGGGCTGCGCGAACAGGGCGTCGGGCAACGCCACCGTGCCCTTGGCCTCGCCCATGCTGCTGAAAAGCTTCGCGGTAGCCATCGTCTTGACCTCGTCTCTTCAGGGTCTCGGCGGACCCGCTTACCGGCTCGGCCGGATGAACACGATCCCGTTCTTGTGGCCGGGCACGGACCCGCAGACCAGCAGCAGGTTGCGCTCCTTGTCGATGGCCACGATCCTCAGGTTCTTCTTCGTTTCCTGCTTGTTCCCGTACTGGCCGGCCATCGGATGGCCCTTCAGCACGCGGCCCGGTTCCTCGTGCATGCCCGTGCCGCCGGACTCGCGGATGTTCTTGGTGCCGTGCGCGGCCGGTCCACGGTTGTGGTTGTGGCGCTTGATGCGGCCCGAGAACCCGCGGCCCTTGGTGACGCCGGTCACGTCGACCTTCACGGCGCCCTCGAAGAGCGACACGTTCACGGTCTCGCCGAGCTTGTACGGGGCTTCACCCTCGAGCCGATACTCGCAGACGGTCCGCAGCGGCGCGGTGCCGGCCTTGCGGAAATGACCCTGCATCGGCAGCGGGGTGTTCTTGGGCTTCTTGGCGCCGAAGCCGATCTGGACGGCGGTGTAGCCGTCGTTGCCCATGGTCTTGACCTGCGTCACGACGCACGGCCCGGCCTCGATGACGGTCACGGGCACGCTGCGGCCTTCCGCGTCGAACCGGCGGGTCATGCCGAGCTTCTTGCCGATCAGTCCGATCATGTGTCTAGTCTCCCTGAACGCCCGGGCGGTCACCCGCTCAGGAGGCAACGATCTCCACGTCCACGCTGGCCGGCAGGGCCAGCTTGCGCAGGAACTCCATGGTCTGCGGGGTCGAGTTCTCGATCTCGATCAGCCGCTTGTGAACGCGCATCTCGAACTGCTCGCGAGACTTCTTGTCCACGTGAGGCGACCGCAGCACGGTGTAGAACGAACGCCGGGTCGGCAGCGGGATGGGGCCGCGCACCAGGGCGCCGGTCCTCAACACCGTCGAGACGATGACCTCGGCCGACTTGTCCAGCACCGCCGGCTCGTAAGCCCGCAACTTGATCTGAACCTTCTGACGAGCCACTCCTGCTCCTTCCGCGAGGTCCGCGGCGGCGCATCCGCCGCGACCTCATCGATGTCTTCTTCGATCGGCGTCGGCGGCGGCCGCGTCTTCCGCGGCCGTCGCCCGCCGTCGGCACACTAGACGAGAATCTTGGCGACCACGCCGGCGCCCACCGTACGGCCGCCCTCGCGG
>CAZVWL010000185.1:0-6167 GCA_964630845.1 uncultured Fibrobacteraceae bacterium
CAGAAGCGCGCCCCGCAGGTCGCCGCGGGCCAGCAGCAGGTTGCCGAGGTTGTGGTGCGCGGCCGCGTGCTGGGGGCAGCGTTCGAGGCTCAGGCCGAGCAGGTCCTCGGCGAGGTCGGGCAGGTCGGCGAGCTGCAGCAGCGCGGCGAGGGCCACGCCGCGGTCGGCCAGATGCACGTGACGGCTGTCCGAAGCTGCCGCGAACTCGCGACGCAGCCGGTCGGCGGCCGCGCGCAGCACCGGCGCCGTGCCGGCCGTGGGGTCGACCGTCGGGTGGCCGGCGCGAAGGAAGAGCACGCCCGACTCGTCGGCCTGGACCAGGGCCCATTCCTCGGCCGCCAGCAGCGTGCGCAAGGGCGCGCGGGCGGCCGGCGTGCGGTGGGCGAGGCAGACGGCCTCCGCGCGCCAGTCTCGCAGGCGCTGGCGCGTGCGCGCCTGGCCGGCCAGCAGGTCGCGATAGTCTCGCCAGACGGCGGCCGGGTAAGCTTCGGTGCGCCCGTCGATCGCCACTGGACCGGCGCCGGCGGCGATCAGCGTGGAGGCGGCGTTGACGTTGTTGGCGGTCCGGTGGGGTCCGAGCTGCGCCAGGATGGCGGCCTGCTCCAGCGGATAATTCGCGGGCGCCAGCCCGGCGCCCCAGCGACGCGCGACGCCTTCGGCGAGGTAGAAGCGGTCGCTGGGCAGCGCGGCCAACCACCAGAGCGCGGCCGCGCTCACCAGCACCGGCACGATCACCGACAGTCCGGCGGCGGCGGCGCGCGCCGGGCGCCGCGGGGCGAGCCGGGCCGCCAGGCGCGCCAGCGGCGAGGTCGTGCCCGCCAGGCGAAGGTCGCCGTGCAGCAGCAGGAAGGTCAGCGCGTAGAAGCCGAGGTTGCGCTGGGCCTGCCAGGCCGCCACGAGCGCCAGCAGGAACAGCAGGAGGCGCAGGCGCGACAGGCCCGGCCAGGTGGCCAGGATCCAGAGCGCCGCCCAGACCAGCGACACCTTGAAGGCGAGCAGCGTCAGGTGCAGGCTGTCGCGGGTCTGCAGCAGGGGCACCATCTCGCTGATCGTCGCTTGCAGATCCAGGCCTCCCTCGCCGAATTGCGCGAGCACCCGCAGCGGGTAGAGCAGCTGCGGCACGCCGCCGGGGGTGACCACGCCGGCGGCGAGCGCCGCGGCCAGGCCGAGCGCGGCCAGCCTGGAGCGCCGGCCGGCGCCGTGCGGGCTGCGGCCGGCCAGACCGCCCAGCACCCAGAGCAGCGCCGCGAGCGCGGCGAAGCCGTGCAGCTGGTACCAGAGCAGCGTCAGCAGGAGGGCCTGGCCGCCGGGCTGTCGGGGGTCGAGGATCGCGCGCCAGGGTGGCCTGGCGGCGGGGTCGCCCAGGCACGCTTCGACGCGGCCGAGCACCAGGATCAGGAGCACGGCGCTGGCCAGCTCGGGGCGCAGGATCAGGCGCGGCCAGAGCATCGCGAGCGCCAGCAGGGCAGCCGGCGCCAGCACGGTCAGGTTGGCGGCGGGTGGGCGGCTGGCGGCGAGGTCGCCGCGCCACTGCCAGGCGACCGCGCCGACCAATAGCGCGGTCAACAGGATGTTGAGCGCCTGCCAGCCGGCGACGCGCCGCGCGGCTGGATGGGTGGGGGGCGCCGCCATGTCGGCCGGCTGCCGCGGCGAGGCGGCGCGTTCGGCGAGGTTGCCGGCCGCGGCGACGAGGGCCTGGAAGCCCCATTCGTGGTTGAGCCAGCGGTGGTCGGGGGCGGTGAACGAATAGGTGTTCGTCGCGGGCACGCCGCCGCCGAGGAACAGATCGCGGCCGGCGCGGTCGTGCAGAGGCAGGTCGAAGTCCGTCGGCGTGTGCCACGCCAGGGCAACCGCCAGCCCGGCCAGGACGAGCAGCGGCAACGTGGCCGTGGCTCGCCGCCAGCGGCGGGGCGGCGGGGCCGATGTCTCCGGGGTCGTCGTCATGGCCTCAATGGTAGGTGGTGGTGGTCGGATCACCAAGCCGGAACGGCGCCCCCAGGACGGCCAAACGCGCTGACACGAAAGCGCGGACGCCAGGCTCGGATTTGACAATTTGTCAATAAAGGATCAGTATGGTCTACTTAACGGCTCCCGGGTGGTCCGGTAAGTTGTTTTCTGGCAGCATGATACGGCGGCGGCGGCGGCGCCTGGTTCCCGGTCGGAATGGTACAGATATTGTTATAGGCAGGATAAATCGAACCCGTACCCCACGTTTTCAGTCGGGAATCCGATAGAAACAGACAGAGGTGATCATGGGCACGTACAAGAAGCACGGCGAGAAGTCCTCGAGCGGCGCGGCCCACCTGATGAGCAACCTGGATCTCTATTTCCAGGAAGTGAAGGCGTACGACCTGCTATCGCGTGAGGAAGAGTGCGAACTCGCGCGCGGCATCCATCGCGACGAGCCGGAAGCCCTGCACCGTCTGGTGAAGGCCAACCTGCGCTTCGTGGTCTCGATCGCCAAGGAATACGCGCACTACGGCGTGCCCCTGGAGGACCTCATCAACGAGGGCAACCTGGGTCTCTTGAAGGCGGCCCAGCGTTTCGACGAGACGCGCGGCTACAAGTTCATCAGCTACGCGGTGTGGTGGATCCGCCAGTCGATCCTCGCCGCGTTGGCCAACCACAGCAAGATCGTGCGCATGCCGCTGAACCGCGCGCGCGTGCTCAACCAGATCAAGAAGGTCAGCAGCGAGCTGCAGCAGAAGCTGCGTCGCAAGCCGGAGCCGGAGGAGATCGCCAAGGTGCTCGGCCTGTCGGTCGACGAGGTCAAGGACACCCTGCCGTTGATGCAGGATAACTTCTTCCTCGATGACTACGTCGGCAACGACGAGGACAGCACCTACCTCGATTTTCTGGAGGACACGACCAGCGAGGGTCCCGACGCGCAGGTCATGGAGGACGACCTGAACCAGTCGATCAACCGCATGCTCGACGACCTCAAGGAGCGCGAGGGCCGGGTGCTCCGCATGTACTACGGTCTGGGCACGGACCGGGAGATGACGCTCGAGGAGATCGGCCAGGTCATGGGCCTGACCAGGGAGCGCATCCGGCAGATCAAGGAGGAGGCCTTCGAGAAGATCCGCACGAGCAAGGCCTTCCGTTACATGCAGGACTACGCCGACAGCGGCCGCGCCCTCTGACCGACCGCGCCGATGCGCGGTGGCATCACGGGCCCGATCCTCAGGGATCGGGCCTTTCTGTTGCCGCCGGCTCCTTGATCGATGATCATTCTTAACCGGGATCCGTTGATTTTCTGACAGGATGTCTTGACTCTGAAAAGACGATCGCGCAGGATCATCGGCGCGGCCCCGCCTCGCCGGTGGCTATGTTATTGGCTTCATTTGATATGGGTTATCATCTTCATGATAAGACAAGGTCGATTTTGTTTTGCGTGGGGCGGGCCCAGGATTTAGGTTTGTCTTTAGCGCCGATGGGAGTTTCGCGACGCCCGCGCCGCCCGACGAACGTTAACTCGTCGGCAACGTGCCGGGGTGGGTCGACCGCGCATCCGCGATCGATCCGGCCCGCGACCCTGGACCTGCTGACCGCGTCCGCCAGGCCGCAAGGAGCGCTGCCCAGATGCTCAACCGGACGGATCGCATCCTCGCCACGGTTCTGATCGCCGCCTGCATCATCGCCGTCGTGGTCTACCTCTGGCCGCGGCCCTCCGAGCCGCCGGCCAAGGTCTGGTTCGACTCCAAGGGGGGCGACCTGATCTTCGACCACGCCTTCCACGCGAGCATGGTCGAGTGCCGGGACTGCCACCACAACCTGCCGGCCGAGCAGGCCGAATGGCATGGCGTGGAGATGAATTGCCGCGCGTGCCACTACTACGACCGCTCGGTGCAGGTCGTCACGGCGGACCCGCACCCGCGGGCGATCGGCTTCAGCTGCGTGGATTGCCACAACCACCTCGGCGAAGACCTCGCGCGTTGCGACGCCTGCCACCTGCACCTCGGGTATGCCTTCATCGCGTCGGCCCGCTACAAGCAGCCGTTCCCCGAGTACGTCGTCTTTCCGGAAGACGATCCCGTGGCGGTCGACAGCCCGGGCGCCGTGGTCTTCGACCACGCGTACCACAAGGACATCGGCCAGTGCCTGCGTTGCCATCACGAGTACGACAGCCAGGCCACCGGCGTGCGGCCGGGCGAGAAGAACTGCCGCCGTTGTCACCACGACACGGCGGTCGTGCAGACCGAAGGCGAGATGCCGCACGCGCTGTTCATCGGCGACAACTGCCTCTATGCCTGCCACGCGGAGCTGGGGCCGAAGATGTCGGAATGCGAGACCTGCCATCTCGCTCCCGGCACCGATCCCACGCTGCACATGACCCACCTGCCGCGGCCGCCGCGCAAGGTCGAGTACGAGACCGACGCCGGCCTCGTCGTCTTCGATCACCAGCTGCACCACTACGATTACGCCCGACTCGCGTGCACCGCGTGTCATCACGAGCCGCAGGTGCGCCCGGGGCTGGAGGATCTCGCGGCGAGCAAGGACTGCCGGGCTTGCCATTACGAGCGCGCTCACCTGGTGCCCGAATACACGGGCGACGGCATCCATCCCCACTACATCGGCAACAGCTGCACGAGCTGTCACGACGTGGACAACTGCGCGCTGTGCCACCGCGAATGAGCGGGGGCCCAGGCAGCAAGGAATGACGCCCATGGGTCTGCGAGCCTTCTTCGGACTGTTGCCGCCGCGCTTGCCGCACAGCCGCGCGGCGACCGTGCTGGGTCCCGTGCCGCTGCCGCCGGAGGTCGTGCTGGTGCTCGACGGGGCCGACCCGTCGGACATCGCCGTCCAGAAAGGCGACGCGGTCAAGACGGGGCAGGATCTGGCGCGCCCGGGTCGCGGGCCGCTGGTGGCCACGGCGACCGGCCGCGTGATCCGGGTCGACCGGTGCGGCGGCAGCGACGGCAACGACGGCGCGGCGGTCTTCATCGCAACCGCTGCCGACGACACCCTGGCCGCGGACCTGCAACCGCTGGCCGACCTGGATGCCGCCGCGCCCATCGCCCTGCGCGAAGCCTTGCTGCGGGCGGGTCTTCCCGATCTGGACGCCCTGCGCGCCGGCGCGCGCGTCAAGCACCTGGTCGTCAGCGCGCTCGACGAGGCGCCGGGCTGCCGCATCAACGCCGACCTGCTGGGCGCCGCGGGCGAAGAACTGGGCGCCGCGCTGCTCCTGTGGCGGCGGGCCTGCGAGGTCGAGACCGTGCTGCTGGCCCTGCCGCAGGAGGCCTCGAGCCCCGGCGGTCTGGCGCCCGCGGTCCGGATCGTGCGCGTGCCTCAGGTGTACCCGCACGGGCTGCCCGAGATGCTCGCCATTCGCGCCGGCGGCTGGTTGTTCCAGCAGACGCCGGCCGGCCCGCGCGGCGATGCCGTGGTGATCGGCCTCGAGGTGGCGCTCGCAGGTCTGCGTTGCCTGCGCGATGGCCGACCGTTCTGCGAGAAGACCATCAGCTGCCTCGGCCCGAACGACCGCCAGCCGCGCAACGTCACGGTGCGCATCGGCACGCCGGCCGCCCGGGTGCTCGAGCAACTGGGGCTCCAGCCGCAGGCCGGGGGCAAGCTACTGCTCGGCAGCCCGCTACGCGGCAGCGCCGTGCCGGACCCCTCGCGGCCGATCCGCGCCAACACCCACCAGCTGCTCTTGCAGGCGCCCGATCGGGTGCACCGGTTCCAGCGGCAGGCGTGCACGAACTGCGGCAACTGCACGGACATCTGCCCGGTCGACCTCGAGGTGCACCTGCTGGGGCGTTTCGCCGAGTACGACCGGCACGACCGCTGCGCCGACCTCGCCGTCGAGCGCTGCGTCGATTGTGGCCTGTGCGCCTACGTCTGCCCGGCCCACCGTCCGCTGGCGCAGCTGATGATGCACGCCAAGCAGACGCTCTGGCGCTCGCCCGAGCGGCGGCAGGCGCCGGTCGAGACCGGCGGCTGCAACGCCTGCGGGCCGAGCTGTCCGGCCATCCGCCTGTTCGATCTGGGCGCCGACAAGGCGCCGCGCGCCGAGGAGAAGCGGTCATGAAGCAAGGCAGCCTGATCGTCTCCACCGGACCGCACTGGCACGGCGGCGCCCGCCTGACCGACGCCTCGCGCATGGTCCTGCTCGCGCTCGTGCCGGCCACCGCGGCCGGCATCGCGCGCTACGGCATCGACGCGGT
>CAZVWL010000186.1:0-6139 GCA_964630845.1 uncultured Fibrobacteraceae bacterium
CCGTCGGTCGCGCATGTTCCGTCACCAACGCCTCTCTTGCAAGGAGTCATCATGAAATTCAGGTTCTTGCTCGGAACCCTGGCGGCGATGCTGCTCGTGGTCGGGGTCGCCTCTGCCAAGGTCGAGAGCTCGCAGGAGTTCCTCCAGATCCTTCAGGACCGTGTCGAGCGCGGTGAGCTCACCGCGGAGGATGCGCTCCTGCTGAAGTTCCACTACGCGTTCGACCGGGACCGCTTGCCGGAAGACCTGCAGCCCGTGGGCGTCGCCCCGCTGAAGTGCGGCACCACGCTGATCATCGAGCTCGAGCAGCTGCGCGGCGGCATGAGCCGCGGCGCGATCGAGACGATCGAGGCGTACTTGGCTCCGCGGAACGATCCCGCGCTGGCCACGTACATCAGCCCGAGCGGCATCTTCCGGATCACGTACCAGACCACGGGCACCCACGCCGTGCCGGCGGGCGACGCCAACAGCAACGGGATTCCCGACTGGGTCGAGCTGATGGCCCAGTACGCCGACTACGTCTGGGATTTCGAGATCAACCAGCTGGGCTTCCGGGCGCCGCCGGTGCCGGGTTCCTTCCCCTACTACGAGATCGCCATCGAGAGCCTCTCGGGCATCTACGGTTACTGCACGGTCGTCAACTACTCGGCGGGCATGACCCGCATCGTGCTGCACAACAACTACCTCGGCTTCCCGCCGAACAACGACCCCGACGGCAACCAGCTGGGCGCCGCCAAGGTCACCATCGCCCACGAGTTCAAGCACGCCTCCCAGTTCATGACCAGCCGCTGGAGCGAAAACGACTGGGTCGAAGGCGATGCGACGTGGATGGAGGAGATCGCTTACCCGGAGACCAACGACTACCTGAACTACCTCAGCTCGGGCAGCCCGATCTCCAACCCGAACGTCACGCTGAACGGCCTGTACGAGGACTGCGTCTGGCAGCACTACATCAGCGAGACGCACGGCGTGCAGTCGATCGTCGATTTCTGGGAGCACCGGCGCACCAACCAGAGCCAGGGCGTGATCAACTCCTACGAGGTCATCCTGCAGAACTACGGCTCCACGCTGCGCGGCGCGTGGAACGAGTTCACGACCTGGAACTTCGCGACCGGCGTGCGGTGGCTGCCCGATCACAGCTACGAGGAAGGCAACCGCTATCCCACCGGCCAGATCCAGCGCCAGGTCACGAGCTATCCCCACACCTGGAACAGCACGGTGCCTCGTCTGGCCGCGAACTTCATCCGCTGCACCAATATCGACGCGCCGGGCGAGACGCTGCGGATCACGTTCAACGGCGATGCGGGTACGCTCTGGACGCTGTCCGCGGTCGTCAACATTTCCTACTTCTACAACACCGGCACGACGTTCCTGGTGCCGTTGACCGGCAACTCGATCCAGTGGGACGTGCCCTACGACATGGCCGGGGTCTACAACGTCGGCTTCGTGGTGGGCAACGCCAACAAGATCGGCACCAACTCGTCGTACTCGGTGACGATCGAGAAGATCCCGTTCCAGTCGACGTCCGTGGGCGACACGCCGCGGGTGCTCGCGATCACCGGCAACCATCCGAACCCGTTCAACCCGAGCACGAGCATCCGGTTCTCGCTGGCCGACCAGGGCCACGCGGAGCTGGACATCGTCGACCTGTCGGGCCGCAAGGTGCGGACACTGGTCAGCGGCGGCATGGCCGCCGGCGAACACACGGTGCTGTGGAACGGCCAGGACGACCACGGTCGCGGCCTGCCGTCCGGCACCTACATCGCCAACCTGCGCAGCGGTGACAAGGTCGCCAGCCACAAGCTGGTCCTGACCAAGTAACGGGCGCGGAGCCTGCAAGGGCCCGGTCGTCGAGCCGACGCGGCCGCGACGACCGGGCCTTTTGCAACGGAGGGGTCGACGCCATGGATGATGTGCGTGTGCACACCGGCACCTTGATCGCCGACCTCAGACTGCCACATGCGCAGGAACTCAAGCACCGGCGGCAGGCCTTGCGCTCGCTGGTCCAGCGCTTGCAGAACCAGCGCCTGGCCGTCGCGCAGATCGGGCCGCCGGACCTGCATCAGCGGGCGTTCCTGGTCGTGGGGGCGGTCGCCGGCAGCGGCGGCGGCCTCGATGGCTTGCTCGACACCGCCGAGCGCGTGATCTTCGCGAGCGAATTCGTGGTCGCCGACTTGCGCCGCGAGGTGCATCAGGATTCCTTCTCCAGCCTGGATCTGGTCTGAACGTCGAGGGGAAGAACCGCTTGATCCTGTCGTCGATCCCGAGCCTCTGCCCGCACTGGGGGGTCTACCGTGGGCCGGACGGCCTCTGGCTGCCGCCGCGCAGCGAGGGGCTTGCCCGCGTGCTCGCCAAGGCGGGCTATGGGTCGCGATTGCGGACCGAAACCATGGTGCGCGCCGGGCGGGTGACGATCGCGGGGCGTGTCGTGCGCGACCCCGGGCACGCGGTGGGGCCGGACAGCGCGATCCACCTCGACGGCGAGGTGCTGCGCGAGGCGGAGCGGCGCTACTTCGTCGTGAACAAGCCGGGGGGCCTCGACTGCGCGCAGCTTCACGACGCCGCCCGCTGGATCATGCCGCCCCAGGCGGACCTCGCGGGCCTCGAGCCGGCCGGCCGACTGGATGTCCGCGCGCGCGGCCTGCTCCTGCTCTCCAACGACCTGTGGTGGAACACCCAGGTCAGCCAGAACGCGACGCTGGTCAGCGGGTTCGAGGTGCTGGTGTCGGGGCAGCTGTCGACCGTGGAACTGGACGTGGTCCGCGCCGGCATGACGATGGCCGCACACGGCGCCTTCAAGCCGCTGCGGGCGGAGATCGCCGCGCAGCAGGATACGAGCACGCTCGTGCGCATCGACGCGCGGGGTGGGCACATCCGACAGGTACGGGCTGCGTTCGTCTCGCTGCGCCGGCGCGTGCTGAGCCTGGTGCGGGTCGCGCTCGGTCCGGTCGACCTGCAAGGTCTGTCGAGCGGGCGGCATCGAGCCCTGAACGCGGCCGAGGTGCGGGCGCTGGCGGGGCGCCAGCGAGGTCGTCCCTGACTCCCACCGCGACCCGATCAGGTCGTCAGCAACACGATGCCGCCGACGGTCAACGCCATGCCCAGCGCCGCCTTCGCCGTGATCGGCTCGCCGCCCAGCAGCATCGCGGCCAGGACGCCGAACAGCGGCGACGTGAACGCGATCGGCATCACGCGGTTCAGCGGCGCGCCCTTGAGCGCGGCGTAGAAGCAGAGCATGCCGAGCGACCCCGCCACCACACCGCCGCCGATGATCAGGTAGAGCAGCGCCTTGCCGCCCGCCTGCGGCACCAGGCGCAGGTGCGGCCAGCTCAACGCGCCGAGGACGACGAGCGCGACGGCCGTGCGGATCGTGATGCCCACCTGCGGCGGCAGGTTGCCGGCGTGCAGGCCCTTCTTCTCGAAGTAGCCGCCGACGCCCCAGGCGACGGCCGTGATCAGGGCGAGGAGTTGCGGTTTCAAGCGGGTGGCCTCCGGCGCGTCTGGTGTCGTCGGTTCGCAAAGGAACGCCGCCCGGCGCGTTGCGCGGGGCGGCGTTCATGGTGCGTGGCGGCGTCGGCCCGGTCAAGGGGGACCGGGTGCGCCGGCCGCCGTCAGGCGTACTGGCGCGTCTGGCGCGGCGCGCCGCTGTCGGCGAGCGCGTGCAGGTCGCGATCCTGCAGCTCCGGCTGAGTCTGGCCGGCCATGCGATCACCCGAGACCAGGCCGTGCAGGCGCGCGACCACGGCCCGCAGCTGGCTGGCCTGCGCGCTGAGCTCCTCGGCCGAGGCCGATTCCTCGGCGTTGGCCGCGGCGCCCTGCGTGGTCTGGTCGAGCTGGCCGACGGCCCGGTTGATCTGGTCGATGCCGAGCGCCTGCTCCCGCGCGGCCGACGCGATGCTCGCGACCTGGCTGGCGACCTGCGCCGAGTTGTCGGCCGTCGACTGGAACGCCGCGCGCGTCCGGTCGGTCACCTGCACGCCGCGCTCGGCATGGGCCACCGAACCCTCGATCAGGGCGCTGGTCTCCTTGGCGGCCGTCGCCGCGCGCTGCGCGAGGTTGCGCACCTCCTCGGCCACCACGGCGAAGCCCTTGCCGGCCTCGCCGGCGCGGGCGGCCTCGACCGCGGCGTTCAGGGCCAGCAGGTTGGTCTGGAAGGCGATCTCGTCGATGGTGCCGACGATGCGCGCGGTCTGATCGGCGCTGGACTTGATCGTCGAGATGGCCTCGACCATCTCCTGCATGGACGTCATGCCCTGCTGGACCACGGTCTGCGCCTGCTCCATGAGCTGCTGGCAGCGGTCGGCGGCGTCGGTCGTGTTGCGCACGTTGGCGGTCATCTCCTCGAGGCTGGCCGACGTCTCCTCGACCGCGGCGGCCTGCTCGCTCGACTGCTCGGCCAGCGCGATGCTGGCGTTGGAGATCTGCGCCGCCGCCGACGAGGTCTGCTCGCTGCCGGCGTTCAGGTCGGCGATCATGGCGTTGACCGGGCCGGTCACGCTGCGCGCCACCACGAAGATCACGGCCGTCACGATCACGAGCGCGATCAGCGTCATCACGATGCCCCAGTTGCGCAGCTCGTTGGCCGCGGCGTAGATCTGGGCGTTGTCGAGCGCGACGGCGTACACCCAACCTTGATTCGTGTCCGTCGAGAAGGCGGATTGGCGACGGATGCCGTTGAAGTCGTACTCGAGATGCCCGTTCTTGGCCGCCATGATCTGCTTGCCGAAGTCCCACTGCGTGATCTTCTGTTCCAGGATCAATTCCTTGCGGGGGTGCGCCAGGAACGTGCCGTCCTGATCGCAGATGTACACGTAACCCGTGGCTCCGACCTTGATGGGATCGACGATCGCCGCCGTGAACTGGCCGAGGCTCACCACGCCGATGATCGCGCCGCCGCGGTGCTGGCCGTCCGGGTCGCGCACCGGGTAGCAAACCACGATCATCGGCTGGTTGGTGACGCGGCTGCGCAGGGCGCGGCTGACCGCCGGGCGGCCCGTGCGCTTGCTCTCCTGGAAGTACTCCCGGTCGGCCACGTTCAGGGTGCCGGTCGATCCTTCGACGCTCGAGGCGACCGTCATGCCGTCCGGGCCGATCAGGTGGATGCCCTCGTAATCGACCGTGCGCCGGGCCATGCCGCGCAGCAGTTGTTCGGCCTCCTCGGCGGCCGGCGTGCCCGGCGCGCCGACGGCGGCGCGGATCGCCGGCATCTCGCTCCAGCGCGCCACGTCGAGGTCGCGATGCTCCAGCCAGCTGGTCACCTGGCCCATCACGAGCTTGTTGAGCTGTTGCATCTCCTCTTGGACGGCGACTTCGAGGGCCTTGCCGGCCTTGTACGTCGTCACGCCCAGGTAGACCGAGAATGCCAGGATCATGGTGCCCAGGGTGGGCAGGAGGAAGCGGTTCTGCAGGTTGAGTTTCACGGCGGGCTCCTCTAGCTACGGGCCAGGCTTCGGATACGCCGAGTGCGGTCTCCCTCCCGCGCCGACCGGTGATCCACAGCGGTAACTGAACAGGGTTTTCGACTGACCGCGCGCTTTCTTTAGCCCTTTGCCGGGAGATCCAGTAACTTCTGGGAACGATCAGGTTCGACCGCGCCACCGGTGACCTGGGCGCGATGGCGCCATGTGGGTCGAATCGGCCGCGCCCCTTGACCACCGGCCCATCGCGGCCGACAGCACCGAGGTAGAACCATGCCGGCTTCCGCCGTCCGCGAACGAATGCTGCCTGCCGCCCTGCTGGCGGCCCTATTCAGCCTGGCCTGCGTCGGCGGCGCGGTTGCCGAAACGGCGTTCTTCCCCCGCCACCCCGCCATCTCGCCCGACGGCACGGTCGTCGTCTTCAGTTGCCAGGGCGACCTCTGGCGCGTACCGGCCACCGGCGGTCGCGCCGAACGGCTCACCGCGCACGGGGCTTACCACCGACACCCGGTCTTCTCGCCGGACGGCGACTGGTTGGCGTTCGCCTCGAACCGCGAGGGCGCCTACGACGTGTACCTGATGCCGGCGGCTGGCGGCCGCCCGCAACGCCTGACCCACGCGCCGTCGGCCGACACGCCGCACGATTTCAGCCCCGACGGCAAGCTGGTCTACTTCAGCAGCGCGCGGCCGTGGCAGTATCCGGTGCGGACGCAGATCCACGA
>CAZVWL010000187.1:0-6123 GCA_964630845.1 uncultured Fibrobacteraceae bacterium
TCGGCTATCGCCTTCCCGATCGACCGGGCCGGCCGGGGGGCACGGCGATCCGGCCGGAGTCGGTCCGCGTGTACCGTCTGCTCGGCGGCGTGACGCCCCAGCTCAATGACGTGCAGTACGTGGCGGCGGCGGTCGACACGACCGGCCTGTGGGCCGCCGGGCACGTCGACGCGCTCTCGCAAGACGTGAACCGCTGGGAACACGCCTTCGTCTGGCGACCGCTGAACGTCAGCTACCTGCGTGACGTGAACGACAACCTCGTGGCGATCGACCTGCGCCAGCAGATGCAGCACGACGATGTGCTGGCCGTGACCTACGACGTGGTCGACGCCCAGACCAGGGAACTGCTCTACCGGGTCGGCGAAGATCCCAACAATAACGCCGAGCGCGGGCTGCTGATCGGCGATCAGAGCTACTACCGCATGAAGCTCCTGAAGCGGGCCCAGCGGGACCCGTTCACCTTCCAGTACGTGCTGCGCAACATCTACCCGCTCGGCGGCACCAACATCGACAGCGAGAGCTTCGACCTGCGCATCGAGACCACGGCCGGCGGCGTCGACAACCCCGATTTCCACACGCCGGGGCTCAATTTCCTGCGCTTGTTCGGGCTCGACAGCGAGACGCCTCAGGGGCAACCCAATCCGGACGGCGTCGTGGACAAGCACCGGGCCGTGATCTTCGACCTGGACAACGGCCTGCTGAGGTTTCCCCTCGATTTTCCGTTTCCCTTCTGGGCCGACGAAGCCGCCTACCGGGCCTACGCGAACGTGAACGACGAAGGCTGGCAGTGGACGGGGACCCGCTTGCAGATCGACCAGGAGCAGCTGAGCAGAATCTACGACTGGGAGACGCAACCTTCCCAGTACCAGAACTTCAACACCTTCCGGCTGGTGGCCGTGCACGCGGCGGCCAGCGGGACGATCAACCTAGGCGTCTCGAACATCGAGGAAGGGTCGGAGTCCGTGACGCTCGACGGGCAGGCGCTGGTCCGCGACGTCGACTACCGGATCGACTACATGTTCGGCACCATCGAGCTGCTCGGCGACGCGGCCGGGCGGTTGACGCCGGACAGCAACATCCAGGTCAACTACCAGTACGCGCCGTTCTTCGGCGGCGGCCAGAGCAGCCTGCTCGGCTTCAACCTCGGCTACGACCTCGGCCGCGGCAGCAAGCTGAACACAACCTGGCTCTTCGAGTCCAACAGCATCGTCGGCCACAAGGCGAAGCTCGGCGAGGAGCCGAGCCGCACGCTGGTGGGCAACCTGAACCTGAACCACACCTTCCGCAGCCAGCGGCTCACCAGTTTGATGAACGTGCTGGCGCTGGGTCGCCGGGAGACCGAGAGCACCCTGGCCGTCAGCGGCGAGGCCGCCGTCTCGATCCCCAACCCCAACACCAAGGACAAGGCCTTCGTCGAGGACTTCGAAGGCGCCGCCGCCAGCGACATCATCACCCTCGGCCGCCTCGGTTGGTACCCGGCGAGCCGGCCGGTGCAGGGCGTCGTGGGGGCCTTCCCCGGCGACGGCCGCACCTTTGCGCACGATCAGCGGGCGCGGGACATCCGCTGGTACGCCCCCGAGACGCGTGTCCTGCGGCGCTGGTTGAACCCCAACCTGCAGGGCCAGGAACGGGACGAGACCCAGCAGGCGCTGACCGTCTACATGCGCAACGAGGGCGGCTGGACCGCCGACAGCTGGGGCGGCATCATGCGCGGCCTCAGCCGTACGGGGCTGGACCTGACCCGCTCGCAGTTCTTCGAGTTCTGGATCAACGACTGGCAAGGCGACCCGACGCAGCGGCGAGGTCGGCTGCACATCGACTTCGGTCTGATCAGCGAGGACTTCGTCTGGGAGGACGTCGACGGCACGGTCGAACTCGGCAAGTGGAGCCTGGAGGACCTGAACCAGGACGGCAGCTTCAACGCCACCACCGAGGACGTGGGCCTCGACGCGGTGGTGCGGATCGTCGATGGCCAACCGGTCGTGGAGCGACCGGGCCGCCAGTTCAGCACCGAGAAGAACGTGCCCGGCATCCCCGGCATCTATCCCTTCATCAACAACACCGCGGGCAACAACTACGAGGACAGCGAGGACCTGGACGGCAACACGCGACACGACCTGCAGAACGGCTATTTCTCGATCACCATCGACCTGCGTGAGACCGAGCCGCTGGTCGACGTCGCGGCCGAGAATCCCGGCGATCCGTCGCTGGCGGGCACGGCCTGGCGCAAGTACCGCATCCGGCTCAGCGACCTGATCGAGGTCAACGAGAGCACGGTGGCCGACATCGCCGCGGTCCGCCATTTCCGCATCTGGTACGAGGACGACGCGGCGGGCGCGCCGCAAGAGGTCAGCTTCCAGCTCGCCGAACTGGCTTTCCTGGGCAGCCGCTGGGAGCGCCAGGGCATCCGCAAGACCAGCACCGAGGAACTCCTCGCGCCGGCCGAGCTGGGAGCCGACGAGAGCTTCTTCATCGGTGAGATCAACAACAAGGACAATCCGGATTACGCGCCGCCGTTCGCGGTCCGCACGCAGAACAACATCCCGGAGAAGGAAACCTCGCTGGTCCTGGACTTCAACAACCTCGGTCCGGACCACATGATCCGCGTCGGCCGGCAGGTCTCCGCCCAGGGGGACGACTACACCCGCTACAACCGCATGACCTGGTGGTGGCACAGCGACAGCCCCGATGTGGCCGACCTCGGCCTGTTCTACCGCATCGGCGCCGACTCGACCAACTACTATCAGGTCAGCGTCAAGTACATCGAGTTGCAGGCGCGCACGGGCTGGCGGCAGTTGAGCCTCGACCTGGCGGCCCTGTCGAACACCAAGAACGCGCCCCCCGACGAAGACGGCGTGATCCGCACGGAGATCACCGACACCCAGGATCGCCAGGTGTACCAGGTGCAGGTGGTCGGCCGGCCCGACCTGCGGCGCATCACGCGTTTCTACCTGGGCGTGGCCAACCCCACCCGCCGGGCGGTCTCCGGCCAGATCTGGGTGAACGACGTCATGCTGCTCGGCGCCAAGCGCGACATCGGCCTGGCCGAGAGCGTCGGCCTGCGTCTGAACCTGGCGGACGTGCTCAAGGTGGATTTCGACTGGAGCAAGCGCGACGCCGAGTTCCACGGGCTGAACGCAAGCGCGGGCCAGGGGGCCGTCACCGAGAACTGGAGCCTGTCGACCAACTTCCGCATCGACGACTTCGTGCCCCTCGGCGGTTTCCAGCTGCCGGTGAGCCTCAGTCGACGCCAGTCCACGAGCCGTCCGAAGTACGAGACCAACAGCGACATCGAGATCCTCGACGACGCGCGCCGCGACCTGTTCGCCACGACCGAGGAACGCGAGAGCTTTTCGGTGCGCCTCAGCCGGCGCCAGAGCCGCGCCGCGGTGCCGCGCTACGTGCTCGACCCATGGAGCGTGCAGTTCTCCGGCAGCACGGCCAACCGCGTGGCGCCGACCGAGGTCTCCGACCAGACCTCGCTGCAGGGCTCGGTCAGCTACAATCTGCGCCTAAACAGCCAGCCCAAGCTCGGCTCGCTGCCCCTGCTCGGCGAGGTGCCGCTCGTGCGCGGGATCGTGATGCTGCCGAGCCGTTTCGAAGCGACCGCCAGCTTCACCAGCACCGACCGCACGGCGTTCCGCCGCGATCTCGACGGCACGCTGTTCGCGCCCACGGCGAGCCGCAACAAGCCGGGCACGCTGAGCAGCGGCCTGGAGTATCGCCCGCTGCAGATCGTGTCGGCCAACTACAAGAACCGGTCCGAGCGCGACATGCTGCGCCGGCACGAAGTCGGCGGGCTGAACATCGGCGAAGAGAACAAGTACTCGCACGACATCACGCTGACCTTCACGGTGCCGCGGACCACGGAACTGCCGACCTCGCCGCTCATGGCTCCCGTGCGCACCGCCGTCACCGCGCTGAACTCGCTGCGGCCCTCGCTGACGTTCCAGGGCGCCTACGTCGACGATCACAGCCCCGGCGTCCGCCAGCCCGGCGACCCCCCGAACGTGCGCAACCTCAGCAACAGCAACGACTGGCAGTTGCGTGCACAGTTGCCCTTCGGGGAATGGATCAAGGGCCTGGTGCCCGAGCGCCGCCTCAGCTCCGCCGACCAGCAACGATTGATCCAGGAGCAGCAGCGGCTCATGCAGCAGGCCCGTCGCGACACGGCCGCCCAGTTCGACCCGGCCCGCATCCCGGGCTGGGACGAGATGACCCTCGACCAGCAGCAGCAGGTGGAGCAGGAGTGGCTGCTCGAGCAGGCCGAGGCCCGCCTGCGCGAGGAGGGGCGCGAGCAGCCGCGCGCGCCGAAGGGCGACGGCGTCTCGCCACGCGACTTCGTCGAGCCCGTCCTGACGGTGCTGCGCGGGTTCGACCCCGTGGCGATCAGCTTCGTGCGCACCCGCGGGACGGGGTTCGGCCGCTACATCGGCGACAAGCCCAGCCTGGGCTACCGCTTCGGCATGACGACCTCGCCGGACCTGCCGGATTCGCTCTACGCCACGATGCGGCGCACCGAGAACGAGACGTTCAGCATGTCGACCCGCACGCGCGTCGCCCGCGACGTGAGCCTGGACGTGAAGTACGGTCTGAACCGCAGCACGCAGCAGACGCTCGATTCGCAGACCTGGAACTACTCCCAGGACTGGCCGGACCTGCGGCTCGGCATCAGCGGGCTCGAGCGCCTCGGCCTCTTCGGCGGCAAGGCCGACGACCGTCAGGCGGGCTGGTTCCGATCCTCGAGCATCGACGTCTCCTACAAGTACAGCAAGTCGGTGCCGAACTACACCGAGACCTTCTACAGCCCCCGCCGCTCGACGACCATCACGCCGCGCTGGAGCATGACCCTGCAGAGCGGCATGTCGTTGACGCTCAACGGCAGCGTCAGCTCCGAGAACCAGGTCGCCAGCGGCGTGATCACCGACACGCGCCGCCTGCAGATCGGCGCCCAGGTGCAGCACGAGATCAAGGCCGAGGCCTTCCTGGCCAAGCTGGGGCTCTACCAGCCCGGCAACCAACCGGTCCTGAACATGTCGCTGGACGTGCGCTTCAGCCGCAACACGACCGACCGCGAGGTGCCCGGCGCCACCTTCAACCAGGCCCAGCAAGGCACGCAGAGCATTGCGGTGCAGCCCCGCTTCAGTTACAACATCAACCGCAACCTGTCGGGCGCGTTCAGCCTGAACTTCTCGCAGAACAAGAACCTGGCGACCGATCTGAAGACCACCACCTTCGGGATCGGACTGGAGGCCACCTTTGTCTTCTGATCGCACCACCCATCGCCTGCTCGCCTTGGTGCTGGCCGGCACGTTGGCCGGCGCGAGCGGGCCCTCGGCGCTCCGCGCCGCCGCGGCGGACGCCGACGCCCTGGCGGCGTCGTTCAGCGGAGCGCGCGCCATGCATTGGATCGAGGTCCAGTGCGATCTCGGGCCGCGCCCGCCCGGTTCGCCGGCGCTCGAGAAGCTGCGCCAGCTGATCGCCGACCACGCCGATTCGCTGGGCCTCGCCAGCCAGCGGCTCTGCTTCAAGGCCACCGATCCCTGGTTCGGCCACCCGCAGGAGTTCTGCAACCTCGTCGTTTCGATCGGTCCGCAAGGCGGCGACCGCCTCTGGTTCGGCGCCCATTACGACACCCGTCCGGTCAGCGACCTCGACCCCGACCCGGCCAAGCGCGACCTTCCCTTGCTGGGCGCCAACGACGGCGGCAGCGGCACCGCGATCCTGCTGCACCTGATGGAGATCCTGGCCGCCAACCCGCCGCCGCGCGGCGTCGACCTCATCTTCTTCGACGGTGAGGACTCCGGCCAGGCGGGCGACCCCTCCGGCTTCTGCGTCGGCAGCCGCCACCTGGCCGCCACCTGGTCCTCTTCTTCTTCATTGTCATCTTCGGGTTCTGCCGATAATATTCCATAGTTTTAGAAATGCTGAAATCTTCTTTAGTTTTATCTTCTGGAATAATGTCCGCAGGTTCATCATCATGAGTTTCTCTGATAAGTTTTTCTTCTTCATCAATTTCATATTTTTCTTCGATAGGTTCTTCTTCATCATCCTCCTCCTCTTCATCTTCTTCATCATCCCACTCGTATTCATCTTCTTCTTCATTGTCATCTTCGGGTTCTG
>CAZVWL010000188.1:0-6064 GCA_964630845.1 uncultured Fibrobacteraceae bacterium
GCGGCGGGTGCCGGTAGGTCTCGTTCATCACGGTCAGGTAGTAGATCCAGTTCTCGTGCGCGCAGAACATGCGCTTGATGCCGTCGTGGATGATCACCCCCAGCTCGTAGGCGAAGGCCGGGTCGTAAGCCTTGACCGTGGTCGGCGGCAGCGCCAGTACGTGGCTGTGCCCGTCCTGGTGCTGCAGCCCCTCGCCGGCCAGGGTCGTGCGGCCCGCGGTCGCGCCGATGAGGAATCCCTTGGCCTGGTTGTCGCAGGCCGACCAGATGAGGTCGCCCACGCGCTGGAAGCCGAACATCGAGTAGTAGATGTAGAAGGGGATGGTCGGCACGTCGTTGCAGGCGTAGGCGGTCCCCGCGGCGACGAAGCTGGACATGGCGCCGGCCTCGGTGATGCCTTCCTCGAGGATCGCGCCGGTCTTCTTCTCGTTGTAGAACAGCAGGTTGCCCTTGTCGACCGGCTCGTAGAGCTGGCCCACGTGGCTGTAGATGCCCACCTGCCGGAACAACGATTCCATGCCGAAGGTCCGCGCCTCGTCGGGCACGATGGGCACCACGAAGCGGCCGATCTCCTGGTCGCGCAGCAGACGCGCCAGCAGGTGGACGAAGCTCATGGTGGTGGCCACGTCGCGGTCGCCGCTGCCGGCGTACAGTTCCTCGAACATCGCCTCGGAGTTGCAGGCCAGCGCCCGCGGCTTGAACTGGCGCGCCGGCAGGTAGCCGCCCAGCGCCTGGCGCCGCTGCTGCAGGTAGCTGATCTCCGGGCTGTCCGGCGCGGGCCGGTAGAATGGGGTCGCGTCGAGGTCGTCGTCGCCGATGGGGATGTTGAACCGGGTGCGGAATTCCCGCAGCTCGTCCTGGTTCAGCTTCTTCTGGCTGTGGGTCACGTTGCGACCCTCGCCGGCTTCGCCCAGCCCGTAGCCCTTGATGGTCTGGGCGAGGATCACCGTCGGCACGGCCTCGCCGTGCGTGGTGGCCATCTTGTAGGCGGCGTGGACCTTCAGCGGGTCGTGGCCGCCGCGGGTCAGCTTGCGGATCTGTTCGTCGCTGTAGTCGCGCACGAGGTCCAGAAGCTCCGGGTACCTGCCGAAGAAATGCTGGCGGATGTAGGCGCCGTCGGACACGGTGTAGCGCTGCATCTCGCCGTCGAGCACCTCTTCCATGCGCTTCTTGAGCAGGCCGGTCTGGTCGCGCTCGAGCAGGTCGTCCCACTCGCTGCCCCAGATCACCTTGATCACCTTCCAGCCCGCGCCGCGGAACGCCGCCTCGAGCTCCTGGATGATCTTGCCGTTGCCGCGCACCGGGCCGTCGAGGCGCTGCAGGTTGCAGTTGATGACGAAGATCAGGTTGCCGAGCTGCTCGCGCGCCGCCAGCGTGATCGCGCCGAGGCTCTCCGGCTCGTCCATCTCGCCGTCGCCGAGCAGGGCCCACACCTTGCGGCCGGACCGCTCGCGCAGGCCGCGGTCCACCAGATAGTGGTTGAAGCGCGCCAGGTAGATGGCCTGGATCGCGGCCAGCCCCATGCTGACGGTGGGGAATTCCCAGAATTCCGGCATCAGGAAGGGGTGGGGATAGCTGCTGAGGCCGCCGCGCGGGTCCAGCTCCCGGCGGAATTTCGCCAGGTCTTCCTCCTGGAGGCGGCCCTCGAGGAACGCGCGGGCGTAGATGCCGGGCGAGCCGTGCCCCTGGAAGAAGATCATGTCGCCCAGGAAGTCCTCGGTCCGACCCCGCCAGAAGTGGTTGAACCCGATCTCCCACAGCGTCGCCGCCGACGCGTAGGTCGAGATGTGGCCGCCGATGCCGGGACTCTCGCGGTTGGCGCGCACGACCATGGCCATGGCGTTCCAGCGGATCAGGCTCTTGATGCGCCGCTCCAGCTCGCGGTTGCCGGGGAAGACCGGCTGCTGGTTGCGCGGGATGGTGTTGATGTACGGCGTGTTGGCCGTGAACGGGATGCTGACGCCTTGTTCCTGCACACGTGTCTGCAGCAGGCGCAGCAGATCCCGCGCGCGGTCGGCTCCCTGCTCCTGCAGCACGTAGTCGATGGCGTCGCGCCACTCGCGGTTCTCAAGGCGGCGCAGGTCGTCGCGGTCGTGGTCGGTCATGGCTTCATTCCTCGGCGGTTGCGGACGGCACCGGACCGGCCGGTCTTCGTCCGGCCACGCCTGCGTGCCGTGGCGCCGCACGCCGCCCGGGTCAGGGTTTCATGCCCCGCTCGCGCAGCCACTCGTAAGCGCACTGGAAGATCTCGGTGCTGGTCTTCAGGCCGAGCTTCTTCTTGATGTGGCTGCGGTGCACCTCGACGGTCCGGGGGCTGATGTTCATGATGCGGGCGATCTCGGCGATCTCCTTGCCCTGGCCGGTCAGCTCGAAGAGCTCGAGCTCGCGGTCGCTGAGGATCGCGGCGGGGCTGCTGTCACGGGGCGTGCCGCCGGCGCCGAGCTGGTCGACGGCGGACTGCGTCATGGCCTGGCTGAGGTAGGTGCGGCCGTCGAGCACGCAGCGGATCGCCTCACGGATCTTCTCGGTCCCTTCCTGCTTCATCACGTAGCCCTGCGCGCCGGCCTTCAGCGCGCGCAGCGCGTAGGTCTCCTCGTCGTGCATCGAGACGGCGAGCGTCTTGAGGCCGGGGAACTTCTGGCGGATCGTCTTGATCAGCTCGAGGCCGCTGTCGCCGCCCTTGAGCGAGATGTCGACCAGGGCGAGGTCGGGCCGCTGATCCTGGATCGCCCGCAGCGCGCTCTGGGTGTCTTCCGCCTCGCCGCACACGAACAGGTCGCCGTCGATCTGCAGCATTGCCTGGATGCCCGATCGGACCAGCGGATGATCGTCGATGATCAGGATCCTGGATGTGGCCATGATATCACACTCCCGGTGGCTCGATCCCCGGCAAGCAAGCGCTCTTCACGATATCGACCGATCTGCATCCACTATACAGAGAATCCTTTTCGATTCAACCGCAAGACCGGGCCGGGATCAACCCCCAGTTGCGACCTCGCCGACAGCCGGCACGAGGATCGCGGCCAGCGCCGTGGCCAGCGCCGCCGGCGAATCGTCGAGGCCGGACGCGCGCAGGCTCGTCAGGAACTCCCGGTGCGCCCGGCCCGCGCGGTATCCCGGCTCACGCGGCGGGTGGGGCAGGTAACGATCGATCAAGGCCCAGTCGGGGTCGACCAGCAGCGTGGTCGAATAATAGAGCAGGCCGCGCGTGCGCCAGATGCAGGAGCCGCCCAGCTTGCGGCCGCGCCGGGCGAGGTCGCTCGTGCCTTCCTGGCGGACGTCCGGCACGCCGACCTTCGCCAGCGCTCCGGCCATCAGCGAGCTGAGCCGCCCGAAGGCGCTGGTGATGCCGCCCACGCCCGGCCAGGGCAGGACGACCGAGCACACGAGGTTGCCCGGATCGAGCACCACGGCGCAGCCGCCGCCGCGCCGCCGCAGCAGGGGGACCCGGTCGGCGGCCAGCAGTTCCGGCCGGGTTTCGCGCCAGGGGTCGCCGCCACGGCCGATCACGCAGGCGACCGTGGGGTGCGGATAGACCTCGACGCGGGCCTCGCCGGATCGCGTCGCGGCCTCGATCAGGGGGTCGTCGAGGTCCCAGAGGCCCCGGACCGGGTCCCGTGAGGGATCGGCCGGCGTCCGCGTCACGGCCGGCGCGGCGGGTGGATATGCACCGCCGAGCCCTGGGCCACCTCGGCGGCTTCCTGGACGGCTTCCGACAGGGTCGGGTGGGGGTGGATCGTGGCGACGAGATCCTCCACGGTGGCGCCCATCTCGATGGCCAGGGTGCCTTCGGCGATCAGTTCGCTGGCGTGCGGCCCGACGATGCCCATGCCGAGGATCAGCTCGTTCTCGGGATCGCAGATGATCTTCACCAGGCCGTCCGTGCGGTCGAGGGTGCGGGCGCGGCCGAGAGCCGTCAGCGGGAAGCGCCCCACCTTGATCGGGATCCGTTCGGCCTCGGCCTCGCGCTCGGTCAGGCCGGTCCAGGCGATCTCCGGATCGGTGTAGACGACGGCCGGGATCGCGCGGTTGTCGAATTCGGCCTGGTGCCCGCAGATCACCTCGGCCGCGACCTTCGCCTCGCGGCTGGCCTTGTGCGCGAGCATCGGGCCGTGCGTCACGTCGCCGATGGCGAAGATGGCGGGGTCGTCGGTGCGGCACTCGCGGTTGGTGCGCACGAAGCCGCGCTCGTCGACCACGACGCGGGTGCGCTCGAGGCCGAGGTCCTCGGTGTTGGGGCGCCGGCCGATCGCGACCAGGACCTGGTCGTACACGAGCTTGTGCTCGCCGCCGCCCTGCTCGATGACCACCTCGAAGCCGCCCCCGTCCAGCGGCGTGATCGACCGCGCCTTGGCATCGAGCATGACGTGCTCGAGCCGATCGCTTGCCGACTTGAGCATGATGTCGACGAGGTCGTGGTCGGCGCCCATCAGCAGGCGCGGGCTGAACTCCACGACCGACACCTTGCTGCCGAGTCCCTGGTAGACCAGGCCGAGTTCGAGGCCGATGTAGCCGCCGCCGACCACGAGCAGCGTCTCGGGCACGCGCTCGAGCTTCAGCGCGTCCGCGCTCGACCAGACCAGGTTGCTGATGCCCGCCGGCAGGCGCGCCAGGCTCGAGCCGGTGGCGATGATCGCGTGCTCGAAGTCGATGCCGCTGACCTCGCCGCCCTCGATCTCGAGGCTGTGGCTGCCGCTGAAGCGGGCGCGGCCCTGGATCGTGGTCACGCCGCGGCGTTTCAGGAGCGCGCCGATGCCGCCGCTGAGGCCGGCCACGACGCTGTCGGTGTGGGCGCGCAGCTTGTCGAGGTCGAGGCTCGGCTCGCCGAAGCCCAGGCCGAAGCTCGCGGCGGCCAGCGCCGTGGCCTTGACCTCCACCGCGTGGATGAGCGTCTTGGAGGGGATGCAGCCTTCGAGCAGGCAGGTGCCGCCGAAGCGGGGGCGCTCCTCGATCAGCACGACCTCCCGGCCGAGGTCGGCCAGCCTGAGGGCGGCCACGTATCCGCCCGGGCCGCTGCCGATCACGGCGACCTGGGTTTCCTGACGCAAGCTTCCCATCACCATGGCGGCTCCTCTCAGGCCTCGAGCAGCAGGAGGTTAGGGTCGGCCAGCTGCTTGATCAGCTCGCCGACGAAGCGCGCGGCATCGGCGCCGTCGGCCAGGCGGTGGTCGAACGCGAGGGTCAAGGGCAGGATCTCGCGGATCACGATCTGCCCGTCCCGGACCACCGGTTTCGGCTGCACCTTGCCCATGCCGAGGATCGCGGCCTCGGGGTAGTTGATGGTCGGCAGCATGGCCGTCCCACCGAGCGGACCCACGTTGGTGATCGTGAAGGTGCCGCCGCGCATGTCCTCGGCCGGCAGCTTGCCCTCGCGGGCCAGGGCGGCCTTCTCGGCGATCTCGGCGGAGATCTCGCGGATGCTCTTGCGGTCGGTGTCGCGGATCACCGGCACCACCAGCCCGCGGCCGGTGTCCGCCGCGAAGCCGATGTTGTAATACTTCTTGTAGATGATCTCCTCGCGGAACGGATCGAGGCTGGCGTTGAA
The DNA here is from genome assembly GCA_964630845.1 of uncultured Fibrobacteraceae bacterium. Taxonomy (GTDB): domain Bacteria; phylum Krumholzibacteriota; class Krumholzibacteriia; order LZORAL124-64-63; family LZORAL124-64-63; genus Glo-17. The sequence continues at coordinate 5,545 of CAZVWL010000188.1, forward strand.
CGCCGGCGCGGCGCGCAGGCCGGCCGTCACCGCCTTGATCACGAAGGAGAGCAGCGTCAAGTTGCCGATGCCCGCGTCGCCGCTGCGCGCGCGCTTCTGGCGGCGGCGGAACTCCTCCCACTCGGTGACGTCGGCGTCGTCCATGTGGGCCACGTGCGGCACCAGCGCCATGCTGGTGACCATCTTGCGCGCGACCTTGCGGCGGATCGATCGCAACGGCTCGATGTCGACCGGCCCTTCCTGGCGGAAGTCCGGCAACGGCTCCAGCTCCAGGAACGGGATCGTGGCCGCGGCGTGCGCGGCGAACTCGGCGAACGCCTGGTCGTCGCGCACCGCGCTGGCGGTCACGTGCGCCGCTTGTTGGGCCGTGCCCGCCCCGCCGGTGGCCTGGAAACGCTGCACGTCCTCGGGGGTCACGCGTCCGGCCGGCCCGGTGGGCGGCACGCGCAGCGTCGTCTGCACCGGGCCGACGAACTGCAGCAGGTCGGGATAGACATAGGCCATCACGTAAGCCGGCAGC
>CAZVWL010000189.1:0-6008 GCA_964630845.1 uncultured Fibrobacteraceae bacterium
GCGAGCTAGGCTTCGGTCTGGACCTCCTTCATGATCGCCCGAACCGCCGCCTCGTCCTTCGTCGCGGCGGCCACCAGCAGGCTGCGGGCGAACTTCGATGCCTTCGCCGGCCCGGCGGCCTTGTGGATGGCGTCGCGCTCGGCCTCGGTCAGCCGGAACGCGAACACGCAGAGCTCCTCGCGCGGGGCCTTGGTCTTGGCCTCGGCGGCCGGCTTCTCGGCGGCGGGCTTGCGGGCCCGCGTGGTCTTCTTGGTGGTCTTGGCCATGATTCAATTCCTCTCGCTCGGGTCCAGACGCACGATCCGGCTGGGCTCCTTGCCGCAGCCCTCGCACGCCACGCGCCCGCCCTGGCGGTCGATCTCCGTCATGTCAGCGGGCGTGATCTCTTCCCACCGCTCCCAGATCCAGGTGTCGGACCCGGGGTACGGGATGTGGCAGCAGGCGCAGACGATGCTGCCCCGCTCGTTCCAGAACACCTGATGGGCCTTCAGGCCAAACCGGGGTGTCGCGGTCTTCGCCATGTCAGTCCACCTCCTGCGGGATGTCCGCCGCGAACACCAGCGTCCCGTCAGCGCCGTAGATCTCGACGCGGTCGATCCTGGTGTCGGGGTTCTCGCGGCCGGCGCGCAGGATGGCTTGGCTGGCCCGCATGGCGGTCAGCCGTCCGTAGGCTTCGAGACGCGCCTCCTGCCGGTCGGTGATCAGGGTCGGGTTCTCGTCGATCTGCAGTCCGCCTTTGAACTGCAGATCGAGGTCACGCAACGAGGCCTCGAACACGAGGTCATCGAGCGTGCTGTGGGGCTTCGGGTCGACCACGACCCAGAACTTGTCATCAGGTCCGTAGCGCATCGTCGCTGCCTCCTTCGTTCGTCATCTGCGCGACCGTGCGGTCGCCTTCTTCGCGATCGGCGACGGGGATGAGGATCCCCCGGCCGACGACGTACCAGCCGTCGCGCCGGTGAACGACCCGCAGGTCGCCGTTGAGGTCGAACTCCATCCCGTCGCTGAAGCGGAGCCGGGCGGGGCGGTCATGGTTCTTCGACATGGGGCCGACCTCCTCACTGCGCCGCGGCGAAGGCCCAGGCCGGCGCGTAGGGGGAGTCGTCGTGCGGGTGGCCACCCTCGACGAGGTAGACCACCGAGGCGGCGTCATCGGGTTCTTCGTCGGGTTCGCCTTGGGCGCGGGACTCGTCGTCCGGCGTGGCGATCCCGGCGACGGTGAATTGCAGCGGCCAGCTGGGCTGGAAGGCGAGGCGCACCTCGCAATCGCCGAACCCGTCGCCGGCGGCCTCCTGCAGGCGTTCGATCATCTCGTTGACCGTCATGATGTGCTCCTTTCGGGGCGCCGGGCCCAATGCCCGCCGCACTGACAGTGACGAGCTTTCGCGGCCGAATGGGAAGGCGAATCGGCCAGTAAGTGCATTATTATCAGTGCATTATGGCTGCGGACGGATTGGCGGATTGGGGCCAGAATCTGGCGTTTCTGAAGGCCACGTCCCGGCCGGGATCGGTCCCGGCTACCCTCGCCAGCCATCGATCCACCCCCGGGGGCGCCGCAAAGGCATGCTCGGCTCCGGCTCGGCCGCGACGGGCACCTCGCGCAGGTTGGCCAGGGCCGCCGCGCGCTCGGGCAGGGACTTCACGAACGCGGGCCCCAGGATGTAGAGGGCGGCCAGGCAGTAGACCTCGAGGTCGAGGGCCTCGTTGCGATCGCGGGTCTTGACCCACTCGCGGACCGTGCCGCGGTTCTTGATCCACTTGCGGATGGCCTTCTCGGCGGTCAGCTGGGCGATGTACTCCTCGTCGATCCACTCGGGCAGGTGGCAGTAGCCGGGTCCCGGCGACCCGATGCGCAGCCGCGAGTAGACGATCTCCTTGCCGGTGTCGACGCAGAGGGTGAACAGCTTCGCCCGGTAGCGGTTGTGATCGGATGGGCGTCCCACGAGCGGCTTGCCCCGTTCGGAGCCACCACGGACGGCGAACACGCGCCGGTCGATCCGGGCGCGGCAGAACCGGTAGACCTGTTCGGAGTGGTGACCGCCGCTGTCGACGGCGACGCAGGAGATCGGGACCTTCTGGCCGCTCTCGTGGGTGAACTCGGTTCGCAGGAAGCGGTCGAGGTCGAGCCAGACCTGGTCGCGCCCCGGATCGCCGTGGAACTGGGAGAAGGCGACGAGCCAGGACTCCTCAGCGGCGCCGTACCCCTTCACGGCGCACTCGAGGCGGTCACCCTGCACATCGACCGCGGCCACGAGCACGCCCACGCCGGTGGGCACCTCGGCTTCGTATCGTTCCGCCCGGGCCAGCAGACTGTCTGGGTCGACGGTCTCCCCGCGCTCTTCCCAGGTCTCACCCAGCACGCTGTTGACCCAGTTCTTCAGCCGGAGCGGGTTCTCCTTGGACTCCACGAATTCAGCGACGGTGGCCGACCACGGCAGCCAGCCCAGCGGCGAGTAGAGGCTGGACAGATGGAACCCGATCGTCTCGCCGTTGCCCTTGGCGGTGGGACGCCACTGGCCTTGGGTGAGCATCTGGGGTTTGAAGCGCTCCTCGATCAGGACGCCGCAGTGGACGCAGGCCAAGGCGGCGGTCTTGGGGTCGTCGTCGCGCCAGCGGATGTTCTCCCAGCGCATCCAGTCGAAGTGGCCGCACTCGGGGCAGGGGATGAAGTACCGCCGCTGGTCCGACGCGAGGAATTCCCGCTCGATCCGGGAGATGCCCTTGATCGTGGGCGTCGAGACCAGGAACACCTTGCGGCGGGAGTAGAGGGGGCCGGTGGTGCGCTTCTCCGCAAGCGCGATCGGGTCGCCCTGGCCGTCCACGTCGCCCGGGTACTCGTCGATCTCGTCGCAGAAGAGCCAGCGGATCGGCATCGACTTGACGCCGGTTGCGGAGTTCGATCCGGTCAGGAACAGCACGCCGCCGGGGAATTCCTTGATCAGGAGGCTGTTGCCGCCGTCGCGTGACCGCGCCTCGCGCACCAGCTCGTGCAGCACCGGCGTGGTGGAGATCATGGGATCGAGACGCTGCCGACTGAACCGCCGGGCTTCGTCCACGGTGGGGCGCAGAACGAGGATCGGCCCGGGCGCATGGTGCATCACATACCCGAGCCAGTTGTTGCCGGCCTCGGTGCCGCCCAGCTGCGAGCCCTTCATGAACACGACGCGGCGGGCCGGCGACCTCGGACCTAGAGCGTCCATGATCTCGCGCAGGTAGGGCGTGGTGTCGGTGTGCCAGTGCACCGCGGCATGGCCCGAGCGGTTGCCCAGCACGCGGTGCTCGTCGGCCCACTCGCTGACCGTCAGCCGCGGTTCCGGCCGCCAGCCCGCCCGGTAGGCGGTCTCGTAGGTGTCACGGCCGTTCTGCATCCGCGATCTCCTGGCAGATCCGCTCGATCTCTTCCTCGAGGATGCGCTGGACCTCGGCGGGTTCCTCGACCGCGGCCAGGACGGAGGCCAGGCGCTCGGGCAGGGCGATCAACTGGTCGCGCGCCTTGCGGGCCATGTTGAACGCGCCGAGACGCACCTCGTCGGCGCGCACGAGGGTGCCGCGCTTGCGGTCCAGTTCGAGCTTCGCCAGCTGCGCCTGGTACAGCTCGCGTGCGGCGCGGGCCTTGGCGTAGCCCGTGGCCGTCGATGGGCCGCCGATGACCTCATCGGCTCCGCCCATGTCCATGGGTTCGGAAGGCTCGCCCGGGGTCTTGGTCTGCTTGGGGTTGCCCGTGATCAGGTTGCGGGGCTTGCTCTGGTCGGTGTTCTCCTGCCACTGCTGGTCGGCGAGCGCAGGGTCGATCTTCCCGTTCACGGTGGAGATGCGGCCCGCCTTCACGGCACGCTGAACCGCGACGTGGGTCACGCCGCGCCTGCGGGCGTACTCGCGCTGGGAGATCAGCTCCTTCTTCGCTCCGCTGGCCACCGCCTACTCATCCTGGTCGGCCCTGCGGTCGGCGGCGATCTCGTCGAACGTCCGGCCGTCGCCGTCGAGCGTGGCCTTCTGGCCGGTGGCTTCTTGCCAGCGCATCACGATCACGTCCGTGTAGGCGGGGTCGAGTTCCATGAGATAGGCATGCCGTCCGGTCTGCTCGGCGCCCATTAGGGTCGAGCCGCTGCCGCCGAACAGGTCGAGCACGTTCTGGCCGGGCTTGGACGAGTACTGGATGGCGCGCACAGCGAGCTCGATTGGTTTCTCGGTTAAATGGATCATTTGCTGTGGGTTAACCTTCTTGACCGCCCAGACGTCGACGGCATTGGTCGGGCCGTAGAAGTTGTGGCCTGCCCCTTCGCGCCAGCCGTAGAAGCAGTTGTGCGTCACGATTCCGTCCGCCACGTAGTGGTGGTGCTTCTCGACATCCAGGGAGTAGACCTCGCCGTCGAAGCGCTCGGTGGCGACCTCGTCGATGGGCTGCCAGTCGAACTCCAGGCCCAGGGTCGGAATGGGAACGGCCATGACCTCGGGCAGCAGGTTGCAGCTGCGCACGATGAACGGGACCCTGGCGCCGACCTTCTCTCGGGACTCCTCGCGACGCAGAAGCGGGTGCTCGATGCGCCGATGGTGATCCAGCAGCGCCCGGAATGCACTGGCGCACAGCAGATTCGAATCGAGGGCGTCGTACATGCTCGCGATCTGCGAAGACGTGCGCTTCGTGGACGCGCAAGGGGTCCAGAACGTGGTCGGAATGCCGTAGCGCACGGTGATCATCTGCTCGGCAACGGTGGCCTCGACGTTGGAGTTGTGAACGCTGAGGATCCACGCCTCGTCGGCTTCTTCCTTCGAGAGCCTTTGCTTGGGTCCGAATCCCCACGTGGTGTAGAGCTTGGACTTGCCCACGCGCCACCAGGAGCCGCGACGCATCAGGTACACGCACCAGCGACCCCTCGCTTCGGAGGTCATCCGGGCGGTCCACAGGTGGCCATCGGTCGCGCGGGTCACGCAGCTGCCGACCGTGACGGCGAACATCTCACCCTCGTACCGGCGTTTGCTGACACGCACAGGGAATCCGCTCCTCCGGCCGAGGATCGCGTTGTGATGACGGCTGAACGTGACGACCCGGTCCCCGTCACGCAGGCTGGCGATCGCAGTCGACCCCTCCGGGGTGAGGACCTGGGTTTCCGGCGGCTGGCACCACTCATGGTTGCCCATGAAGTCCTTGCGGGTGAGCACGGGGTGCTCCTTCACCCAGATGATCGCCTGGCTGAAGTACAGGCCACAGGCCTTCAGCACCGGTGGGTAGTTGGCGCAGTTGGCGTAGCCGCCCCAGATGTAGAACGAGTGTCCGGGTTGCAGCACGCGGGCGATGTTCCCGAACCACGCCAGGAGCATCTCGTCGAAGGCCTCGTCCGAGACGAAGTCGTTGGCCAGGGGGCGGTCCTTGGGGCGCATCTTCCCCGTGGGCTTGGACTTGGTCTTGTGCCGCGCGAGGTCGAATCCCTGGTGGTGCATGCCCTTGGCGTCCGATGCCTCGACGGCGCTCTTGGTGGACGGCGGGAAGCTGGACAGGCCGGCGGCGATGGCGTTGTTGGACCGCGGCTCGACCTTCACGTTGTAGGGCGGGTCGGTGTTCACGAGTTGGATCTTCTGACCGCCGAGCAGCCGATCAACAGACGCGGGATCGCAGCTGTCTCCGCACAGCAGGCGGTGGTTGCCCAGGACCCACAGGTCGCCCGGCCGGCTGGTGGGTTCCTCGGGAGGCTCCGGGGCGGGAGCGTCCTCGACGGTCTCGTCGTCGAGCAGGTCGTGCAGCTCGTCTAGATCGAAGCCGGTCAGCTCGAGGTTGAAATCGAGGTCCTCGAGGGCCTTCAGTTCCTCGGCCAGCAGGTCCTCGTCCCAGCCGGCGTCCAGCGCCAGCCGGTTGTCGGCGATGACGTAGGCTCGCTTCTGGGCCTCGGTCAGGTGGGTGAGTTCAATCACCGGGACCGTGGTCATGCCCAGCTCGCGGGCGGCCAGGAGCCGGCCATGGCCCGCGATGATGCCGGCCTCGCCGTCGACCAGGATCGGGTTGGTCCAGCCGA
>CAZVWL010000190.1:0-1578 GCA_964630845.1 uncultured Fibrobacteraceae bacterium
CCAAACCCGCCGCCGTCGATCTCGTTCTGGAGCCCGCCGACAACCGCCGGCTGGCGAGTCTGTGCGGCCAGTTCGATCAGCATCTGCGCCAGATCGAGCGCCGCCTGGGCGTGGAGATCAACAACCGCGGCAACCGCTTTCAGGTGATCGGCGACGACCGCGCCGCGCGCCTCGCGGGGCGCGTGCTGGAGCGTCTCTATGTCGACGCGGATACCGCCGCGGTGACGCCCGAGCAGGTGCATCTGCACCTGCAGCAGGCCGACGCCGAGGCCGCGGAGGCGCTCGTCGAAGCCGACGTCGTCGAGGCGACGGGGGCGGAGGTGTCCATCCAGACCCGCCACGGCCAGATCCGCGGCCGCGGGCCCAATCAGAAACGCTATCTCTCCAGCATCGTCGCGCACGATCTGAACTTCGGCGTCGGGCCGGCCGGCACCGGCAAGACCTATCTCGCCGTTGCCGCCGCGGTGCAGGCGCTGGAGCGCGAGCAGATCAGCCGCATCGTGCTGGTGCGCCCGGCCGTGGAGGCCGGCGAGCGCCTGGGTTTCCTGCCGGGCGACATGGCGCAGAAGGTCGATCCCTATCTGCGTCCGCTGTACGACGCGCTCTATGAGATGCTCGGCTTCGAACGCGTGTCCAAGCTCATCGAGCGGCATGTCATCGAGGTCGCGCCGCTGGCGTTCATGCGCGGCCGCACGCTCAACGAATCGTTCATCATCCTCGACGAGGCCCAGAACACCACCGTCGAGCAGATGAAGATGTTCCTGACGCGCATCGGCTTCGGCTCGACGGTGGTGGTGACCGGCGACGTGACGCAGATCGATCTGCCGCGCGGCACCCAGTCGGGGCTGCGCCATGTGATCGGCGTGCTGAAGGACGTCGAGGGCGTCAGCTTCACCTTCTTCAATGCGCACGACGTGGTGCGCCATCCCCTGGTGCAGCGCATCGTCACCGCCTATGACGCCAGCGAGAAGGCCGGTGAGACGGCGGAGAGTGACGGCGGGAAGGGGCGGCATGGCGCCTGACCCGGCACCCGCGCTGCGCCTGTCGCTGGACATTCAGCGTGCCTCGACGGCGGACGGCCAGCCCAGCGACGCCCTGCTGCGGCGCTGGGCGCGTGCGGCGCTCGCCGACCTGGGCGGCAGCCATGCGCTGACGCTGCGCCTGGTCGACGCGGAGGAGAGCGCCGCGCTGAACGAGACCTACCGCCGCAAGTCCGGACCGACGAACGTGCTGTCGTTCCCCTTCGAGGCGCCGCCCGGCGTGCGCACGCGGCTGCTGGGCGACCTGGTGATCTGTGCGCCCGTCGTGGAGCGCGAGGCGCGCGAACAGGGCAAAATGCCCCACGCCCACTGGGCGCATATGGTCGTGCACGGCGTGCTGCACCTGCGCGGCTACGATCATTTGACCGATGTCGACGCGGGGGCCATGGAGGCGCTTGAAACCGAAATATTGAGCCGGTTAGGCTATCCCGACCCTTATGAATGGAGGTACTAGGTACTAGGTTCTAGGGCCGAGGAAAACCCTGGATCTCCATACCTAGAACCTAGAACCTAGAACCTAGAACCTAGAACCTGAATT
>CAZVWL010000190.1:1673-5977 GCA_964630845.1 uncultured Fibrobacteraceae bacterium
CCATGCCTAGAACCTAGAACCTAGAACCTAGAACCTAGAACCTGAATTTATGGACGACCGACCTAGTAGTGACACTTTCCAGCAACACCGTTCCTGGTTCGACCGCCTGAGCCAGGCGCTGCTGCGCGAACCCAGGGACCGCGAACAACTGGTGGGCCTGCTGCGCGATGCGCAGCAGCGTAACCTGCTCGATGCCGATGCGCTCGGCATGATCGAGAGCGTGCTGCAGGTCTCCGAGATGCAGGTGCGCGATATCATGATCCCGCGCGCGCAGATGGTGGTGGTGAGCCGGGACGCGACCACGGAGGAGATGCTGCCCATCATCATCGAGTCCAGCCATTCCCGCTTCCCCGTCATCAGCGACAGCCGCGACGAGGTCGTCGGCATCCTGCTCGCCAAGGACCTGCTGCGCTACCGCTTCGACGGCGGCAGCACCTTCGACATCAAGGACGTCATGCGTCCGGCGGTGTTCATTCCAGAGAGCAAACGCCTCAACGTGCTGCTCAAGGAGTTCCGTGCCAGCCGCAACCACCTGGCGATCGTCGTGGACGAATACGGCGGCGTGGCCGGCATGGTGACCATCGAGGACGTGCTGGAGCAGATCGTCGGCGACATCGAGGACGAGCACGACATCGACGAGGACGCCTTCATCCGCAAGCGCAGCGAGACCAGCTTCGTCCTCAAGGCGCTGACGCCGATCGAGGACTTCAACGAGTACTTCGGCACGGCCTTCAGCGACGAGGAATTCGACACCATCGGCGGCCGCGTGGTGCAGGCCTTCGGCCACGTGCCCAAGCGCGGCGAGAGCGTGGTGATCGACCATTTCGAGTTCAAGGTGCTGCGCGCCGACAACCGCCGCGTGCACATGCTGGGACTGACCGTGCTGCCGGCGTCGGACGAGACGGCGGCGAACGCGGGGCATTGAGCCGCGGCGGATCCGGAGCGGTGACTGCCGGGAAGGGCGCGGCGGCCTTCCGTCCGCGCCCCGGGCCGATTAGCATGCGCGGCACACGCACCGGCCCTTCCGGTCCAACAACAAGTTCGCTGGAACACCATGTCGCAAACTGATCTGCCGCGCGCCCTGCCGGCCGGACTGTCGCTGCCGGCGGCCCTCCTGCTCGGCGCGGCCGTGCCCTTCGCCTTCGCACCCTTCGGACACTATCCGCTCGCCGTCGCCGCGCTGGCGCTGCTGTTCCTGCTGCTGCGCGGACGTGCGCCGGGCGCCGCCTTCCGGCTGGCCTACGCCTTCGGGCTGGGCATGTTCGGCATCGGCGTGAACTGGGTCTACATCAGCATCCATTATTTCGGCCATTCGCCGCTGCCGGCCGCGATCGGCGTCATGCTGCTGCTGGTCGCCTTCCTGAGCCTGTTTCCCGCGGCGCTGGCCTGGGCCGTCGCGCGCGGAGCGCCGGGCGGGGCGGGCGGCGAGACGGTGCGGCTGCTGCTGATCCTGCCGGCCGGCTGGGCGCTCGCCGAGTGGGTGCGCGGCTGGCTGTTCACGGGCTTTCCCTGGCTGAACATCGGCTACACCCAGATCGACGCGCCGCTGGCCGGCTATGCGCCGCTGCTCGGCGTGTACGGTGTGGGCTTCGTCGCCGGCCTGATCGCCGCCCTGGCGGGACTGACTTTTCGTTCCGGCATGATGGCGCCCGCTGCTCGGGCAGCGGCCTCCTCCGAAACGCCTGGGCGTTTTCGGCGGGGCCCGCGCTGGCTGCCGGCGGCGGCCGCGGCGCTGGTGCTGGCGGGCGTGCTCATGCCGGGCGCCATGCGCGACCGTCTGGTGTCGGCGTTCGACCCCGCCGATCCCGGCAACGCCCAGCGTGTGCTGATGTGGCGCACGGGCTGGCAGTGGGGGCGCGAGAACCCGGTCGTCGGCCTGGGCGATCGGGACCTCAAGAACGCGTACCGGGCCCATCACGCCGGCCGGCCGGACGTCGAGGTCCAGGGACACCTGCACAGCAACCTCGTGATGTTCGCCGTCGCGTGGGGCGTGCCCGGCTTCTTGCTGGCGGTCGGCCTGCTGCTGGCGACGGCATGCCGGCTGTGGCGGACGTGGCGGCTGCTCGGTGGCTGGAGACGGCGAGGTCGGCCCGCCGATCCGGAAGCGACGGACCTGTCGCACGACCTCGCCCGCACCTGGTGCCTGGGCGCCTGCGGCGCCTGGATCGGCCTGAACGTGGCCGGCCTCTTCGAGTGGAACTTCGGGGACGCCGAGGTGGCGCTGCTCTTCTGGCTGATCGTGGGGATGGGGCTGGGCGCCGCCAGGAACGACCTGGCGCCGACCGCTCATGTTTGACGCCACGTAAATTCTGGCCTGGCGCGACCTCGGCTGATATGGTTGTCGAAAGACCCGAGCACACCGGTATCTATTTCCCGGAGGTCGAGGCGCATGGCCAGGCACGGCGAAGAACGCGGACCACTCAAGCACCGGTTCGGCCGGTGGTTCGAGTCCAAGCTGCCAGTCTTCTGGGACAACTGGCTGGCCGCGGCCGGCAGCATGATCGCCCTGGTCGCGGTCTTCCTGCTCGGCGGCATGCTCGTGCTCTACCTGTACAATCACTTCCTCGGGCGCGACTCGAATCCGTACGTGGACCTGATCGGGTTCATGGTGCTGCCGATCGTGCTGATCGGCGGCCTGGTGCTGCTGGTGTTCGGCAACCTGCTGCGCCGGTCGCGCGAGAAGCGCGAGGGCCGCAAGCACGTCATCGCGCTGTTCGGCGGCGCCGACATCGTGCGCCGCGCCTTCCTGGTGGCGGCGGGCACCTTCGTGTTCCTGATCGGCTTCGGCCTGTTCACCTACGAGGCCTACCACTACACCGACAGCAACCAGTTCTGCTCCTACGTGTGCCACGAGGTGATGGCGCCCGAGGCCACGGCCCACGCCAGTTCGCCGCACGCCAACGTCAAGTGCGTCGACTGCCACATCGGCCCGGGCGCCGACTGGTTCGTGCGCGCCAAGCTCTCGGGCGTGCGGCAGGTCTTCGCGGTGCTGAGCGACGACTTCCATCGGCCGATCCCGACGCCGGTCGCCGAGCTACGGCCCGCGCGCGAGACCTGCGAGGTGTGCCACTGGCCGGCCAAGTTCCACGGCTCGCGTCTGGTGACCTACCAGCGCTTCGCCTCGAACCGCGAGAACACGCCGCAGACCACGGCCCTGGTGCTGCACGTGGGCGGTCCGAGCGGCGCCTCCCACACGGAGGCCGACGCCACCGCCAGCGGCATCCACTGGCACGTCGATCCGGGCAACGAGGTCCGCTACCGCCACGTCGACGGCAAGCGCGAGGAGATCATCGAGGTGGTCCAGCGCACGCCCCAGGGCGAGATCCGCTACCTGCGCGACGACGCCGACGAGTTCGGCGACGCCGGCACCTGGCGCCTGATGGACTGCCTGGATTGCCACAACCGCCCGAGCCACATCTACGACCTGCCGCACCGCGCGGTCGACCTCGCGCTGGCCACCGGCACCCTCGACGCGACCGTGCCCTGGCTGCGGCGCCAGGCCGAACGCGTGCTGCGCGAGCTGGAGCCCGACGGCGACTCCGCCGGCCTGATCACCACGCGCCTGCGCGAGATCTACGGCGACGAGCATCCGGACGACCTCGCCGCCCTCGAGGCCTCGCTGCCGCAGACCGCGGCCACGCTCGCCGGCATCCTCGAGCGCAACGTGTGGCCGAAGATGAAGATCACCTGGAACACGTACCCGAGCCATCTGGCCCACTTCGACGAGTTCGGCGAGTTCTCGACCAGCGGCTGCTTCCGCTGCCACGACGGCCGCCACGAGGCGCCCTCGGGCGAGATGATCACCCAGGACTGCGAGGCGTGCCATGCCGTGCTCGCGATGGAAGAACGCGACTGGTCGGGCCTGCAGGGCATCACCGCGGAGGTGTTCTTGCGGCGGTGAGGAAGCTGGCGACGGTCGAGCTACGGTCTACTCTCCGTAACCGAGATCCTTCAGACGCCGGCGCACCTCGTCGTCGACCTGCCCCCAGCCGCCGGGCTTGTGGTCGCCCTTGCGCTCGGCGGCCGGCGGCACGGCCGCCCGCCAGCGCGCCAGCGCCTCCTGCAGGTCCTTGAGCACGGCCGGGGCCGCGGTGTGGCGGTCGTCGCGCTCGCGGGGGTCGGCGGCGAGGTCGTACAGGCCCAGCACGCGGCCATCGCGGTGGGCGATCAGCTTCCACTGTTCACGACGCACCGCGACCAGATCGGGGCCGAAGGCGATCGACTCGGCGAGGCGCAGGCGGGGGCTCGCGGCGTTGCCGATGTCGCCCGCGGCCGCCAGCGACCGGCCGCACGTGCCGGCGACC
>CAZVWL010000191.1:0-5939 GCA_964630845.1 uncultured Fibrobacteraceae bacterium
CTAGAACGATCGCTCCAGCGAGCCGACCGCCCACGACAGGCGGTCGCCGCCGACCGTCTCGCGCACCCACCCGCACGACGCCCGCCAACTCGCGCCGCGCGCGTCGGCGCCCGCGCGCCAGCCGATCGAGGCCTGCTCGCGCCGCGCCCGCGCCGGCAGCCCGCGCTGCTCCTGCCACGACGCCGTGCGCCAGCGCGCGTCCCACTCGTGCCGCCCCGCGCCCGGCCGCCAGCGCACCACGGCGGTCCAGGCCTGCACCGCGCCGCCGAGCGGATGGCCGAGCAACACGCCGCGGTGCGTGTAACCCTCCGCGAAGCCGCTGTTGCTGTACCAGAGCACCCGCGGATGACGCGTCTCGAGGAACTGCGCCCCCACGTCCCAGCGGCGGTCCACCAGCTCGACGCCGATCAGCGACGCCGGGGCCGCGATCTCCGGCAGCAGCGCCAGCTTGTCGTGCGGCCGGAAATCCTCGCCCCCGTACTCCCACCACACCCGACCCGCCGCCCGCGGCAGCAGCGGCCACGGCGCCGCGCGGAACCGGGCCTCCACCGCCAGGCTGAACAGCCGATCGGTCACCGGCCCATGGTCGACCTCGCTCCAGGTGGCGCCCAGCAGGGGGACGTTGATCTGGGCGAGGTCGGCCCACAACGAGTGGCCGGCCCGCGGGGCCGCCAGCGCCGCGTGGGTGACCGTGGTGCGCAACCAGGCCGTGTGGTTCCAGGTCAGCAGCCACTGGCTGAACATGGGCGCGGCTCGACGCTCCTGTCGGCCCCATTCCGTCTCGTAGCGCAGCGTCTGAGGCGACGTCCAGCCGGCCCGCAGCAGCACGTGCTGCGGGGCCAGCGCGCGCAGCGGGCCGGACCAGCGCATCGGCGCGACGCGGCGCACCACCAGTTGCGGCACGCTCTCGGCGAGGCTGCCGAGGGTCAAGCCGTCGCCGTCCAGCCCCGGCCCCACCGAGGCCGCGAACAATCCCGCCGAGAAGGCCCAGCGACCGGACTGGACGCCGACGGCGGCCTGGGGCACGGCGAGGCGCCAAACCGGGTCGTCTCGGCGCACGGCGCCGGTCGCCGAACGGCCCGTGGCGGCCGGCCAGCCCGGGTAGAGCAACCCGGCGGGGGGCGCCGCCCGATCATGGTGCAGGCTGCCGGCGAGCCGCAGCGTCAGCGCGGCCCAGCGACGGCCGTGCGTCGCGACGAGTTGTGGTTCCACCACCAGCACGAGGCCGCGCCCGCCGAGGCCGGATTCGCCCTCTACGAGGTCGCCCGGCCCGAGTTCGTGCAGGGCTACGCGGCCGCCGAATTCGTACGGCGCTTGTCGACCGGTGTCCCCGGATGACCGCTCGTGGGTGGCCTCGGCGAGGGTAACGGGGCGGTAGGGCGGCAGGAACGCGCCGGCCAGCAGGGCCTCGCGCCGTAGGGCGTGCCAGGCGACGGACCGCGAGTCGCGCTCGCCCGGGTCGGCCCCCGCCGCCGGCGAAGCCGGCAAGGCCAGCAAGGCCAGCGTCAGCACCGACAAAAGGGCCGGCGCGGCCGCCGGGCATGCCGATGACCGGCGGAGGGTCAGGCGAGGATCGCCCAGGCCACCACGCCCAGGATCCAGACCGGCGCCAGCAGCACGATCAACGCGGGCACCACCGCGCCCAATAGCACGCCGCCCAGCAGCAACAACGGCAAGCCGATCACCAGGACCAGCAGGCCCTGCGCCAGCCAGAACGCCAGCTTCAAGGGCAGCAGCACCACCGCGAACACCAGCTTCAAGAGCCCCACGACGACGCCCAGCACGAGCACGAGCACGGCTAGCCCGACGATCGCATCCAGCAACATGTTCCGACCTCCTCGCGGCTGCGTCGCGGCCCGGCGACGGCCCCTGGGCATGGGATACGCGGCGGCGGCCCTCGGGTTGCAACCGCCGACCGGGGTCGCCCGCCAGGACATCTACCCGGAAACGACTCGGTTTATTCTTTTCCGCCGACCGTGACACATTTAGTTGCATTAAGACTTCTTTTTTGTGCTATAATCATTGCGGCTGCTTCTCTGGTGACATTCCGGGCCTCATGGAACGCGCGCACTTCCTCTAGGCCGACCGGACGGACCTTGAAGCAGCCGCAATTTTTTGGGGCGGCAACGAAACGGGCGGCGCCGCCGGCGCCGCCCGCTTGCTTGCACCAGGGTTCGCCCTGGAGTCTACTTGCGGAAGATGGTCGGGTCCACCTTCGGGTTCGGCCGGAACTGCTTGACCGCGACCGTGCCGAAGTCCTCGTCATCGTGCATGATGCGCAGCGACTGCGGCAGCTTGAACCCGTTCATGTCCTGATAACCCTGCACGTAGACCTTCTGCGTCACCGGACCGCCGGAGAACGGGCTCGTGCCCGGGCTCTGCACCATGACGAGCAGGTCGGTGGCGGGGTCGATGAACATGACGGTGGTCTCGTCGCCGAACCGTACCGCCACCGGATGGCAGAGCTTGCCATCGGCTTCCATCGGGTCGAGCGCCTGGAACTCCAGTTCGTCCACGCGGCGCAGGATGCTCAGCGTGTCCTGGTTCATGCGGTCGCGCATGGCGGCGATCTCGTCGCCGCTGAGGTCCTTGGACTGGCCCATGCCCGCGGCCCAGCCCTTGTCGCCGGCCATCACCTGCGTCTGCTCTCCGAACGGCAGCTTGGTGACCACGCGCATGTGGTCGGGAAGCTGCACGGTCTGCTCGATGGTGATGTCCATCGCGCCCATCGGCGTCTGCAGGCTGAGCACGCTCTCTTCCTGCCAGCTGCGCAGGCTCGCGAAGAGCTTGCCGCCGGTGCGGTCGCGCAGCTTCTGCATGAGCGCCTTGCCGCGCGCGAGGCTCTCCGGCGTGGCGGCCGGGATCACCAGCTTGGGGCTGGGCGCCGGGATCGTGATGTCGATCTGGTTGACCGCGCCGAACCGGCTGAAGTCGCCGTCGAACTCCTCGGGCGTGCCCACCACGAGGAAGGTGAGGTTCTCCGGCTGCCAGACGCGCCGGCAGGCGGCCTGGATATCGGCGGGGGTCAAGGCGCGCACCGCCGCCTGGTACTGCTGCAGGAAGTCCGGCGCGTAGCCGTACATCTCGAAGAGAACGAGGCGGTCGAGCACCTTGCGCTTGCTGTCGTAATCGAAGACCTCGCTGTTGAGGATCGCGTCCCGCGCGACCTGCAGCTCCTCGCGGGTCACCGGCTCGGCGAGCATGCGCTCGATCTCCTCGAGAATGCCCTGCGCGGCCGACTCGACGTCGGCGTTCTTGGTCATCGTGAACGCCATGAACGAGCCGGGGTAGCGCCAGCCGGTCCCCGCAGAGGCGCCGACCGAGTACGCCAAGCCGCGGTTCGAGCGGATCTCCTTGAACAGGCGGCTGTTGAAGCCGCCGCCGAGGATCTCGGCGCCGACGCGGATCGCCGCGTAGTCGGGGTGGTCGTTGCGGATGCCCCGGTGGCCCAGCAGCACGGTGGCCTGGGAGAGGCCGCTCTTGGCCGCCACGTTCACCGTGCGCGGCAGCGCCGGCACGTCCGGATCGGGCGGCAGCGGCTTGGTGGAACGCGGCCAGTCGCCGAAGACGCGCTCGATGCGGGCCTTCATGTCGGCGACCGCGAAGTCGCCGATCACGACCAGGTACATGCGGTCGGGGTGGAAGTAGCCCGCGTGGAAGGCCTTCAGGTCGGCCGTGCTCACGGCGTCGATCGAGTCGTACTCGGGGTGCCGGGCCAGCGGATGGTCGGCGCCGTAGAGCACCTTCGGCGCCTCGCGCATCGCGATCTGCATCGGCTCGTCGTTGCGCCGGGAGATGCCGGCCTTCTGCTGCTGCTTGGCCAGGTCGAGCTTGTCCTCGGCGAACCGCGGCCGCCGCAGGATGTCCGCGAGCAGGCCGAGACCCACGTCGAGGTCCTCGGTCAGGCAGCTGAGGTAGGCGCCGCCGGTGGCCTGGCCGATCCAGGTCTCCACGCTGATGCCGCGGGCCTCGACCAGGGCGTCGATGTCGTCGCCCGTGCGGTCGCCGGCGCCGCCGGTGCGCAGCACCGTGCCGGTCATCGAGGCGAGGCCGGCCTTGTCGGCGGGGTCGTAGATCGAGCCGACCTTGATCTGCGCCGACAGCTCGACCAGCGGCAGGAAGCGGTCCTCGGCCAGGTACAGGACCATGCCGTTGGCCAGTTCGACCCGCTCGTAGGCGGGCATCTCGAAGGTGTTCAGCTCGGGGATCTTGATCTTGTCCCAGGGCTGGCGGGCGGCGGCCATGCTGCTGGTGAGCATCACCGCGACCAGGACGGCCAGAAGGCCCAGGCTCAGGCGTCGCGTCTTCATCATCGGTCCTTTCGATGCGCGCTCACAGCGGCTAGGCGTCGAGTTTCTCGCTCATGGCGACGGTGCGGTTGCGTTCCTGGAAGATCTCGGCCGCGACGCGGCGGATGTCCTCCAGCGTGACGGCTTCCATCTGGGCCACTTCGCGGAAGATGTTCCGCCAGTCGCCGGTCATGGCCTGGGTCATGGCCAGCTGACCGGCCAGGCCGCGGTTGCCCTGCAGGCCACGCACGAAGTTGGCGCGGGCGCGACGCTTCACCCCGGCCAATTCCTCCTCGGTGACGCCCTCGTCCACCAGGCGCTGCACCTCGGCCAGCACGATGGCCTCCAGCTCGGTCGCGGTGACGTCCTTGGCGGGGATGCCCATGATCGCCAGCAGCGTGCGGTGCCGGATGCCGGGGTAGCCGGCGAAGCTCATGCACTGGACGGCCTTCTGCTGGTTCTTGACGGCCTCGGTGTAGAGACGGCTCGTGCGGCCCTGCCCCAGGATGTCGGCGATGGTCTGGTACACCGGCCAGTCGGGATGGTTGACGCCCTCGATCTTGTAGCCGACCAGCAGCATGGGCTGGGCGTCCTGCTTCAGCACCATGCGCTTCTCGCCGAGCTGATCCGGTTCGCGGGTCAGCACCGGGCGCGGATCGCCGCCGGGCACCTTGCTGAAGTACTGCCGGGCGAAGCGGCGGACGTCCTCGGCCTTCACGTCGCCGACCACGGCGACCGTGATGTTCGGCCCGATGTAGTGGCGCCGGTAGAACTCCTCGGCGTCGCGGCGGGTCATGTTCTCGAGGTCGGACATGTAGCCGATGGTCGAATGACGGTATCCGTTGGCGTTGAAGGCCAGGTTCTGGAACTCCTCCATGAACAGCCGGCCCATCGGGCTGTCGTCGACGCGCATGCGCCGCTCCTCGGTCACCGGCCCGTCCTTCTCGGTGTAGTACTCGCGCAGCACGATGTCGTGCATGCGGGTGCCTTCGAGGTAGGCCCACAGCTCGAGACGGTTGCTCGGCATGCTGTAGTAGTACTGCGTGAAATCGACCCAGGTCGAGGCGTTCAGGCCCACGCCGCCGTGGCGCTCGACGATCTCGCCGTACTGGTTGCTGACCACGAACTGCCGCGCCTCCTGCTTGGCGGCATCGAAGGCGGCCTGCAGTTCGGCGAGGCGGGCGGGATCGGCCAGGTACCCCTTGGCGCGCTCGGCCAGCAGGGCGGCGAACGCGCGATCCTCGGCCTCCATCGCGCGACGCTCGCCGCGGATGTCGGTGGTGCCGATCGTGCTCGTGCCCTTGAACGCCATGTGCTCGAGCAGGTGGGCGATGCCCGTGATGCCGCGCACTTCGTCGGCGCTGCCGACGCTCACGACGGTGGTGAAGGAGAACACCGGCACCGAGTGGTCCGACAGCACCAGGAAGCGCATGCCGTTGTCCAGGGTGAACTCCTCGATCTTGTCCTCGAGCTCCAGATAGGTCTGCGCCGGGGCGACGAGCGCGCCGAGCACGAGGACCGCGCTGGCCAGGACGGCGTGACGCATGAGGGTCCGCATGGGTCTGAGGCCTCCGTGAAGGATGGTCCCGCAACGGCCGGGACGTGGGCGCCGGATACGGGCTGGCATCCGGTCGGTGATCGGGTCTGCCG
>CAZVWL010000192.1:0-5814 GCA_964630845.1 uncultured Fibrobacteraceae bacterium
CGCGTCTCCACCTGGCGGCGTCTGTGCCGCCGGTTGCCCGCCGACGCGCGCTACTGGGCCGGCAAGGACCCGCGGGTGGCCCTGTTCGACGGCGGCATCGAGATCTACGCCTGCCGCCACTCGTACCTGAACCTCGACCGCCAGTGGCGCACCGCCCTCTTGCTGAGCGAACGCCAGGGCCGCCTCGTGTGGCTCGACGTGCAGATCATCGACGGCGTCTATGCCGCCACCAACCTCTACGAACGGTTCCTCGACGCCGCGTCGGCGCAGCTGGGGCACCCCGACCACAACGGCGATCACGAGGCCGTCTGGCAGCGCCCCACGCTGCAGGTCCGGGCCAGCCTGGCGGCAGACCTGCTGCACTCCTCGTTCCGCCTGGAATGGCCCGGCGCCAACGGCAACGGCGGTTGACGACCCCGCCTCAGCGCTCTTGCAGCCAGCGCTCGAGGAACGCGAGGCCCGACGCCTCGTCATGGAATTCCCCATCCAGCTGGGCCGCGTAGCAAGCGTCGAGGACCTCGCCGTAACGAGGCCCCGGCTCCAGGCCGCGGGCGCGCAGGTGTCTGCCCTGGATCAACGCCGGCGGCCGCGACCGCGCCACGGCCAGCTTGGCCGCCCGCTCCTCGAGCCACGAGGCCGCCGGCGGGTCGGGTTCGGCGGCGGGGCCGCGGCCGGCACGGTCGGCCCGCACTACGCGCAGCAGCCGATCCAGACGGCCAACCGCAGCCGCCAAGCGCCGCACCGCGCCGTCGCCGGCGTTCTGCTGGTAGAGCTGCACCGGCTGCCCGTGGTGGCGCACCAGCGGGAGCACCTCGGCGACGAGTCCCGGCTGGCCTGTCAGCTCGAGCAGGAACGCGCGCACCAGGTCTTCGCCCTGCTCGGCGTGGCCCGGCGTGCGGATGCGCCCGTCGGGTTCCTCGCGCTGCACCAGCGGCTTGCCCAGATCGTGGCACAGCACGGCCAGGCCCACGACGAGGTCCTCGTGGTCGTCGCCGACGCGCGCGGCCGCGAACGCGTCCAGGCACAGGCCCGTGTGCGTGTAGACATCGCCCTCCGGGTGGTGCCGCGGGTCCTGGGGCAAGCCGTCGAGCGCCGCGAGCGGCGGGAACAGCGCGAGCCAGCCCGTGTCGCGCAGGAATCGCAGGCCCCGCGACGGCGTGCGGCCGAGCAGGAGCAGCTTGCGCCACTCCTGCCAGACGCGTTCGCGCGCGAGGCCTTCCGGCGCGAGGCCGCGGCAGAGGGCGACGGTCGCGGGGTCGGCCTCGAGGTCGAAGCGGGCGACGAGCTGCATGCCGCGCAGCACGCGCAGGGGGTCCTCGGCGAAGGCGTCCGAACAGTGGCGGAGGCGGCGCGCGGCGAGGTCGGCCCGGCCGCCGAGCGGGTCGGCCAGCACGCCCGAGCGCGGGTCGAAGGCGATCGCGTTGAGCGTGAAATCGCGCCGCAAGGCGGCCGCCTCGAGGCCCAGGTGCGGGTCGCTGCGCACGAGGAAACCGCGGTGCCCGAGGCCGATCTTCGACTCGGTGCGCGGCAGCGAGACGTCGACCGGCACGCCACGCAGCTTCAGCACGCCGAACGCGCGTCCCACCGCGTCCAGCTCGAAGTGCGCGGCCAGCAATTCCTCCAGCTCGGCGGCCGCGACGCCGTGCACTTCCACGTCGAGGTCCACGACCGGGTGCCCAAGCAGCGCGTCGCGCACGGCCCCGCCCACGACCCAGGCGCGGCCGCCGGCGCGACGGCAGAGGTCGGCGAGCCGGTCGAGGGTGGCCGCCAGGAGGGGATCGGTGATCGGCAGGCTGTCCAACGGGCGCCTCCCTTCGGGGACCGGCCGATTGTCCACCCGCGGCGGGAGGTGGTCAAGCGGCGGCGCCATGGCGCAGGCGACCGAACCGCCCGATCATGTCGGCACCCGTCGGCGATCGGGACGAAGGAGGAGATCCTTGGATCAGGGCGACGTCACCCGGCTGCTCGGCGAGGTCGGCCAGCGGCGTGCCGAGGCCGTCGACAGGCTCTACCCGCTCGTCTACGACGAGCTGCGGCGCCTCGCCCAGTCTGCGCTCGCCCGCGAACGCCCCGACCACACCCTGCAGGCCACCGCCCTGGTGCACGAGGCTTACCTCAAGCTGGTCGACCAGACGCGGGCGCGCTGGCACGACCGCGCCCATTTCTTCGCCGTCGCCGCCCAGGCCATCCGGCGCATCCTGGTCGACCACGCCCGCGGTCGCGGCCGCGACAAGCGCGGCGGCGGCTGGCAGCGGCTC
This sequence comes from uncultured Fibrobacteraceae bacterium, assembly GCA_964630845.1. Classification (GTDB taxonomy): domain Bacteria; phylum Krumholzibacteriota; class Krumholzibacteriia; order LZORAL124-64-63; family LZORAL124-64-63; genus Glo-17. The sequence goes on from CAZVWL010000192.1 coordinate 2,259, forward strand.
GAGGCCGACGCCCTGCTCAACCTGCCGGGCGACGCCCCGTCGGCCGACCTGCTCGGCCTCGACGCAGCCCTGGCCAAGCTCGCGCTCGACCACCCCGAGAAGGTCCGCGTCGTGGAGATGCGGTTCTTCGCCGGGTTGACCACGGCCGAAGCGGCCGAGGTGCTGCAGGTCACCACCAGGACCGTCGAACGCCACTGGCAGTTCGCCCGCGCCTGGCTCTACCGGGAGCTGTCCGGCGATGCCTGACCGCCGGCTGGACGAGCTGTTCGCCGCCGCCCTCGAACACGACGGCGCCGCGCGCGAGGCGTTCCTGCACGAGGCCTGCGGCGACGACCCCGCCCTTTTGGCCGACCTGCGATCCCTGCTGGCGGCACATGCCGGGGCAGGCCGTTTCCTCGAACCAGAGGATGCCGGCGCCGCCGCGCGCGCGGCCGGCGTGCTGGCGTCGAGCGGCGGCGAGGCGGACGGCGGGGTCGACCCGTTGATCGGACGGCAGCTCGGCGCCTTTCGTCTCGTGCGTTTGCTGGGCGCCGGGGGCATGGGCCGCGTGTACCTCGCCGAGCGCGAGGATGGGGCGTTTGCGCAACGCGTTGCGATCAAGGTCCTGGCGCCGGGCTTGTTCGGCGGCGAGGCCCGGCGCCGGCTCGCCGTCGAGTGCCAGGCGCTCGCGCGCCTCGAACACCCCCACGTCACGCGCTTGATCGACGGCGGCGTGGACCCCGATGGGCTGGCGTACATCACGATGGAGTTCGTCGATGGCGCGCCGATCGACCGGCATTGCGACGACCGCGCGCTGGACGAGCACGCGCGCATCGGCCTGTTCCTGGATGTCTGCGCGGCGGTCGAGCACGCGCACCGGCACTCGATCCTGCACCGCGACATCAAGCCCGGCAACATCCTGGTCGACGACGGTGGCCGGGTGAAGCTGGCGGACTTCGGCATCGCGCGGCTGCTGGATGTCGTCGAGGACGTGGGCGTCACGCTCGGTCACCTGCCGGTGATGACGCCGTCCTACGCCAGCCCGGAGCAACGGGCCGGCGACCCGCTGACCACGGCCAGCGACGTGTACAGCCTGGGCGTGGTGCTGCACCGGCTGTTGACCGGTCGCTTGCCGCCCGCCGACATGGCCACGATGGCGCCGGGGATGACCGGCGATCTGGCCGCCATCGTGGCGATGTGCCTGCGCCGGGAGCCCGAACGCCGCTACGCCTCGGCCCGCCACCTCGCCGACGACCTCGCGCGCCACCTCGACGGCCAGCCGGTGCTGGCGCGACCCGACAGCGTGCGGTATCGCGCCGGCAAGTTCGCGCGCCGGCACGCCGTGGCCGTGGGCGCGGCCGCCACCGCGTTGGTCGTGCTCGTCGGGGCGACCGCGACCGGCTTCGCGCTCTTCGCCCGCGCCGAAGCGGCCCGTCGTGAGGCCGACGCGGCCTGGCGCGCGGCCGAGGACGCCCGCCGTCGCGCCGAGCACGTCAGCGCCGCGCTCATCAACATGGTCGAGGCCGCCGACCCCCTGCACGACGACGCCCGCGACCCCACCCTGCGCGCGGTGCTCGGCGCGGCGGCCCGGCGCCTCGAGTCCGACCTCGCCGCCGAGCCCGCCGTGGCCGCCACCCTGCACCGCACGCTGGGGCTGGCGCACGTCAACCTGATGGACCTGCCGGCGGCCGGCCGCCACCTCGACCAGGCGCTGGCGCTGGTCGAGGCTCGCCAGCCGCCGGAGCCGCGCGAGCTGATGGCCGTGCTGACGGCGCGGGGGCGGTACTTCCTCGCGCGCGAGGACCGGGCGGCCGCCGAGGAGGCGCTGCGCGCCGCGCTCGCCGTCGGCGCGGTCGACAGCCTGCCGCTGGCCGAGGCGCTGGCCGAGGCGGAGATCGTGCTGGCGCACGTGCTGGCCAACCTCGGCGAACCGCGCGCGGCCGAACCATTGGCCCGCGCGGCCCTGGCGCGCAGCGAATCGCTGAGCGACCGGCGGTCCCGCCTGCCGGCCGAGGCGGCCAACGAGCTGGGCGTGGTGCTGATGCGGCTGGGTCGGCTCGCCGAGGCCGAGCAGGCCGTCCAGCAGGCGATCGACGGCGCCGCCGAGGCCCTGGGAGCGGGCCATCACCTGGTGGGCGTGTACCTGGGCAACCTGTCCCTGATCCTGCGCAGCCAGCAGCGCGCCGAGGAAGCGATCACCGCGGCGCAGCGTGCGCTGGACATCTTCTCGGCGCTCTATCCGGACGGCCATGCGGCGATCGGCCAGACGCGGATCTCGCTCGCCGACGCCATGCAGACCGCGGGCCTGCGCGCCGAGGCCGTGCCGGTCTACCGCGAGGCCATCGCCGACCTGACGGCACGCCTCGGGCCGCGTCACAGCTCGATCGGCGTGGCCACGAACAACCTCGCCTACGCGCTGCTGTGGAGCGGCGACGTCGACGGCGCGCGCGCGGCCTTCGCCGAGGCCGCCGCGATCTACCGCGAGACCCTCGGCGATGATCACCCGGAGCTGGCCGCGACCCTCGCCAACCTCGCCCAGGCCTCCTTCAACAGCGGCGACCGCGCGCAAGCCGAGCGCTTCTGCCGCGAGGCGCTGGCCATCCAGGCCCGCAGCCTGCCGGACGACCATGGCCACACCGCCTGGACGCGGGTCTATCTGGCCCATCTGCGCCTGGCGGCCGACGACCCCGCCGAGGCCCTCGAGCACTTGAGCCTCGCGCTGCCGGTGTTGCGAGCCGCCGCGCCGCCGAACCACTTCAGCCGCGTGGACGGCGAGGTCTTGCTGGCGCGTGCGCGGCGGGCCCTCGGGCAGGGCGAGGCCGCCGACGCGGACCTCGAGATCGCCTTGGCGGCGGCGGCGGCGGCAGCCGGACCGGACGACGACGGGACGCGAAGGTTGGCCGCGGCGCTCGCCGACCGCTAGGGCACGGTCCTCGACTGGCCTCGCGGCCGGCGGCGACATACCTTGGCGCCGTCTCGCCCGCACGCCCGCAACCCCGGAGCCGCATGCGCCCCGTGACCACGCCCCGACCCGAATTGCTCCCGGAAGGCTACGGCCTCGGCCGGCTGGACAGCATGCCGCGCGCCGTGGTCTACATGCTGCTATCGGGCGCGAGCTTCGCGGTGATGGCCGCCATGGTCAAGGCGGCCGGCGACCTGCCGGTGCACCAGAAGGTGTTCTTCCGCAACCTCGTCACCCTGGCGATCACCGCGGTGATGGCCTGGCGGCGCCGCGAGAATCCGTTCGGCCCCACGCGCCACCTGACGCTGCTGGTGGCCCGGTCGCTGGCGGGGCTGATGGGCGTGGTCCTCTACTTCTACGCGCTGGGCCACCTCACGCTCGCCGACGCGGCCCTGCTCGTGCAGATCTCGCCCTTCTGGGTGACCGTGCTGGCGGCTTGGTGGTTGAAGGAGCGCCTCACCCGACCGATCATGATCTCGCTCGGCGTGGCGTTCGCCGGCGCGGCGCTGGTCATCCGGCCGGGGTTCGCCTGGCAGCCGCTGCCGGCGCTGTCGGGCCTCGCGGCGGCGTTCTTCGCCGGCCTGGCGTACGTGATCGTCAGGCGGCTGAAGGGTC
>CAZVWL010000193.1:0-5751 GCA_964630845.1 uncultured Fibrobacteraceae bacterium
ACCGACAGCCGCCATTTCGCCACGGTCTTCCTGGCCTTCCTCGACCCCCGCACCCGCCGGCTGCGCTACAGCACCGGCGGCCACGACGCGCCCGTGCTGGTGACTCGCGACGGCACCGCCCGCAAGCTCGACGAGGGTGGCCTGCCGCTCGGCGCCTTCGACTTCGGCGACTACCCGGAGGGCGAGGTCGTGCTCGACGAGGGCGACCTCGTGCTGCTCTACACCGACGGCCTGACCGAGACCCGTAGCCCCGACGGCGAGGACGAGTTCGGCTGCCAGCGCCTCGACGCCTTCCTGCGCGCCCACCGACACCTCGACGCCACCGCGCTCCTGCCGGCCCTGCAGGCCGAGCTCGAGCGCTTCCGCGGCCGCCGCGCCGCCGAGGACGACATCACCCTCATCGCGCTGAAGGTCGCCGCCGCCCAGCCGGCCGTGGCCGCCGACGGCGCCTGGCAACCGGCGCACGCGCCGCTGGACATCGAGGAGGCAGGATGAAATCGCTGGCCCCCATCGTGCTGCTGGTCGCCGCGCTCTTGATCGTGGCCGGCATCTTCGTGCGCCACCGCGACGAGTCGATCCTCTACACCGACAACCAGGCCGCCTGGCAGGCCTACGAGGAAGGCGACCGGCAGCTGCAGGCGTTCCGCTGGGCCCAGGCCGAGAGCCTGCTCGTGCAGGCCGTCACGCTCGACCCGCACCTGGCCCCCGCCCAGGCGGCGCTCGGCGAGGTGCTGTACCTGGTCGGCCGCTCCGACCGCATGAAGCACCACCTCGCGCTGGCCGACAGCCTGACCGCCGCCCTGGACGACGTGCGCGCCCGTCTGCTCGTGCAGGTGCGGCTGTCGAGCCTGCGCGAGTCCCGCTTCCACGCCCACCGCGATTCGCTGCTCGACCTCGCCGTCTCCCGCGCGCCCAATGACATCGGCGTGCTCAGCGGCGTGGCCCGCCGCGCCACCGAAGCGATGGACGTCGCCGTGGCCGAAGCCACCTGGAACAAGGTCCTGAAGCTGAACCCGAACTTCGCCAACGCGTACAACTACCTCGGCTACCTGTACCTGCACCAGGGCCGCTACGCCGAGGCCGAGAACGCCATGCGCCGTTACGCCTTCGTCGCGCCCGACCTCGCCAACCCCCACGATTCGCTCGGCGAGGTCCTGCTGACGGTCGGCCGCTATGAGGAAGCCGAGCTGGAGCTGCGCACGGCCATGGCCAAGCAGCCGGACTTCGTGCACGCGCCGATGAACCTGGCGATCATCCACCTCGCGCGCGGCGAGGTGCCCAAGGCGATCGACCTGATCGACCGCGTGCTCGAGGTGCTCGACGGCACGACGCTCGGACGCGGCTTCGAACGCCAGGTCATCAGCCGGCTCTTCTTCCACCGCCTGACCGACCACCTCGACGCCTACGCCACGCGCTACCTCGCCCACGAGCCGGACCCGCGCGAGCGCGCGTTCGTCCGCGTGCAGCAGCTGCTCGGCCGGGGCGAGGCCATCGCCGCCCTCGCGCACCTCGATTCGCTGCAGGCCGACCACGCCCGCCAGGCCTGGTACCCGGACATCCCCCTGGCCGCCGGCCAGGTCGAGACGGCGTTCCTGCGGATGCGCGCGATCGCCGCCGAACAGCTCGGCCTGCACGACACCGCCGTCGACCTGTTGCGCCGCAGCCTGTCGATCGAGGCCGGCTACGCGCCGTACATGCGTGCTGCCGAACGCATCCACCTCGCGTACAACCTGATCCCCCTCGGCGCCTACGACGAGGCCCGCACGCAGATCCGCGAAGCCCTGGCCGCCAACCCGCGCCGCGCCGAGGCCGTCCTGGTGGCCGCGAGCATCGAGGCCGCCGAGGGCCAGATCCCCGAGGCGCTGCGCTTGCTGGACACGCTCGAGCGCATCCTCGCCCGCGCGGTCGACGACTTCCCGGCCCTGGTGGACGCGCGCCGCCTGCGCGAGCGCCTGCCCGATCCGGATCACATCTGAGAGGATCGACTCAGGACGTGGCGCCCACCGGCGACCGCGGCGCCCGCTCGGGGAAGGAATCGCGCACCCGGCTGCGCCAGCTCTCGGCGTTGTCGTGAAACCCGAGCTCCTCGAGCAGCGAGCCGCCCCGCTCCCACGCCCGCAAGCTCCACTCGCTGGCCGTGACCGCCCGCAGGTACAGCCGCAGCGCCCGCTTGCGGTCGCCCGCCAGGCGCGCGCACTCGGCGAGCCCGACCCACGCCGCCGCGTGCTCCTGATCGCCGGTCAACGCCTGCTCGTACGCCTCGGCCGCCGCCCCGACCTGCCCCTCGAGCAGCGCCAGGTCGCCCTCGCACCGCAGCATCTGGGCGCGCTGCCGGCGCGTCTCTGAGCCTGTCGCCGCCGACAGCTGGACGGCCGTGCGGGCGAGGTCGTCCCGCACCTGGGCGCCGATGATCTCGCGCCGCACCGGATCGCGCTCCGCCGCGAGTTGATCGAGCCCCGAGCGCACCGCCTGCAGGGCCAGCCCGGCGCTGTCGCCCCAGCAACGCCGGGCAAGCGCCGCCACCGCCGCCGCCTCGCCCGCCTGCCCATCGGCCAGCAGGCTCGCGGCCAGGTCGCGGCCGAGCTGCGCCCCGAACGGCAGCGCCCGACGCAGCTCATGCGGCCACGCCGCGATCGCCCGCCAGCCCGCCTGCAGGTGCTGCAAGGCCCCGCGCAACCCCGCCACGGGCAAGACCTCGCCGTCGAGCCACATCAAGGCGTCAGCCCCGAGCAGGTAGCAGAAATAGGGCTCGTCCGGCCGCTCGGCCGCCGCCTGCCGCAGCAGGCGCAAGTTGCGCTCGCGCTTGCGCGCGGCGGGGTCGCACCCGCCCTGGTCGTGGACCACGGTCAGCGGCGCGTCCAGGATGTGCATCCCGGTGACCTCGGCATAACCGATCAAGCTGGGCGACACCTGCTCGTGCACCGGGTAGCGGTACCGGACCTCGGGATGGTTGCGGAACAGGCGCACCGCGGGGAACAGGCTCGTCTGCTGCCGCCCGCTCTCCCCCGCCAGCCGCACGCGGTACCCGGCCGCCGACGGGTCGGCCAACAGCCGCTGGAACTCCAGCGGCCGGATGCCCTGCAGGTGCTCGTCGCAGTCCAGCACCAGCACCCAGTCCGACGACGCCGCCGCCAGGGCCACGTTGCGCGCCGCCGCGAAGTCGTCCCGCCACACGAAGTCGAGCACCCGCGCTCCGTAACCCTCGGCGATGATGCGCGTGTTGTCCCGCGACCCCGTGTCGACGACGACGATCTCGTCGACCAGGGCCAGCACCGACTTGATCGCCCGCCCGATGCAGGTCTCCTCGTCCCGTGCGATCATGCAGAGGGTGACGGTCTTGCGTTTCATGGGCGCGTGGGATTCCTTTGCCGGGGCCTGTCTGGCTCCAGGCCGGTATCGGCCCGCGACGGCGATGGTTTAGACCGGAGAGCACCCGATGCCCGAGCAAACCTGGCCCAACCGCGCCCCTCGCGACCCCGCCCCCATCTACGCCCTCCTGGACAACATCCGCAGCGCCTGGAACGTGGGCTCGATGTTCCGCACCGCCGACGCCGCCGGCCTCGGCGGCCTCTACCTCTGCGGCTTCACCGCCACGCCCCCCCGCCCCGACATCGAGAAGACCGCCCTCGGCGCGAGCGCCACCGTGCCCTGGGACCACTGGCCCGACCCCCTGGCCGCGCTGGCCGCCATCCGCGCCCGCGGCATCCAGACCGTCGCCCTGGAAACCTCGCCCGACGCCGCCCCCTTCGACGCCTTCGCCTACCGCTTCCCCCTCTGCTTCGTGGTCGGCCACGAACAGCGCGGGGTCGACCCCGCCGTCCTGGCCGCTTGCGATGCGACGGTCGCCATCCCGATGCATGGGGCCAAGGATTCGCTCAACGTGGCGGTCAGCTTCGGCATCATGGCCTACCAGGTCCGCCGCGTCTGGGATGCTATGCCGCGCTGACCAACACCACCATGACCGCTCGAAGACCGATCGATGCCATGACTGATCCCTGTCTCGACACCTAGATGGCCAGCTCCTCGAGCCGCCAGGCATAAGCGCGCAGCAACCTGTTGCTGGCGGCGCACAGCCTGGCCGCGGTGACCGTTCGGTACACCGCCGAACGCCCGATCTTCACGCGCTGATCCGGCGCCGGATAGTGGGGATCCTGCTCGAGCGCCCGCAACGTGCGCAGCGCCAGGTAGTAGGGAATCAAGCAGAAGAGTCGGATCTGGTATTCCGCCCGCGGCACCAGCAGGCAATACTGCCGCGCCCGCTCCAACCTCCGCCGGGCGAGCTCGAACAGAGGAGCGAGCGCCGCGCGAGCCTGCGGCCTGACGTCCGGATCCAGCAGCTGCGCCGCCTCGATCCCCGCCTCGCGACAGACCGTCGCCGGCACATAGCACACGCCGCGCTGCCAGTCCCGCGACACGTCCGCCAGGATGTTGACGAGCTGCAGCCCGCCACCGAAGTCCTCGGCCAGCGCGTCCATCCGCGCGGAGGTTGCCGGCGCGATGCGCGGTCGCAGCGCCGTGAACACGGCCGTCAAAAGGTGCCCGACCGTGCCGGCGACGTGGTAGCAGTAGCGGTCCAGCTCCGCCACCGTCGCCAACCCCCGCAACGATTGCCCTTGATCGCCCGACCACGCCGGTCGCGCCGCATACTCGGCCATCCCGCTGCACATCTCGCCGACCCAGCGGGCAACCGCCGCCTGCACCGCCGGTTGCTGCCGCCGCAGCTCGCCGACCACCGTCGCGGCGCGCCGCGTCAGGACCGCGTCGGCATCCTCGCGCCGCCCCATCGCCACCGCGAGCGGCCCGAGGTCGACCTCGGGCTCGGCGATCGCGCGCGCGAACGTGTCCAGCAGAGCACGTTTGAGTTCGGGATCAAGCGACGGCGCGTCCTCGACCGTGTCGGCGATGCGGCACAGCAGGTAGCTGAGGAGAACCGGTTCGCGGACGTCGTCGGGCAGGAAGCGGATACACAACGCGAAGGTTCGCGAGACTTGTGGGAGCATTGATTCGCACCAAAAACGAGATTCAACCATGGGTTGTGCCCCGAAGAATGTTGCTGGCCCCCCGGTTGCAACCCCGGGGCATGAGCACCATCACCGATATCTATCATCCCCGCTGGCAGCCACCTCACTGCCCAAACCCCAAGTGCGACTACCACAACGACTTCGACGGAGAATGGCCCGTCAAACGAAACGGCACGTTCTACAGACTCGCCAAACCAAACCGTATCCCCAGGTTCTTCTGCAAGGCCTGCCGTGTCTCCTTCAGTTCACAGACCTTCTCGCCCACCTACTACCTCAAGCGACCAGACGTCCTGGCCAAGCTCCTGACCAAGACCACCGGCTGCATGGCCAACAGGCAGATCGCCGACGACATCAACGTCGCCCCGAACACCGTCGACACCCAGCTCTATCGCCTCGGCCGGCACTGCCTCCTGCTGCACAAGCAACTCATCGAGGATCTTCCCCAACCCGACGACATCGCCGTCGACGGCTTCGAATCGTTCGAGCTCAGCCAGTACCATCCCTTCCACTTCCACCTGGCCGTCGACTGCCGCACCGCCATGTTCCTCGCGTTCACCGACAGCCCCCTACGCCGTAAAGGGACGATGACACCCGACCAGAAGCGCAAGCGCAAGGACCTCGAGGACCGCTTCGGCCGCCCCGACCCACAAGCGGTGCGCAAGGACATGGCCGAGTTGATCGCCGAGGTGGTCAGGCCCGGCAGCACGGTGACCATCCGCAGCGACATGCA
>CAZVWL010000194.1:0-5740 GCA_964630845.1 uncultured Fibrobacteraceae bacterium
TCGACGACCCTTCGGTTGCCGTGCGCGCCGCCGCCCTGACCGCCCTGGCCGCCCTGCGCGGCCCCGGCGCCCTGGACGAGGTGGCCGCCGGCCTCGCCGACCCCGACCCCACCGTGGCCGGCAGCGCGCTCTCGGCCCTGCTCCGCCTGGCCCCCGGCCACGACCAGGTCTGCGACTGGTCGGCCGACCTCGCCGCCCGCCACGGCCCCTTCGGCGTCGCGCTCGTGCTCGGCGCCTTGCCCGCCCTGCTGGACGACCTCGAGGCCCGCGGCCGGATCGGCGGCCCCTTGACCGTCTTGCCGCGCCGCCTGGACCCCGGCTGCCTGCCCAGCCTCGCCTGGTGGCTGGCCGTGCAGGGCCTCTTCCAGGACGACCCCGCCGCCCGCGCGCTGGCCGCCCCCGTGCTCGCCCGCCTGCCCGGCCCCGCCTCGCGCCAGGCGCTGCTGGCCGCCTGGCACACCGAGGCGGCGGACGCCGACACGCGCCTGGCCATCGTGCGCGCGCTGGCCGACCACGAGGCGCTGCTGGCCGGCGGCCACGCCGCCTTCGAGCCACGCCGACGCGAGTGCCTCTTCTTCGCCCGGACCGACCGCGACCCCCGCGCCGCCGACCCGCTGGCCGACCCGCTGGCCAGCCCCGCCGAACTGGGCCGCGCTACGGACGCCGACGCCTCGACGGCCACGGCCGCCGCATCCGCCATCCTGACCGCCGCCTTCGAGATGCCCGACCTGCGCCTGCGCCTGGCCGCCCGCGACGCCGCCGTGCGCACCGGCCTGGTCGCCCCCGAGCTGATCCCCAGCGCCGCCAGCCTGCGCGAGACCATGCCCGCCACCGAGCGCCCGGCCGGACAGCCCGCCGCCGCCGGCTCCGACGCACCGACCCGCGTGCGCTGCGTGACCGACCGCGGCACCTTCGAGATCCGCCTGCGGCCCGACCTCGCCCCCAACGTCGTCGGCGCCTTCCTCGCCCTGATCGCGGCGGGCTTTCACGACGACCTCGCCTTCCACCGCGTCGTGCCCGACTTCGTGATCCAGGGCGGCTGCCCGCGCGGCGACGGCTGGGGCGGGCCCGGCTGGACGCTGCGCAGCGAATGGTCGCAGCAGCCCTTCGAACGCGGCACGGTGGGCCTGGCGCACGCGGGCAAGGACACCGGCGGCAGCCAGTGGTTCGTCTGCCTCTCGCCGCAGCCGCACCTCGACGGGCGCTACACGGTGTTCGGGAAGGTGACGTCGGGCCTGGACGTGCTGGACCAGGTGCGCAAGGGCGACCGCTACCGGCTGGAGATCGTGCGCTGAAGGTCGCGGTCAGCGATCGAGCAGCAGGAACTTGCCCTGCCCCACGTTGCCGCCGCCACCGATGCGGTACAGGTAGGTGCCGGGCGCCGCGCGCCGGCCGTCCTCGAGGGTGCCGTCCCAGGTCACCAGCACGCGGTCGTTGTGCGCCTGCCCCCCGGCCAGGCGCCGCACGAGCCGCCCACGCGCGTCGAAGATCTCGAGCACCGACGCCGTCGCCGTGCCCGTCTTCGCGGCCTGCGCGCCGAGCACCAGCTCGATGCGCGCCTCGCCCCGGCACGGGTTGGCCAGCACGCGGCTCGCGGCGGCCATGTCGGCGAGGTCGCCATGCGGTTCGGCCAGGAAGCCCGCCAGCAGGTCGGCCAGGCCCGCGACCGTTTCCGGCAGGGCGAGGCGACCGTTCTCGATCGTGCCCGAGCGGGTCGCAAGCGGCCCGCCGAAGAGGTGGCGCAGGTCCTCGGCGAGGATCTCGCGGTTGCGCTCGGCGTGCGGGATCCGGGCGGGGTCGGCCTGCACCTCGAGGCCGCGCAGGCTGCGATACGCCTCCCAGCGCGCGGGACGCCCGTCCAGCGCCGCCCAGGTCAGCACGTGGCCCATCTCGTGCGTGACGACGTAGGCGACCGACTGGTCGGCCGGCTGGCCCAGCGCCGGGGCCATGAAGATGACGTTGCGACGGGCGAAGCTGCTGCGCTCGACCGCCGGGAAACCGGGCAGCAGGAAGACCTCGACGTCGACGTCGGTCGTAAACCCCTGCATCGTGGCCAGCGCCTCGGCGATCACCGCCGGCGACAGCGCCACCAGCGTGTGCCACGGCCGCTGCACCGTGTCGAGTTCCAGCGAACCTGCGGCGGGGTGACGCAGCCAGGTGCGGCCGTCGCGCTGCTCCAGCCAGCGGCTCGTGATCGATTCGGCGTCGTGGATCGTCACGCGCAGGCCGGTCGCGGTGTGCAGGGTCTGCCCCGCCCAGGCCGGCGACAGCCCGGCCAGGATCACCAGCAGCACCACGGCCAGGGTCAACGTCGCGATGGTCGCCTGGGCGCCCTGGCGGCGCAGGCGGCGGGTCTCGACGTGGCTGCTGTGCTGCGTCATCCTGAACCCTCCGGCGCCGTCCTGCGCCCTTCGTGTCCCTCGCGGGGCCTCTTGCCCCCTGCCGCTCCGCCATGCTCCCTGTGGGCTGGTCTTGACGTGAAATGACGCAGGGAGCGTACCCGAGCCGAGGGGCGTCGACCCGGCGCGTCAGGCGGCCTGAGAGCCCCGCCATTCTCATGGCTTTATTTCTTTATCGACAACCACTTAATGGCGCAACTTAAAGAATCACCGGAACGGCACGAATCGTGCACCTGGCCCGCTGCTCACCGGCCAATGCGCCAGATGCCCCAACTCCCTGGGGATTATAGCACAGCTAAAATTGGATTGATAGATCAAGACGCGAGAGCAACCGTCGCACGCCGATGGTGTGCCGGCGCACCGCCGAGGGTCAGCTGCGCGAGGTATCGGGAGCGAGCGGGGGCAGGACGAGGTGCTCGTCGCCGTCGGTGGACGCGCCCAGCTTGCAGAGCACGAGGGCGCCCAGACCGATCGCGAACGCCGTCAGCTTCAGCATGCGGCCCACCCAGAGCATCAGGATGGCCAGCGCGGGCGGCAACCCGACGGCCGTCGCGAAGGCGGCGGCGAACGCCGGCGCGTGCAGCACCAGCAAGCCCACCAGCGCCGCGAGCGCGGGCTGCCCGCACCCGAGCTTCAGGGCCGCGCACACGCGGTTGCCCAGGGCCAGGGCCGCCGCGCCGATCGCCACCAGGTCGAGCAGGCCGAGGCCCAGCAACAGCAGCATGGCCACCGGGATGCCGATCACGGTCACCACGAGGATCGCGGCGATGCCCAGCACCGCCACGTGCCCGACCACGCCGAGCAGCAGCCCCAGGCCCAGGCTCGGCAACGGCCGCTGCAGGACGGTGTCGATGACCACGTCGAGGCGCCGCCGCGGCAGCGCGGCCACCACCAGCAGCACGAGCCCGACGGTCAGCCCGAACATGGCCTGCCACACCCAGAACGCCCGCCAGGCGCCCCCGGTCGACCCCGGCGCCTCCCCGCGCCAGAGCGCGCCCATGCCCGGGTTGACGACCGTGACCGACCCGGTGCGCGCGCGGCCGGCCCGGTCCACCTTGCCGAGCACCACGGTCAGGCTGCCGTCGATGACGGCCGTGTCGGCTAGGTCGACATCGCCGAGGACCACGACCAGATCGCCCTCGACGCGGCCCTCGATGCGCACGCCGCCCAGCACCGCGACCACGTCGCCGACGACGACCTCGTCGGCCGTCACCACGAGGTCGTCGCGGATCTTGACGATGTCGCCCTCGATGCGCCGCTCCGGCGCCCGCGGGCCCACCGGCACGATCTGCAGCCCCTTGTCCTGGAGGTTCCAGGTGAAGCCGGAGCGCCCCTCGTTGAAGCGGACGGTGTCGGGAATCTCGTCGAGGATCACGCGCGTGATCGAGGCGATGCCCTCGCCGATGCGATCGCCCAGGTCGGGCGGCAGTTCGAGGGTAATGCGCCCGCCCTGGCGGTCGCGCAGGCTCACCTGCCCCTGCTGCACCTCGAGCTGCAGGGCCGAGAGCTGCTCCGTGATCGCCCCGAGAGCCTCGCCCACCGCGCCGATCGCCCCTTCCACCTCGGCGACCATCTCCAGGCTCGGCGCCGACAGACCGGGCCCGGCGAGCGAGTCGCGCAGCGCCTGGACCATGTGGCTGTAACGGCGGATCTCCTCGCGCAACGAGTCGCGCAGGGCCTCGCGATGCGCCTGGTCGGCCTGCGCCCGCGCCGCTTCGGCCATGACGCGCGCGCGCGCGGCGGCGTCCGCCGCGGCGCGCCCGGTGGGTTCCTGCGCAGCGGCCGGCGCCACCCCGAGCGAGAGCATCAGCGAGGCCACCACCAGGCAAACCCCGGCCCGGGTCAGGACCCAGGCGCGGTGGTGCCGGTGGTCACGCCGCATGGCTTCAGGCACCTTTCCCGGCCCGCTGCCCGGCCGGCAACAGACGCCGACCCAGCGCCTGCAAGGTCAACAACGCTTCGGGCAACAAGCCGATCACAGCCACGGCCAGACCCGCGTCCGGCAACACCCCGCCGAGGCGGCCGGCGATGGCCGCGGCGGCCACCACGGCCCCCGCCGTGCGCACCGCCGGCGACCGCACCCAGGCCGGCATGGTCTCGCGATCCAGCAGGACCGCGACCCGCGGCCGCCGCAGCTCGGCCATGTCCCGATACTGCTGGTAGGGCACGGACGCCAGGATCCGGGCGTCGAAATCGGCCGGCGGCTCGCGCTCGGGCAAGCCGGTCAGCAAGCCGTGCAACCGCTGCTGGCGGGCCAGTTCGGCGCCGCAGGCGGCACAGTCGCGCAGGTGCAGGAACACGGGCATCGAGTCCGCGCGGTCGAGCCCCTCGTCCACGTAGAGAGGCAACCGATCCATGCACTCGGCACAGGTCAGATCAGTGGGCTGGCGATGGTCGTGGCCGCTCATGGCGTGAGCCCTCCTTGTGCGCAGCCGCCGTCCCGTCCCGGGTGCGAGCGCCACCGGATACGGCGGCTGGCCGGGACGTCGGCAGGACCGAAAACGGGATCATGGCGGTCCGGCCGGTACTGGGAATTACGTATCGCCAGCATGCAGGGTTGCAGCGATTCTGCGGCAACCGCACCAGGTTCTACCCTCCTAGATCTCATAACGCCGCGCCTCGAGCAACTGCTGGATCATGTTGCGCGCCCGATGAATACGCGCTTTCACCGTGCCTAGCGGCAAGCTCAACGACTCGGCGATCTCCTCGTACGACAGCTGCTGGTCGTGCCGCAACAGGGTGATCACCCGGTAGTGCGGCGGCAGTTCGGCGATGACCTCCTCCAGCTTTTCGACCGCCTCCCGTCGCTGCAGCACCACGTCGGGCGACGGCGCCTCGGAGGCCACCTGCATGACCTCGTCCTCGTCCGCCGACCCGCCATCGCGGTCATACGAGAGGAAACGCAGCCGTTGCCGCCGCAGGTGGTCGATGCAGTGGTTGGTCGCGATGCGGAAGAGCCAGCTGTGGAACGCGTACTGCTCGTCGAACCGGTCGAGCAGCCGGAAGACCTTGATGAAGATCTCCTGGCCCAGATCCCGCGCATCCTCCTCGTTGCGCGTCATGCGCCAGCAGAGGTTGTAGACCGGCGCGCGGTACCGGGCGAGGATCTCCCGGAAGGCAGCCTCCTCACCCCGCTTGCATCGGCTGATGATCTTCAGGTCGGCATGCCGGTCGAACATCGTGGCGACTCGCTGGAGGATGGCTTGCGTTCACGGGGAAACCGTGGAAAAGATGGCAGGTGGCCGGCGGGGGGTCAATAGGACAGTCTGGCGCAGGGCGGGGTTCGGTGCGCCGGCGCACCTCCGGTTCGCCTGGTTGGCGGGCGGTCAGTTCTTGAACAT
>CAZVWL010000195.1:0-5678 GCA_964630845.1 uncultured Fibrobacteraceae bacterium
CGCCAGGTGTGCACCAGTTCCTCGCAGACGAGGCGCCAGGCGGCGGGGTCGTCCCAGCGGCCGGCGACGCGTGCGGCGGTCGCGGTCCAGAAGCGCGACGCGCGGGCGCAGCCACGGGCACGCTGGCGGCGGCTCATGAGCGGCCGTCCGGTTCGCCGACCCGCTCGGGCGGGAGCGTCTCCAACCGGCCGGGCTGACCGGGTGATTGGCCGGACGCGCGCCGCTCGACCACGATCACCGAGCCATCCTGGCGCTTGCCATGGGCCTTCAGCTCGGCCAGCGCGTCGCTCATCGCCGCCGGGTGGTCGTAGCGGCCGGCCACGTCGCAGATCAGCGCGACGGTCAGCGTGATCAGCGCCGAACGGGTCACGTCGCCGGTGCGCGAGCGGGTCTCGAGGTAGCCGGCGGCGAGGTCGTCGGCATCGTGCAGGTCGGCCACGCCCGCCTCGAAGTCGTGCACGAGGCTGCGGGCGATGGTCTCGGCGCGGTCGCTGGCGCAGACCACGAGGAAATCGTCGCCGCCCACGTGGCCCACGAAGTCGCCCGGCTCGCCCTCGCGATCCACCGCGGCGCAGATCACGTGCGCCAGGAAGCTGATCGCGCGGTCGCCGCGGGCGTAGCCGTAGTGGTCGTTGAAGCTCTTGAAGCGGTCGATGTCCAGGTACATGGCGCCGAACCGGTCGCGCGCGGCCATCCGGCGCAGCACCTCGCGCTCGATGGCCAGGTTGCCCGGCAGGCCCGTCAGGGGGTTGGCCTCGCGCTGGGCCTGGCTGGTCTCGAGCATGTTGGCCACGCGGGCCAGCAGTTCCTCCTGGTCGAACGGCTTGGCCACGTAGTCGTTGGCGCCGCCGCGCAGGCCCCGGATGCGCGAGCTGGTGCGGTCGTGCGCGGTCAGCATGATGACCGGCAGGCGGCACACCTCGCGGTCCTGGCGGATCTGCTCGAGCACGGCAAAACCGTCCAGGTGCGGCATCATGAGGTCGAGGAGCGCCAGGTCCGGCCGTTCCTGGACCACCAGGGCCAGGGCTTCGCGGCCGTCGCAAGCCGCCAGGACGCGGTATCCGGCCTGCTCCAGCAGGAATTGCAGGATCCGCCGGATGTGCGGATCGTCGTCCGCGATGAGGATTTTTGCCGGTTCGGCCATCATCCCTTCCCGGTCGCGCGTGCAGAATGGCATGTCGACGCAGCGGCGCTGCCGCCCCCGGCAGACCTCGCAAGGGGCGTGCCACGATGAGGCAGCCGGAGGCGCGCCCGGATCGACGCGGGAGGCAGGAAACGCGGACGGGAATCGTTACGGATCAGGCCCAGCTGCGCAGGGCGCCGCGGGCGAAGCTGTCGAGGTTCAGCCCGTCGCGCCGACCCGCCTGCAGGTGCAGGAAGCCGGCGTAGGCGATCATCGCGGCGTTGTCGGTGCAGTAGACCGGCGCCGGCGGCACGAAGTGAAGACCCAGCCGCGCCGCCCCCTCGGCGACCGCCTCGCGCAGCTGCCGGTTGGCGGCCACGCCGCCGGCCAGGTAGACCGCCGCCACGCCATGTTCACGCGCGGCCTGGAACAGCCGCTGGCAGAGGACGTCGACGATCGCGTCCTGCACGCCGCGGCAGCAGTCGGCGATGTCCTGCTCGGACAGGGGCTTCGGCAAGGACTCGATGACCTGCTTGACCGCCGTCTTCAGCCCGCTGAAGCTGAAGACCAGGCGGGGATCCTGCGCGAGCGGCCGCGGCATCACGAAGCGGTCGGGGTCGCCGTTGCGGGCCAGCCGGTCGATGGGCGGGCCGCCCGGAAACGGCAGACCGAGCAGCTTGGCGGTCTTGTCGTAAGCCTCGCCGGCGGCGTCGTCGAGGGTGCCGCCGAGGCGCTCGTAGCGGCCGACGGCGGTCATCAGGAACAGCTCGGTGTGCCCGCCCGAGACCACCAGCACCACCGCGGGCAACACCAGCTCGCCGGTCAAGCCGTTGGCCAGGATGTGCCCCTCCAGGTGATGCACGCCCACCAGCGGCCGGTCGGCCGCGCAGGCCAGGGCCTTGGCCGTGCTCAGCCCCACCAGCAAGGCGCCGATCAGCCCCGGCCCGCTGGTCACCGCGACGCCGTCGAGGTCACGCGGCGTCAGGCGCTGGCGCTGCATCAGGTGGTCCAGCAGCGGCAGCAGGTTGACCAGGTGGGCCCGGCTCGCCAGCTCGGGCACGACCCCGCCGAACTGCCCGTGCACGTCCACCTGGCTGCTCAGCAGGTTCTCGGCCACCCCTCGTTCGCTGTCGTAGAGGGCCACCGAGGTGTCGTCGCAGCTGGTCTCGATACCGAGCACTTTCACGGTCCGTCCCACCTTTGTTCCACGTTTTCGCCAGGCTCGAGGTCCGCCTCGCCGGCAAGCGTCGCCAGCACCGGACCGATCGCCGCGGCCACCTCGCGCGCGAGCACCCCGCGGCGGCCGTGCCGGGTTGCGGCCAGTTCGCCGGCCAGGCCATGCACCAGGGCGCCGAGCAGCGCCGCGTCGAGCGCGGTCGTCCCCTGAGCCAGCAGGCCGCCGATCAATCCCGTCAAGATATCACCGGTGCCGCCGCGCGCGAGCGCGTCGTGGCCGCCGGGGTTGATGAACAGCCGGCCGTCCGGCGCGCCGATCACGGTCGGCGATCCCTTCAGCAGCAACACCACGCCCCAGCGCGCGGCCAGCTCGGGCACCAGCTCGAGCCGTCGCTGGACGACCTCGCCCGCGGCCAGGCCGCACAGGCGCGCCAGCTCGCCGGCATGCGGCGTCAGCACCACCTCGCGACCGCCGCCGCGCGGGTCGACGCCCTGGCGCGCCAGGGCCGACAAGCCATCGGCGTCCAGCACGAACGGGCGGTCGAGATCCGCGACCAGGCTGGCCACCCAGCGGTCGGTCTGGTCGTCGTCCCCCAGGCCCGGGCCGATCGCCACCGCGGTCTGACGCCGCAACAGGTCGGCCATCGCGTCGACCCCGAGCGGCGCCAGGGTGCCGGCCGCGGTCTGCGCCAGCGGGCGCAGGATGGCCTCGGGCAAGCCCACGCGCAGGGCCGTCTCGAGGCAGACCGGCGCCGCCAGGCTCACCAGGCCCGTGCCCGAACGCAGGGCCCCCAGACCGGCGAGGTGCGCGGCCCCGCCGTAGGCGCGCGAGCCGGCGATCACCAGCAGGGCGCCGAGCTGATACTTGTGGGCGTCGGTGGGCCGCTCCGGCAGCAGCGCCCGGTAGTCCTCCAGCACGAGCACGTGGCGCCGGCCGGCATGGCGGTCGATGACCGCGGGCAAGAAACCGATGTCGACCACGTCGAGGCGCCCGGCGTGGTCGCGTCCCGGCGGCAGCAACAGGCCCAGCTTGGGCAGACCGACGGTCACGGTGACGTCGGCCACGACGGCGTCGGGATCGGCGGCGCCGTCGTCGCCGTCGACGCCGGTGGGGATGTCGACGGCGGCGATGGGCACGGCGAGGTCGTTCAGCGCGCGGCAGAGCGCCGCATGGTCGGGCCGCAGCGGCGGCTGGATGCCGGTGCCGAGGATGGCGTCGATCACCAGCGTCGCGTCGCGGGCCAGCTCGACCAGGCGGGCCGGCCAGTCGGCGGGCGCGGCGCCGTGGACGGCGACCTGACGCGAGAGGGCGTCGTAACAGGCGCGGGCGTCCGGCGCGAGCGCGTCGCGGCTTTCCAGCAGCAGCACGCGCACCTCGAGGCCGGCCTCGGCCAGCCGCTGGGCGATCACCAGGCCGTCGCCGCCGTTGTTGCCGCGGCCGCAGACGATCACCACCGGGCCACCCGCGTCGAGCCAGCCGCCCGCGTCCAGGGCGCCGGAGATCGCGGCGCCGGCGCGGCGCATCAGGTCAAGACCCGTGGTGCCGGCCGCGATGGTGTCGCGGTCGATGGCGGCCATCTGGCGGGCGGTCACGACGCGCATGAGGTCACTCCTGGACGGGATGGGCCGGGCAGGCAGGGCCGCCGCCGTTGAGCTGGTCGAGCACGTCGAGGAGCTGGGCGAGGTCGTCGATCACGAACTCGGCGTCCAGGGCGGCCAGTTGCTCGTCGGCGGCCAGGGCGGGGTCCTTGTACGGGGGCGACTTGTCGCCGTACCGCGCCCACACGGTGTGCAGGCCGAGGTCCTTGGCGCCGCGGATGTCGCGGCTGGGCCAGTCGCCGATCATGACGGCCTGGTGCGGCTGGACCTGCAGCTCCCGTAGGGCCATGGTGAAGGGCAGCGGGTCGGGCTTGCGGACGCCGGTGTCGTCGTAGGTGAAGACGTGGTCGAAGTGGTGGTGCAGGCCGAGGCGGCACAGGCGCAGCCAGGCCTCGAAACGCGGCGCGTCGCTGACCACGGCCAGGCCGTAGCCGTCGCGCAGGAGGCGATTCAGGACCATCACCGCGTGCGGGTAGAGCACGAGCGAGCCGTCGCGGGCCCGCCGGTAAGCGATCACCGCGGCGGCGAGCATGCGCTGGTCGATGCCGCCGAGCGTCTCCTGCAGGAAGCGGTCGAAGACGCGCTGGTACTCGATGCCCTCCTGCTGGTAGATGGCGTACAGACGGCGGTGGGCCGTGGCGGGGTCGAGGCGCAGGCCGGCGTCGATCATGGCGTCGATGCCGGCGCGGATCGCGTCGTCCTTGGCCTTGATGAAGTCAGTCAGCGTGTTGTCCAGGTCGAAGATCACGGCCTGGATGGGGCGCGCGGCCATGCGGTGGTCCTTCTGGTGGGTGCCGACGAGATTGTGCTGGGCTGAGCCCCGGCGTCCGCATCATAATGCCAGGCTCGCGCCCAGTACAGGAAGGAACACGCAACCGTGCCGCTCGATTCCTCGCCACCACCTCGCGGTCGGGACCTCTGGCAGGCCTGGTCGCCGTTGCAGCTGGCCGGTCTGGCCCTCATGCTGCTCATGGCGCATCTGTTCTGGCAGGCTTCGGTCTACAGCCTGACCCGCGATCTCTTCGTGCCCGTGATCGTGGCGGCGCTGGTCGGCGTGGTCGTCCCCTGCGCCGTGCTGGCCGGGCGGCACGGCGGGTCGCTGGCCGTCACGTTCGACCTGCGCCCGGCCGCGGCGCCGCTGCTGGTGGGCGCGGCGGCGGGCCTGTGCGCGCTGGCCCCGGCGAGCTGGCTGGCGGGGCTGTCGTCGCGGCTGCGGCCGCCGTCGCCCGAGTACCTGACCATGCTCGCCGAGCACCTGCCGGACGGCGCGATGGGCGTGGCGGTCGCCCTGGTCGCCGTCGGCGTGGCCGCGCCGCTGGCCGAGGAGCTGGTCTTCCGCGGCATCCTGTTCCGGGTGGCGCGAGACCGCTGGGGCGCCGCGCGGGCCACGGCGCTGACGGCCCTGTTCTTCGGGGTCGCACACTGGCAACCGTGGAGCCTGTTCGGGCTGGTGGGCCTGGGCGTGGTGCTGGCGCTGCTGTACCACCGGACAGGTTCGCTGCTGGCGCCGATCGCCGCGCACGGCGTGCACAACGTGGTGTCGCTGCTGCTGCTGCTGCGGGGGCGCGAGGCGCTGGCCGGGGGCGAGCCGGGTGCGGGGGTGTTCTCCGGGTCCGGCGGGTGGCTGCTGGTCCCAGCCGGGGTGCTGGGGCTGGTGGTGCTGGCGCGGATGGTCGGCGTCGGGCGTGATCGATGACGGCGATCGGCCACGCACGACGCGCGTGACCGACCTCGCCGGCGTCGGCCCTTGGCGGTGTCAGCGCACCAGCGAGAGCTTAAC
>CAZVWL010000196.1:0-5669 GCA_964630845.1 uncultured Fibrobacteraceae bacterium
CCAGCTCGACCGCGTGCAGGCACAGGCGCCGATGCGGCGCGCCGCCGTAGAGCGTGTCGCCCAGGATCGGCATCCCGCGGTCGGCCGCGTGCACACGGATCTGGTGGGTACGACCGGTCAGCGGCACCCCCGCCACGAGCGTGGCGCCGCGCACCTCGGGCGCCGGGCCGAGGCGCTCGAAGCGGGTCTCGGCCTCGTCGCCCTGCGGCCCGGACTCGTACCGGTCGCCCACGCGCGCAAGCCGTGACCGCACTGCAAACGGCGCCGCGGGCACCGCGCGGTCGGTCAGCAGGAGGTAACGCTTCTTGACGGCGCGGTCGGCGAACTGGGTCGTGAGCGAACGGTTGGCCAGCGGCGTCTTGCCGAACACGAGCACGCCGCTGGTCTCCTTGTCCAGGCGGTGGATGATCGCCAGGCTGGCCCACCGCGGCTCACGGTGGCGCAGCCAGTCGTAGATGCCTTCACCGGCGTGAGGCGCCGGCGCGTGGGTGTTCCACCCCGACGGCTTGACGACCACCAGCAGGTGGTCGTCTTCGTACAGGACGCAGGGTGGTGGCGACGCGTCTAGAACCATCGGGTACCTCGACCGGCCGGCGCTTGCCGGCGCCGCTGCCGGCGCACCGACGGTACCGCGTGGTGCGTCGGGGTGCCAGCGCTGGTTGAGGTCTCTGTCAAGCTTGGTGCGCCGGCGCACCGAACCGCATCGGTGCGCCGGGCGCGTTGACGGTGGGCCTCACCATGCGCCACTGGTCGGGCGAACGCCGGCCGACCCCTACGCTGACCGGAGCGACGCCATGTCGATGCAGAAGCGGTACTTCACATCCGACCGCAGCATGCGCTCGTAGGCCTCGTTGATCTGCTGGATCGGGATCACCTCCACATCGGCGGTGATGCCGTGTTTGCCGCAGAAATCGAGCATCTCCTGGGTCTCGGCGATGCCCCCGATCAGCGACCCCGACAGGCTGCGGCGTCCGAAGAGCAGGGCGAACGACGACACCGGCAAGGGCTGGTTGGGGGCGCCGACGAGGGTCAGGTTGCCGTCCATGGTCAGCAGGTTGAGGTAGGTGTTGAGGTCGTGCTGGGCGGACACGGTGTCGAGGATGAAGTTGAAGCTGCCGGCATGGGCCGCCATGGCGCCGGCGTCGGTGGAGATCACGGCCTCGTGGGCGCCGAGCCGCAACGCGTCCTCGACCTTGGCGGCCGACGTGGTGAAGACCACGACGTGGGCGCCGAACGCCCGCGCGAACTTGACGCCCATGTGGCCGAGGCCGCCGAGCCCCACGACCCCCACCTTCTGTCCCGCCTTCACGCCCCAGTGGCGCATGGGCGAGTAGGTGGTGATGCCGGCGCACAGCAGCGGCGCGGCCCCGGCGGGGTCGAGGTTGGACGGCATCCGCAACACGAACCGCTCATCGACGACGATGCTCTCGGAATACCCCCCGAAGGTGACCCCGCCCAGGTGCTTGTCCGGCGCGTTGTAGGTGAACACACCCTTGGGGCAGAACTGCTCCATGTCCTGCTGGCAGGCGGGGCAGGTGTGGTCGGAGTCCACGAGGCAACCGACGCCGACCAGATCGCCGGGCCGATGGCTGGTGACCTTCGACCCGACCTCGACCACCTTGCCCACGATCTCGTGGCCGGGCACGCAGGGGTAGACCGTCGGCATGAAGGCGGCCCAGTCGTTGCGCACCGTGTGCAGGTCGGAATGGCAGACACCGCAGAAGAGGATCTCGATGCAAACGTCGGTGTCGGTGGTCACGCGTCGGTTGATGGCGTCTGATTTGAGCGGCGAGGTGGCGCTGGCGGCGGAATAGGCCCGGGCCTTCTTCATGGGCGATGCTCCTGGCGGAAAGAAACCGGTGGTTGCATGCACCGGTTCTGGGAACCGGCAGGGGTCGTTGGCACTCTTCAATAACGACTTGATCGGTCTGTTTTGCCATTGTCGATTCGCTGCACCCGCCTGCCACCAACCACCCCACCACCTATATTATCCCGCGATCCCTTCTCCCCAGCCCGAAAGTCGCAGTCGCAGCATGAACGACCTGGTCTTCCTCGGCACCGATGGCGGCGCCACCACGTCCAAGGTGGGCGCCGTGCACCAGGACGGCACGCCCGTCTCCACCCGGTTGCTGCAGGCCGCCACCGGCGCCGCGCAAGGACCCGAGGCCGTCGTGCGCGGCTGGGTCGAGGCCGCCGATGCCTACCTGAAGCAGCACGGACTGCGCTGGGACCAGGTCGGCGGCGTGGGGCTGGCGATACCCGGGCCCTTCCAGCGCTACGGGGTGTTCGACCGTTCCGCCAACCTGCCCCCCGAGTTCACCGGCTTCGATGTCTACACGGCCTACGGCAACGCCCTGGCCGCGCGCGCCGGCAGGGCCGTGCCGCTGGTCGTCGGCAACGACGGCAACATGGGCGGCATCGCCGAGGCCCGGCACGCGCGCGGCGACGCGGACGGCGCCGTGGTCATGCTGGCGCCGGGTTCGGGCCTGGGCTGCGCCTACATCGACCGTTCGGGTCTGGCCCTGGACGGCGACGCGTTCGCCGGCATGGAGGCGGGCCACTTGCCGGCGCCGCTGCACCTGCTGGGTGTCCCGCCGTATCCCTGCGGCTGCGGGCGCACGTGGGGATGCGTCGAGGTGTACACGAGTCTGGCGGGGTTGCCGTACCTGCTCGAGGAGCGCCTGCCTCGATATGCCGACCACGAGCTGGCGAGGTCGTCGCAGAGCCTCAAGCAGAAGGCGTTCGGGCTGCGGGGTCTGGCCCAGCAAGACGATCCGCTGGCGCTGGAGATCTTCGACCTGCAAGCGCGGGCGCTCGGCCTGCACGTGGCCACGCTGGCGATGGTGCTCGACCCGACGTTCTTCGTCATCGGCGGCGGCCTGATGGACCCCGAGGCCACGACCGTGGCGTTCCGCGAGCGATATCTGGGCATCGTGCGGCGGACGGCGCGCGAGCAGCTATGGCCCGGCCAGCGCGACACGGTAAGCATCGTGCCGGCGGCGCTCGGCGATCTTTCGCAGGCGATCGGGGCGGCGCTGGCGGTGTTGTATCGTCAGTGACGCGAGTGTCGTGTTAGCCTCGGTAAATCGCCGATGACCAACGACGACGCCGGCGTCACACGGCGTTGCAGCGGTTTGGTACCGAGGCAGCTGATCAAGAGATCATGGCGACCCCATTGCGACAGGAACTATCATGAACGACCATGTTCGCCTCCATCGACGCCGGGCCTTCGACGATCGCGAGCGACGGTGACGGTATCCGAGATCGTACTCCGCGAAGCACAAGGCGCCGGCAGGCGCGTTCGCCTGACCGAAGGGCAGCATTTCCTGCGCCTCGGCCAGGAAGTAACCGATTTCGCCGTGGTGCTCAGCGGCTGCCTGCGGGTCTTCACCTCGGGCGAAAACGGTCGCGAGATCACCCTCTATCACGTCTCGGCCGGCGAATGCTGCATGATCAACGTGTTGAGCCTGCTCGGTGGCACGGGCTGCCCCGCGACGGCCGTGGTCGAGGAGGATGCTGAAGCCATCGTCGTTCCTGGTAACGTCTTCAGGTCCTGGATGGACCGTCGGGCGGACATCAGAACTTACGTCTTCGGCTTGATGGCGACCCGTGTCGCATCGATGATGTCGCTCGTCGAGGAAATCGCCTTCCAGCGCCTGGATTGCCGGCTGGCCGCATATCTTCTGCGACGCGCCGCTTCGGGCAGCGAGGTCGTGGCGACACACGACACCATCGCCGCCGAACTGGGGACCGCGCGCGAAGTCGTCAGCCGCCTACTCAAGAGCTTCGAACGGCAGGGCGTCGTGCAGCTGGCGAGGGGCTCGATCAAGGTCGCGTCGCCGGAGTTCCTGCGCGAACTGGCCGGTGGGTGAGGCGGCCGGGCGTCCTGTACGCCGCGACGAAAAACGCTTCGGCCGCGGTGACTTAGGTCACAGACAACAATCCACCTGATTTGCCATAGTCGTTGAACGTGGGCACCAAGATGCCCCCGTCGTCGGTGGACACTGACAGGGGCGGAGGTTCCGCGCCCGGACGTGATCGCCAGCGCCGATGCCGACCTGGCCGCCGCCTCCCTCGGTGTCGCCGTGAAGTTCAGTGGCCAACGTGTCGGCTCCGGCGTGGTCTGGCAAGAGGTGGAACTGGAGGATTGACAAGGATATCGGTCGATATCGCCGACGATTCGAACGGACCAGCGGCAGCCGGCGGCTGCGCGAGCGAACCAAACCCAGGCTCGGGAGTGACCACTCATGGCGGGTTGTGCAGCACCGTCGATTCGGATCGCCGCCGCGCTCGCGATCGTCGCGAGCCTTGCGTGCGCCGTCTCCAGCGCCCAGGAAGCCTCCTGGCGCTACTACCGACCGGGCAACACGGGCATCCAGGGCGATTTCTGCCAGGCGCTCTGGATCGGCCCCGACGGCGACCCCTGGATCGGCGGCTACGACGCCTCTTTCGAGGAGGGCGGCGTGGCCAGGTTCGTGCAGGCCGAGAACCGCTGGGTGAACATCTCGAACGTCGACTACCCGGTGATCGGCCACCCCAACCTCACCGGAACGACGCGCGTCAGCGACATCATCAGCGACGTGCAGGGTCGGTTGTGGATGTCTACCTGGCGCGGCGTGCTGCGGTTCGACCCCGCCGTGGGGCCCACCTCGCTCGTGAACTTCGCCGCGGCGAGCCCGGCCCTGGCCAGCGGCGGCTGCCGCGACGTCGACATCTCCCCCGACGGCAAGCTCTGGTTCGCGCTCCTCGGCTTCGGCGGCAGCTCGGGCGGCATCGTGCGCCACACGCCCGACACCAACGACTGGCACTTCTGGACCGGCGGCAACCCGCCGCAGGGTGGCAATAACTGGCCGATCTGGGTCTGGAGCGTCAGCTCGGTCGCGATCCAGCCGAAGCCCAGCGGCGGCTATCTGGTCTGGGGCGACGCGGACAACGGGGCGTCGGTCGTGTTCCTCGATTCGACCACCCAGCAGTGGACCTATCAGGAGTTCACCTTCGTCGCGGGCAGCATGTACGGCATGCCGGGAAAGGAAAGCGTCGACGATGCCGGCAACCTCTGGATGGTCCGCTTCGTGACCTTCAACGCCGGCAACGCCGTGTACTCGCTCGACTATCGACGGCCCGACGGCACCTGGGTGACACCGCCGCAGCCGGCGATCGCCTCGCCCGCTTCTTCGATCCAGGCCTTCCGCGCCCACGGCGATCGCCAGGCCCTGCTGGTCGACGGCAACGGCCGCGTATGGCGCTACGACGGGGCCTCCTGGCAAGACCAGGGCGTCTGGCGCCCGACGAACTTCAGCTCCGATGTCATCGCCGACGCCCACGGCAACGTGTGGGTCTGCGGCGTCGGCGGCGCCGCGCGCCGCGACGCCACCTCGGGCCAATGGCAACGATATCGGGTGACGAACACCAGCCAGTACGACAGCTTCAACGCCGATCTGACCCTCGATCCGCTCAGCGACGCGGTCTACGCCTGCGCCAACGCCGGACCCGGCGTCGGCGGCATGACGATGTTCGACGGCACGCGCTGGCTCGGCTTCAACAACGAGCACCATGGCCTGGGAGTGCCGTGGCCGTTCCCGACCGACAACAGCCAGGCCGTCGGGTTTCGGCCGTCGAACGCAAGCGTGGTCGTCAACCCGACCTACAACGGCCTGCGCCAGTGGGAT
>CAZVWL010000197.1:0-5650 GCA_964630845.1 uncultured Fibrobacteraceae bacterium
CAGGCGACCGCGTCGCGGTCCTGCCGCAGCCGGCGCCAGACCCGCCGCAGGGGCGATCGGTGGGCCCGCCAGCGCTTCAGCAGCATCGGCAGAGCCTCCCGGGCCGCCTGGTAGCCCAGGTCACGGATCGCCTCGCCCGAGCGGAAGTCGGCCCAGTGGAAGTGCTCGACCCGCGGGCGGATGAGGGCGTCGGCCGAGGCGCAGACCAGCTCGTTGAGGCGGTCGCGCGTGATCGCGTTGCTGCGCATGCCCAGGTCGAACCCCGTGCGCAGGCGCGGTTCCTGAAAGCTGGGGATGTCGACCGCGATCACGAAGCCGGCGTCCAGACCGCGGGCCGCCTCGACCGGCACCCGGTAGGGGCCGCCGCCGTCGACGATGATCCGGCCGTCGCGCTCGACGGGCGGGAACACGCCCGGGATGGCGCAGCTCGCGTACAGGGCCTCGAGCAGGGGGCCGCGGTCATAGACCACCATGCCGCCGGCGGCGAGGTCGAGCGCGACCGCGGCGAAGGGCAGGCGCAGGTCGGCGAAGGTGCCGGTGTTGCCGAGCAGGCGTGCGAGCGGGCCGGCCAGCTTCTCGCGCGGTTCGGCCGAGCGCGTGGCCATGGTGCGCACGGCGACGCGGCCGCGGTGCATGAAGTCGAAGAGCCCGTCCCAGGGGCGACCGTTGGCGCGGTCGTCATCGTCGCGGCGGGGGGCGAATCCCGACCACGAATCGACGAACTCGCGATCCTCGATGTAGGCGCGCAGGGCCAGCCAGACGCGCGCCGGGTCGGGGTCGCGGGCGTACAGCGCGCCCACCAGGGCGCCCATGCTGGTGCCGGCCACCGCGCCGATGGGCAGGCCGGCCTCGGTCAGGGCGGCCAGCACGCCGCAATGGGCCAGGCCGCGGGCGCCGCCGCTGCCGAGCGCAAGACCGATCGTCGACGAGGTCATGGTGGATATCCTTTGAACAAGCTCTGTCGAACCTAATATCCGGCGCGGCCGCTTGCCAGGACGGACGCGCGCTCCCGAATGTGATATGATCAGGACCGAAACCGTCGCCGCGCCCCTGCCGTCCCAGGAGTCGAACCGCATGCGTCACCGCCGGCTTCTCATGTTCTGCCTGTTGCTGGCCGCGTTGACGGCCGGCCCGGCCGCGACCAAGGCCGAGGCTCCCCTCGGCGCCGCGCTGGCACGCGCGCTCGCCGATCCGCAGCGCCCGCAGCACCGCGAGGACGGCACCCTGACCGTCTGGGTGCGCTTCGGTGATCGCGGCGCGCCCGCGGGCGGCCTGGCGGCGGCGATCGACGCCCGGAAGCAGAAGCTGCCCGAACGAACCCTGCAGCGCCGCGCGCGCGTGCGCCCCCGTGGCGAGCCGCTGGTCGACGCCAGCGACCTGCCGCCGTCGGCGGCGTACGTCGAGGCCGTCGCGCAGACCGGCGCGCGCGTGCGGCGCGAATCGCGCTGGCTGAACGCCGTGAGCGTCGACGCCACCGAGGCGCAGATCGCCGCGATCCGTGCCTTGCCGTTCGTGCGCGGTGTGGATCTGCTCGCCCGGTTCCGGCGCAGCGAGGCGGTGCCGACCGCCGCCGAGCTGGCCGAGGCCGCGCGCCTGCGCGACGAGATCGCCGCGGACAAATCCAATCCCTGGAACCTCGACTACGGCCTGAGCCGCGCGCAGCTCGAGCAGATCAACGTGCCGCCGGTGCACGAGCTGGGCGTCACCGGCGAGGGCGTGATCATCGGCATGCTGGACACCGGCTACAAGCTGACGCACGCGGCGCTGGCGAACGTCGAGGTGATCGCCGCCTACGACTTCATCAACAACGACGAGATCGTCGAGAACCAGCCCGGCGACCCCACCTCCCAGCACAACCACGGCACCATCACCCTGTCGACCGTGGCCGGGTTCAAGGCGGGCGAGCTGGTGGGCCCCGCCTTCGGCGCGCGCGTGATCCTGGCCAAGACCGAGGACGTCTCCCTGGAGCAGCCGATCGAGGAGGATTGGTGGGTGGCGGGCCTGGAGTGGGTCGAATCGCTGGGCGCGGACGTCGTCTCCTCGAGCCTCGGCTATTACGACTGGTACACGTTCGCCGACCTCGACGGCAACACCGCGGTCACCACCATCGCCGCCGATCTGGCCGCCGGCCGCGGCCTGGTGGTGGTCACCTCGGCCGGCAACTCGCGCAACGGCTTCGGCCACATCATCGCCCCGGCCGACGGCGACAGCGTGATCGCGGTCGGCGCGGTGAACCTCTCGGGCCAGTTCGCGAACTTCAGCTCGCCCGGCCCCACCTACGACGGCCGCATCAAGCCCGACGTCACGGCGCTCGGCGTGAGCAACCACGTCGTCTCGCTGAACAACGACTACGCTTACGGCCAGGCCAGCGGCACCAGCCTGTCGTGCCCGTTGATCTCCGGCGTGGCCGCCCTCATCCTGTCGCGCACGCCCACCCTGACGCCCATGCAGGTGCGCGAGGCGCTGCGCGAGACGGCCGACCGCGCCCACGCCCCGGACAACGACTACGGCTGGGGCATCGTCGACGCGCTGGCCGCCGTCACCTACTGGGGCGCCACCATCGTGCACGAGCCCCTGCCCGACACCGAGGACACCACCGGACCGGTGACCATCACCGCGACCATCACCAACCGCCTGCCCCTGGACCCCGCACGCATGCACGTCCGGTGGCGCGTCGGCGCGGGCGTCTGGCAACAAGCCGCGCTCGTGGCCATCGGCGGCGACCAGTGGCAAACCACGCTGCCCGCGCAACCCGCCGGCACCTCGGTTTCGTATTACCTGGAAGTGGTCGACACCGCCGACGTCATCGCCCGCCTGCCGGTCGCGGGGTCGGCGGCCCCGTTCAGCTACATGACCGGTCCCGACCTCGTACCCCCGACCCTCGCGCACACGCCGCTGGCCACGCAGTCGCTGCTGGTGTGGCCGC
This sequence comes from uncultured Fibrobacteraceae bacterium, assembly GCA_964630845.1. Taxonomy (GTDB): domain Bacteria; phylum Krumholzibacteriota; class Krumholzibacteriia; order LZORAL124-64-63; family LZORAL124-64-63; genus Glo-17. The sequence goes on from CAZVWL010000197.1 coordinate 2,927, forward strand.
CGCTGGTGGAGGCCACCGCGAGCGACAACCTCGGGCTGGACCGTGTCGAGCTGGTCTTCGCGCACGAGGGCGGCGCGCCGCAGGGCCCCTTCCCGCTGACCGACCTGGGCGGCGGCTCCTTCGCCTTGCCGCTGCCGCTGGCCGCCGGCGACGTGGGGCCCGGCGACGCGGTCACCTACACGCTGACCGCCTGGGACCTCGCCGGCCAGCCCAACGGCACGACCAGCGGCCCGCATACGTTCATGGTCGTCGATGCGCTCGGCGACGTGCTGGTGATCGACGACCGGTCGCCCCTGGCGGGCCTGGACGAGGACAGCCGGCTGGGTGCGTGGCGCCACAAGGATCCGCTGCCGCCGCCGGTGTTCGAGCAACGGACGCCCGTCACGGCGCTCACGAGTTCGGCCGACGCGATCGTCGACTGGTTGACCGCCGCGGGTTACGCCGTGACCACCGTGCCCTCGGGCACGGTCTCGCCGGGCCACCTCGCCGGCCGCGACGCCGTGGTGCTGGCGGCCGGCAACAACACGGCGCCGGTCGCGAGCGCGGATCTGCGCGACCTGCTGCGCGACTGGGTGGCCGCCGGCGGTCGGCTGCTGCTGGAAGGCGGCGAACTGGGTTACGAGGCGCTGGTCTCGCCGGGCTACCCGCAGTTCGCGTCCGAGGTGCTGCACGCCGGCTTCTGGCGGGCCGACAACGCCGGCGCCCTGGTCCCGGCGCCCGGCGAAGAGAACCATCCCTTGCTGCAGGGGCCGCACCCGTTGCCCTCGTCGTTCATGCTCACGTACGGCGGTTATGCCGACCAGGACGCGGTCGACCCCGTGCCCTCGGCGCGCGTCGTGCTGCAAGGCGCCGCCCAGCCGGGCGCGGCCGGCGTGCTGGTCCACGACGACACGCCGTCGCCCGAGGCGGGGCAGGTCGTGTACGTCGCGTTCAACCTCGGCGCCCTGGCGCCGGCGATCGCCCGGCCGCTGGTCCTGAACGCCCTGCACTACCTGCTGGCCGAGGAGCCCGCGCCCACGGCCGTGGTCTCGGGCACGGTGTCGCTCTACGGCGGCGGCGATGCGAGCGGCGTGGTGGTGTCGTTGCCGCCGGCGGCGAGCGTGGTCACCGGTCCGGACGGCCACTTCACGCTGTCGGGCCTGTACGCGGGGCCGCAGGTGCTGACCGCCGCCAGGCCCGGCTGGTCCACGGTGCACGTGCCGTTGAACCTCGCGGCCGGCGAGGTGCTGAGCGGTCTGGAGATCACGCTGTGGCCGGTGACCCTGGTGCAGGTGCTGGCCGCGCCCGGCGTGGCGATCCCCGACCACAACGCCCAGGGCGTCACCAGCTCCCTGGTGGTGGCCCCCACCGGCGAACTGAACGACCTCTCGGTGGACATCGAGATCCGTCACACCTGGATCGGCGACCTCACCGTGCGCCTGACCAGCCCCGCCGGCACCACCGTCACCCTGCACAACCGCACCGGCGGCAACGCGCACGACCTCATCGGCAACTGGCCGCAGACGCTCACGGTCGACGGCCCCGGCGCGCTCGCCGATTTCGTGGGCCAACCCATCCAGGGCACGTGGCAACTGTTCGTGAGCGACACCGCCGCCGGCGACACCGGCACGCTCGAGATGTGGCGCCTGAACCTGCTGGCGGTGCTCGACATGGCGACGGCCGCGGACGAGCCGCCGCGCCGGACCCTGCTGGCGGGCAACGTGCCCAACCCGTTCAACCCGCAGACCGCCGTCGCGTTCGACCTGGCCAGGCCCGGGCCGGTGCGCCTGGAGCTGTTCGACGCCCGCGGCCGCCTGGTGCGGCGGCTGCTGGCGCAGGACCTCGCCGCGGGCCGCCACCAGGTGATCTGGGACGGCCGCGACGGCGACGGTCGCGCCGTGGCCAGCGGGGTCTATCTTGTGCGCCTGGCCGCGGACGGCCTCACGCAGCAGCACAAGATGATGCTCGTGCGCTGAACGCGCGGTGCGTAGACAGGAGGTTGACCATGCGACGTTTCGCGGGCAAGCTGAACGCGGCGGCGTGCCGCCGCGCCGTCGCCATCGTCGTCATGCTGGCGGTGGCGCCGATCGGGGCGGCCTCGGCCGAGCCTGCCGGGCAGGCGCAAGCGGCGGCGAGGCCGGCAACGGAGGGGTCGTCCGTGAACCTGCTGATGATCCACCACTCGTGCGGCGGCCAGCTACTCGCGGCGCCCGGCGAGCGCGTCGGCGGCGCGCGCGGCTCGGGCGAGCGCTGCCTCTACGACAGCCACCCCAACGGGGGCGGCCTGCGCGCGCTGCTCGAGGCGGCCGGCTACCGCGTGAACCAGGCCAGTTACGAGTCGCTGATCGGCAACGACACCGACATCTGCCACTGGCGCGCCAAGTTCGCCACGCACATGGACCGCATCCTGCGCACCGCCCGGCAGGACGCGCTGCTGCCCGACGGCCAGACCAACCGCATCGTCTGCTTCAAGAGCTGCTACCCGAACAACGGCTTCGAGTCGGCCGGCCGCGAGCCGGGCGATCCGGACGACTGCGAACGCACGGTGGCCAATGCGAAGGCGGCCTACCGGGCGCTGCTGCCGTTGCTACGCGCCCAACCCGACGTGCTGTTCGTCGCCTTCACGGCGCCGCCGCTGGCCGCGCCCAAGCCTGTGGGCAAGCGCCAGAAGCTGATGCAGTGGCTGAAGCCCGACGACCGCGGCGCCAGGCATGCGCGCGCCTTCAACACCTGGCTGATCGACCA
>CAZVWL010000198.1:0-3504 GCA_964630845.1 uncultured Fibrobacteraceae bacterium
CTGCCGCACCACACGTTGTGGGTGAAGCTGTTCGAGAACCTGCGGTTCGTCGTGGTCGACGAGTTGCACCACTACCGAGGCGTCTTCGGCAGCCACGTGGCCAACGTGCTGCGCCGGCTGCAGCGCATCGCCGCGTTCTACGGATCGCGGCCGCAGTTCATCTGCTGCTCGGCCACGATCGCCAATCCGGCCGAACTGGCCGCCCAGCTCACGGGCCAGGATACGGCGCTGGTCGCGGAGAACGGCGCGCCCCGCGGGCAGAAGCACTTCATCTTCTATAACCCGCCGGTGGTGAATGCCGAACTCGGCATCCGCCGCTCGGCCGTGCAGGAGACCAGACGCATCGCCGAGCGCTTCGTGGCGGCCCAGGCCCAGACCATCGTCTTCGCGCGCAGCCGCCAGCGTGTCGAGCTGCTGCTCACCTACCTGGCCCAGGCCGGCCGCAAGGTGGGCATCAAGGATGGCGAGGTGCGCGGCTATCGCGGCGGCTACCTGCCCAACGAGCGGCGGGCGATCGAACGCGGCCTGCGCGACGGCACGGTCAAGGCCGTGGTCTCGACCAACGCGCTCGAGCTGGGCATCGACATCGGCCGCCTCGACGCCTGCATCATGTGCGGCTACGCCGGCACCGTGGCGTCAACCTGGCAGCAGGCCGGCCGCGCCGGGCGTCGCCACGCGTTGTCGGCCGTGGTGCTCGTGGGCACCAGCACGCCCGGCGATCAGTACATCCTGGCCAACCCGGATTTCTTCTTCGGCCGTTCGCCCGAACACGGCACGATCGACCCCGAGAACCTGATCATCCTGGCCAGCCACCTCAAGTGCGCCGCCTTCGAGCTGCCCTTCGACGAGGACGAACGTTTCGGCGGCCGACGCGTCACGGAGATCCTCGACTACCTGGCCGAACAGGGCGTGCTGTACCGCGCGGAGGGGCGCTACCACTGGGTCGCCGACACGTATCCGGCGGAGGAGGTCAGCCTGCGCACGGCCGCGCCCGACAACGTGGTGATCGTCGACCAGTCGGTGCCCGGCGGTCGGGTGATCGGCGAGATGGACCTCTACAGCGCCCAGGAGATGCTGCACGACGAGGCCATCTACCTGCACGGCGCGCAGCAGTACCATGTCGACCGACTCGACTGGCCGCGCCGCAAGGCCTACGTGCAGCCTGTCCAGGTCGACTATTACACCGATGCGCAGCGCAAGGTCGAGCTGCGCACGCTCGACGCCGATCAGGAGCGCCCCGACACCTATCTCGGTCGGCTCGTCGTCGGCGAGATCGGGCTGGTGGACAAAGTCACCGTGTACAAGAAGATCAAGCTCGGGACCCACGAGAACGTGGGGGCCGGCAAGGTCAACCTGCCGGAGATGGAGATGCACACCACGAGCATGTGGTGGCAGCTGCCGGACGACCTCGCCGCCGCCATGACCGCCGCCGGCCTCGACCTCGGCGATGCGCTCAAGGGCTTGGCGCACCTGCTGGCGACCGTGGCGCCGGTATTCGTGATGGCCGACGTGCGCGACGTGCGGGCCCAGGCCATGCTCAGGGCCCCGTTCACCGACGCGCCCACGCTGTACCTGTTCGACGCGGTGCCCGGGGGCGTCGGCTACGCGCAGCGCCTCTTCCGACAATGGGAGGAGGTGCGCCTGGCGGCGTTGCAGCACGTCCGGCAATGCGGCTGCCCCGGGGGATGCCCGGCCTGCGTGGGCGCCGTCGTCGAGACGGGTGGCCGTGCGCGTCGCGGCGCCGCCTGGTTGCTCGCGCGCGCGGCCGGCGAAGAAGTCGCCGGCGTGGCCACCGGCGACCATCGTTCGCGCAACTGATCCGAGGATGCGATCGTGGACCTGCGGCGGCGCCTCGCCAGACTCGATCCGCTAGCGCGTAAACCCGACGCTTGCCCCGCCCTGCCCGACGACGGCGCTTCCGCCTCGGCGGCTGACGAACAGTCGTACCTCCGGGACCTGCTCGAACTGCAGCCGAGACAAACGGGAGCCGGTCCCGTCTGGTTCCGCGAGACGCGGCAGCCCGGCTTGGCTCGCCCGAGCGGACCGGTGCCGGACTGGCGTGGATTGCTGCGCTCCGGCCACGGCGAGGCCGTCGACTGGGACGCGGTCCTGCTCCTGGACACCGAGACCTCCGGCCTTGCCGGCGGCACCGGCACGCTCGCCTTCCTGGTCGGTCTGGCCTGGTGGGAAGGGGAAGACCTCGTCCAGCATCAGCTTTTCCTGGCCGGCCCCCATCGCGAGGCGGCTCTGCTCGAGGCCCTGGCCGCCGTCTCGTCCCGGTTCCGTGTCGCCGTCACCTACAACGGCGCCACGTTCGATTTGCCCCTGCTGCGCACCCGCGCGCTGCTCGGTCGCCGCCCCGATCCCTGCGGGCATCTGATCGGCTGGGACCTGCTCACCGCGGCACGCCGTCTCTGGGGTCGCGGTCTGCCCGATTGCCGCCAGCAGACCGTTGAGCGACACATCTGCGGCCTCGAGCGCGGTCCAGGCGATATCCCGGGCGCGCTGATCCCCGCCACCTATCATGCATTCCTGCGCGGCACGGCGCCCGTGGAACTGGCGGCCGTCCTGCGCCACAACCGGCGCGACCTGGCCGGCCTCGGCCGCATCCTCGGGGCGGTTGCCCAAGCCGCCCACGAGATCACGGAGGTACCGAGAGTCTTCGCCGGATCGGCTTGCGAGTCGTGGAGCCGGGCGCTGGTGGGCGAACGGCGCGGCGATCGCCACCTGGCGGCGGCCTGGGCGCGCCAGGCCGCCGAGGCCGTCGGCGAGCTGCCGATCAACGGGCTGCTCGACGCCGTGCGGCTCCTCAAGCGGGTGGGGGACTGGTCGACGGTCGCCTCGCTGCTGGACGCCGGCCTCGACCGCTGGCCCGAGGAGCCTCGCTTGCACCACGAGGCCGCGATCCTCTACGAACACCGCCTGTCCGACTGGCCCCGGGCGCTCTCGCATGCGACGGCGCTGGGCGACACGCGCCGACAGCACCGGTTGCGCGCCCGGCTCGAGCGCGCTAGACTGCGCGGCGAAGATCTGCCGCCAAGGAGCTGCGTATGAGCAAGCTGGACCGTCGCGACGCCCACCTCATCCTGGCTGCCGTCAGGATCCTGACCCATCGCCACGGCCGCTCACCACGCCCTGGCGACGTGGCCGAGATGCTCGACTGGCCCGAAGCGACGATACGCCTGCAGGCGACGCGGTTGCAGGAGCTGGGCGCGCTGACGCTCGTCGAGAGCGCCTTCGAAACCCACCTCGAAGTTCGCGACCACCTTCGCGTGGAGGACCTGCCGGAGTCGTCGCAAGAAGCGTTGGCCGACGATCTCGCCGCGTTCGATCGCCGCAAGCAGGAAGAGGCGGAGAAGATGGCGCAACTCTTCGACGACGGCACGTTCCAGCAGGAGCGCCAGGCCCGGCTGGATCGCATGGATGCCGGCCTGCGCGAGCGCCCGCGCAAGCCGCGCAACCCGTTCGACCCCTAAGAACTGACGTGGCGAATACGGCGAGGGC
>CAZVWL010000198.1:3514-5627 GCA_964630845.1 uncultured Fibrobacteraceae bacterium
ACCCTGCTCGGTCCGCCCTCGCCTGCATCCACCTCGGATCGTTGCACCAGCGCGTCAGATGCCCGCCATCAGATCGTCGCGCCAGTCCTCGATCCTGGCCTGCGCCAGACGCTCCTGGAACCAGGCCTCGAGCGCTTGCTGCTGCTTCCGCTGCAAGATCATCGTGCGCAGGTCGTCACGCTGCGCCAGGTAGAGCTGCTCGTCGAACGGTTCCTGCCAGAGCACCTTCAGGGCGAAGACACCGCGGTTGGTGACGACCTCGGGCATCAGCCTGCCGACCGGCGCCTGCAAGGCGACGCTGTTGAACGCCGTCTGGAAGCCAACCTCCGGCACGTTGCTGCTCTGGGTGATGGTGTCGGTCACCGCATGCACGAGACCGAGCGACGCGGCGACCTCGGCCATGGGTTCGCCAAGCTGCACGCGACCGACGGCAGGCGAAAGCTTGGCCGCCGCCTGCTGCTGCTGCTGGCGGCGCTTCAACGCGACCTCGATCTGGGCCTGCACACGCTCCAGTGGCTGCGGTCCCGCCGGCTGGATGCCCTCGGACATCACCAGGTAGACGTGGTCGTCGGTGTAGAAGAGCGGGCTGATCTGCCCCTCCTCGGCCCGGAAGAGCCACCGGTTGCCCGCCGCCGATTGCCGCAGACCAGGGAAGTCGCGGCCCTCGCCCAGAGGCGCCGGCGACAGCACCTTGGCCGTCGTGTCCCGGTCGGCGGCGCTCAGGAAGGTCTGCGCCGTGACCTGACGGCGGAACCCGCTGGCCCGCTCGATGACTTCTTCGCGGGTGTTCTCGCTGGGGGTCACGCGCAGCAGGATGTGTCGCGCGCGCACACGCTTGACCTCGCCCTCCTCGACTTCCTGTTCGAGCACCTCGACGAGGTGGAATCCGAACTGAGTCTCGACGGGGTCGCTCAGCTGCCCGACCGGCAAGCTGAACGCCACCTCGGTGAACGGGGCCACCATGCGGTTGCGGTCGAAGGTGCCAAGATCGCCGCCGTTGGCTGCTGAACCCTCATCCTCGCTGTAGACCGCGGCGGCCTCCGCGAACGTACGCAACCCCGACTCGATCTCCTGCTTGACCTCGAGTGCGAGCGCACGGACCTCGGCGACGTCGGTCGCCGACGGCGTGACTTCCCAGGCCACGATCTTGGCCTGACCCTGGGCGCCGATCCAGAACTCGCCCGCGTGCTCCTCGTGGTAGGCTCGGATCTCCTCGGGGCTCGGCTGCCAGTCGGCAGCCAGATCCGTCAGCGGCACGCCCATGTACTCCGCAACCGCACGCCCCTGCTGCAAGCGGTGAATCTCACGAACCTCATCCTCGCTCACCGCAACGCCGGCCGTGAGCATCAGGACCAGCTTCTGGCGCGGCAACGTCTGGCGCATCCACTGCTCGACCTGCGGCCAGTTGATGTTGTGGTCATTACGCCCGAGGGCGTTGAAGTACGCCTGCATATCGGGCTGGCCCGACTCGTCGACGAAAGCCGCCAGCAACTCGGGCGGCGGGCTCTCGCGGAAGACGCGCAGGAGTTCCTCGTCGGTGACCGTCAACCCGAGGCGCTCAACCTCGGCCACCAGGATCTGCTCGCGCAACAACTGGTCCCAGGCCTGCTCGCGCGCCAGCGCGACCTGGTTGGGCGTCAGCGCTTGGTCCGGATTCTGACGACGCATGCCGGCCTGGATCTCCTGGACGGCGCGGTCGTAAGTCCACGCCGGGATCTCGACGCCGTTGACGCTGCCGACCGCATTCATGCGGCCAGGACCGCCACGGCCGCCGGCGATGTCCATACCCCAGGCCAGGAAGATGAACGCGACGAAGGTCGCCGCGATCACCCAGTAGAAGAACTTGGCGTTCGAGCGAAGGAACTTGAACATCGTGAGGGCTCCCGCTGCCTCGCCCCTGCCGGCGGCAGTCGGGCGGTGGTCGCTACCGGCATGGGCCGGCGCGAGACGATCGCGGACGGGGGGTTGGCTCCGGCCGCTGTGACTGGGTTTTGGGTCAGATGATACAAGATAATGCATGAACGGCGTTTTACTCAACCTTTGGGTTGTTCCGCGAAAAATGTAACGGGCCCCTCGCTTGCCCCTTCGGGGGCATGGACAACCACGACCTCTA
>CAZVWL010000199.1:0-5600 GCA_964630845.1 uncultured Fibrobacteraceae bacterium
CGAGGCGTGGATGCGGTCGGTGTTCTTGCAGGTGTGCCAGTCTTTGACCGTGGTGTCGAACTGCAGGCCCGGATCGCCGCAGACGTGGGTGCCCTCGGCGATCTTGCGCATCAGGTGGCGGGCCCGGTAGGTGCCCATGGGCCGACCGTCGGTCACCGCGCGCGTGGTCCAGGTGCCGTCGTCGACCACCGCGCGCATGAACTCGTTGGTCACGCGCACCGAGTTGTTGCTGTTCTGGAAGAAGACCGAGCTGTAGGCCTCGCCGTTGAACGAGCCGTCGTAGCCCTGGTCGATCAGGGCCCAGGCCTTGCGTTCCTCGTTGACCTTGCAATCGATGAAGTCCTCGATGTCGGGATGGTCGGCGTTGAGGATCACCATCTTGGCCGCGCGCCGCGTCTTGCCGCCCGACTTGATGACGCCGGCGAAGGCGTCGAACCCGCGCATGAAGCTGACCGGTCCGGAGGCCTGGCCGCCGGCCGACAGCGATTCGCGGCTGGAGCGCAGGGTGGACAGGTTGGTGCCCGTGCCGCTGCCGTACTTGAACAGCAGGCCCTCGGTCTTGGCGAGGTCCAGGATGCTGGCCATGCTGTCGTTGACCGCGTTGATGAAGCAGGCCGAGCACTGGGGCTTCTTCTCGACGCCCACGTTGAACCAGACCGGGCTGTTGAACGCCGCGTGCTGGTGCAGTAGCAGGTGCTTGAGCTCGGCGCCGAAGGCGTCGCAATCCTCGACCGAGGCGAAGTAGCCGTCGGCCAGGCCCCAGCCCGTGATCGTGTCGGCGACGCGGCCGATGAGCTGGCGGACCGAGTGCTCCCGGTCGGGCGTGCCCTGACCGCCGCGGAAGTACTTGCTGACCACCACGTTGGTGGCCATCTGCGACCAGCTCGCGGGGATCTCGACGTTGTCCTGTTTGAAGATCACCTCGCCCTTGTCGCTGGTGATCGACGCCGACCGCAGCTCCCACTTGACGCGGTCGAACGGATCCTGGCCCGGCGCGGTGAAGCGCCGGGTGATGCGCAGTCCCTGGACCTCGTCGGCCTCGGCTCTGGCGGTGCGGCCGGCCGGCCGGCTATCCCGATCGGGAAGGCGGGCGAAGAGCATGTCCTCGGCCGCCGCTTGCAGCTGCTTGTTCTCGAACCGTTCGTTCATGGCGCTCTAGCTCCTTCGTCGTCGCTGGATGCTGCGGGCACGATCCTCGTGCCGGGCTCCTGGCTGGATGCGTGGTGGTCGATGCCGACGGCCGGTCACGGGCCGCAAGCGGCGCGCGACGTTGTCATGGCCTGGAAAATTGTCACTTACCGATCAGAACCCAAGATGTTGGGCTGCTGTCAACTTCGATGCACATTCCCTTGGGGAGGCACAATATCCCGCAGCGGCGGCGAGGTCGCCAAGGCTAAATTTTCGCGGCTTGGTCCAGGCCTAAAGGAAACCAGAAGCGAAGGTCCGGTAAACAGCAGGAAAAGGCCGCGTTCATGGGCGCCGATGGCCTTCAAAAAAAGCTGGCTCCAGCCCGGGCGATGACCCCCGCGGAACCCTGCCGGACCATGGCGTGAGCGGCCACCCTTCCCGCCGAAAGCCTCGCAATTTATTTAAATACAATGGCTTGAAAGACAGATCGGCGGCTCGCGAAACGATCAGGTGACCGTGTCGGCGCCGAAGGCCGAGAGGACCTCGTCCACCACCCGGCGCGCCGCCTCGCGCCCGGCGCGGAAGGCCTCCCGCACCTCCTGCGGGCTGCCGCTGGCCGCCATCGGGTCGCGGAACGGGCGGCGCCAGTGGCGGTCCGGATCGCGCAGAGCCGGCAGGTACGACCCAGCTTCCTGGCTCAGGGTGACCACCAGGTCGAAGCCATCGAGGTCCACCTCGTCGATCGATTTCGGCCGGTGGTCGGCGAGGCTCAGCCCCACCTCTTGCATGACCGCCTCGGTGCGGCGGCTGATCGGGTAGGTGAGCAACCCGGCGCTCTGAGCGTGCCAGCTCGCGGGAAACAGGCGCCTGGCCCAGGCTTCGGCCATCTGGCTGCGGCAGGAGTTGGCGGTGCAGACGAAGAGCACCTTCATCAGGACACTCCGAGCATGGTCAACAGGCCGTCCAGATCCCGCAGGGCTTGCTCGGTGCCGGTCTGGACGTCCTGCGCATCGAGGTCGAGCACGTCGAGGTACTCCTGCAACTGCTCGACCAGAACCAGCGGGGCACCCGCATCGTGGCCATGGCGCGAGGCCTGCAGGTCCGCCAGGCCGACGATCGACGCCAACGGGTCGTGGGGTTGCGGGAGGTGGTGCCGCGCGATCACCGCCACGAGGTCGAGCGGGAAGTTCCAGGACTCGGCGAGCGCGGCGCCCGCCTCGGCGTGGTCGAACCCCAGCAGGTCGTGTTCGGCCGCGAGCAGGCCCGAGCAGGTGAGCCCCGCCGGCAGCTGTTCCAGCCGCTGGCGCAGCGGACGGTCGAGCAGCAGCTTGCCGAGGTCGTGCACGACCCCGGCCGTGAACGCGCGGTTGCGATCCACCGCTTCGGCCGATGGCGCCACCAGACGGGATGACAGCAGGCCGACGGCCAGGCTGTGGCGCCAGAGCTGGCCGCGCGGCAGGCGGTAGGCGGTCACCGGCGCCTGCAAGAGGCGCCCCATGCTGGCGGCGAACGCGAGGGTGATCACCGACCGGTTGCCCAGGCGCACGAGCGCCTCCCGCACGCTGCCGACCTCCCGGCGCAGGCCGTAATAGGCCGAGTTGCAGAGCTTCAGCACGTTCGCCGTCAACCCTGGGTCCATCTCGATGACCGCGACCAGTTCGCTGACCTCGGCGGTCGGTTCCTCGAGCAGCGCGAGCAAGCGGGCGCTCGTGGCGGGCATCGCGGCCAGTTCCGGCGTCGCGGTGACCAGGGCAGGGAGCGATAACGGCATGGTGGCTCCTCCAAGCAGGACGTCGGCGAACCCCGCGCACGCGGCCGCGTCTGCCAAGGTTCAGCGGTCGAAGACGCGTCGGCTGTGGAAGCTCCAGTCTCCTGGCCTGACGGCGATGTCTCCCAGGGTTGCCGTTCCCAGGCGGGCGCCGCGTTCGTCCAGCAGGTCCAGCTCCAGCGTATGGACGCCGGCGGGCAGTCGCAACCGCACGAGCTGCACCTGTTCCGGCAGCGTGAGCCACCCGCGGGTGTCGGCGGTCTCGGTCGCCGCGCCCAGGATGTTGGCCAGGATGCCGAGGCCGCGCCCCTGCCGGTCCGCCTGGCTGGTCGCCAGGTACTTCGCGAGGCCACGTAGAACCGTCTTGAACAGCACCATGGGCTGTTCGGCCTCGAACGTGATCCGGGCCGTGGCCGCCGGGTGGTGCGCGCGGGCGGCCCGTTGAGCCGCTTGCCCGGGCGGCCGCGCCGCGACGCCCCGCACGGCCGCTGGCGTGTCCTCGAGCCCCGGCACGGCGACCGACAGCCAGTATTTGATCTTGGCCGACCCGCCGTGCACGTGGGCGCCGTGCACGTGGGCGCCGTGCCCCCGCGAGGAGACCGCCCACGCCCAGGCCACGCGGTCGCCGTCGTCGTCGCTCTCGAGGATCGGCAGGTCGAGCCGCACGTTGCGGCGAACCGGCACGAACCCCAGCTCGACGAGAAGGACGACCTCGCCCTCACCGGGACGCAGCGCGTCGCAGCAATCGTCCGGCAGCGGGTCGGACGCGGCGAAGACCGCCGGGCACACCTCGCGCAGGTGTTCCATCTCCTCGGCGAATCCCAGGCGCCGCGCGGTGCGGCCGAGGTCGCGGCCGAGCCAGGGCGGCACCTCCAGGCCGAGCAGCCCCTGCAGATCCTGGTAGGCGACGGCGGCGTTGCGGTAGGCGATGAACGCGTCGTTCACCTCGCCGTCCCACTCGTAGAGCATGCCCGAGAGGTAGAACATGAACGGGTCGCTGCGGGTGCGTTCGAGGTCGTTCGTCGACCCGCGCTCGATGCCGGCGATCGTCGCGTCCACGTAACGCGCCAGCAGCTGGCTGGTCTTGCGCGCCTCGACGAGCGCGCTCTCGCGCTGCCCGAGCGCGGCGTAGTTCATGGCCCGGTAGTAGGGCACCATCGCCAGCTCGAACGGGCGAGGTCGGTAGCTGATCGCCAGGTCGTTGGTGATCAGCGACAGCGCGCCCTCGCTGATGCTGCGCGCGTACAGCTCGTCGGCGGTGCGTTCGGCCGCGGCGAAGGCCTCGTTGCTCTCGACCCACCGGCCCGCCTGGTGCAGGATCATGCCGCGCTCGAGTTGCGCCAGCACGAGGTCCTTGCCGCCGGCGCCGCGCTGCACGGTCGCCAGCGCGTCGTCGTAGGCGCCGCTACTGAGCTGCGGTCGGAGGTCGGCCAGCTTGGTGGAGTAGCTCGCGCAGCCGCCGCAGCAGAGCAGCGGCGCCACCACGAGCGCCAGGATGGCCGACCGGCGCCGACAATCGCCGGCGCGCCGACCCGCTCCGGACGGCGCGCCGAGATCCGCGACCGCGGCCCTGCCACGCTGGCTACGCATCGACGCCGCCGTTACCCGCGGTAGCGGCGGTTGCTGACGAACTTCTTCGTCTTGGTCTGGCCGGCCCAGACCTTGATGTTCGTCTCGAGGTCGACCAGGTAGGTGTCGGTCTGGTAGAACTTCACCTGCTGGCGCCCCTCCTGGTCGATGATGGTGTTCAGCTCGCCGAGCAGCATGTAATCGGCGCCCAGCTCGCGACCCCAGCGGGCCATCGACTCGGGGGTGGCGAAGTCCTGCTGGTCGGCCCGCTCCTCGCGGACCTGATCGCGCTCGTCGGGGCTCGCCACGACGCGCACCCGGCCGCTGTTGATGAAGGTGCGCTCGAGGTCGGCCGTCAGCGTCTTCATCGGGATGTGCTCGACCGTGCGGTTGCGGATCACGCCGACGATGATCGCCGGGCGCTGACCCTTCTCGGCGACGTGATCGGCGACCCAGCCCGCGCCGGTGATCTGCGCCACCAGGTCGGCGGCCACGTTCTGGCTGTCCACGTCGTTCCAGTTGCCGCTCAGGTCGATCTGCTCGGCGGGGTCGAGCCTGGTGACATGCTTGCCACCGCCGCAACCTCCGACCACAACGACCAGGGCCACGACCACGATCCCGAGCTTGCCCAGCTTCATCGCGCTTCGCACCGCGCTGCCTCCTTGGCGTGATGGTGCCCCCGCGCCGCTGTCGACGGCGCGGCGGCGTGAGACGGTCGCGGGAGTCTCGACCCGCGCCGCCGTGGCGTCAATACCCGTCGGGCCCCGGCGGGTTCCCGGCGGGCAGGGCCGGCCGGACCACCAGGACGACCTCGCGCCGCACGTTCACCGTGCCGGTCGGCGCCCCCCGCGCCCGCGTCACGTGGCGCGCCCGCGTCGCGGTCACCGAGACCTGCCGCGCCTCGCGCTTCTTGCTGTGCCAGGCGGCGATCGCCGCCGCCGCGCGCACCGCGTCGCGATCGGGCTCGCGATCGTCCGGCACCTGCAGGACCACGTGGCTGCCCGGCAGGCCCCGCACATGGAACCACCAGTCGTTCGGCCGGGCAAGACGCAGGCTGAGGACCTCGTTGTCCTGGTCGCTGCGGCCCGCCAGCACGGTCCAGCCGCCGGGCAGCGTGTAGGTGAAGAGGCGCGGC
>CAZVWL010000200.1:0-5532 GCA_964630845.1 uncultured Fibrobacteraceae bacterium
GAGTGGCGCGGCCAGCTGGCCCGCGTCAACGCCCTGCAGCTGGCCGAGGACCTGGTGAGCGGCGCGCGGCGGCGGCTGGAGGGGGCGGCATGAGCCCTCTGTTCCCCCTCGCCGGCCTGCCGGCGCGCGGCGGCGAGATCATCGTGGTCGGCTTCGCCGGCGGCGGCGGCTCGTGCGAGGGCATCCGCGACGCGCTCGGCCGCGACCCTGAGGAGGCGCTGAACCACGACCCCGAGGCGGTGGCGATGCATGCCCTCAACCATCCCGGCACGCGCCACTGGTGCCAGAACATCTGGCAGGCCGATCCGCATGAGGTCGCCGGCGGGCGGCCCATCGGGCTGGCGTGGTTCAGCCCCGACTGCAAGCATTTTTCCAAGGCCAAGGGCGGCGCGCCGCGCTCGCGCAACGTGCGCGACCTGGCCTGGGTGGTGGTGGCCTATGCCCGGCTGCCCCGGCATCTGCGGCCGCGCGTGATCATGCTGGAGAACGTCGAGGAGTTCCAGACCTGGGGGCCTTTGACGGCCGACGGCCGGCCCTGCCCGGCGCGCAAGGGCGAGACCTTCCGGCGCTGGGTGGGCGAGCAGCGGCGCCTGGGCTACCGCGTGGAATGGCGCGAGCTGCGGGCCTGCGACTACGGCGCGCCGACCACCCGCAAGCGGCTGTTCCTGATCGCCCGCTGCGACGGCGAGGCCATCCGGTGGCCGGCGCCGACGCATACGGCTCCTGACAAGCTTTTGCGGGACGGCTATGGCCATCCCGACGATCCGTCTTATCGGCCGATCCCGCTCAAGCCGTGGCGGACGGCGGCCGACATCATCGACTGGTCGCTGCCCTGCCCGTCCATCTTCGAGCGGGCCCGACCGCTGGCCGAGGCGACGCTGCGAAGGATCGCCGCCGGCACCATGCGCTATGTGGTGACCGCGGCCGACCCGTTCATCATTCCGGTGACGCACCAGGGCGATCGGCGCGCGCATGGCATCCGCGAGCCCGTGCGCACGATCACCACCGCGCAGCGCGGCGAGCTGGCGCTGGTGGCGCCTCACTTCTCGACCTACTACGGAGAAAAGCGGACTGGAGAGGTGCGCGGCTGCCCGGCGGACGGGTTGCTCGGCACCCAGACGACCGAAAACCGTCACGCTCTCGTCGCCGCCTTCCTGGCCAAACATTACGGCGGCGTGGTCGGGCACGGGGTCGAGCGCCCCATGGGGACGGTGACCACGGTCGACCACCATTCGGTGGTGGCGGCGCATCTGACGCACAGCTCGTCGAAGACGGGCGGGCGCGGCGACCTCCGCGACCCGCTGAAGACGGTGACGGCGGGCGGCCAGCATGCCGGCCTCGTCGCCGCCTTCCTCACGAAATACTACGGCGAGGGCGGGCAGGACCAGGACTGCCGCCAGCCGCTGCACACCGTGCCGACCGTCGACCGCTTCGGGCTGGTGACGGTGCGCGTGGCCGGCGAGCCCTATGTTCTCTCCGACATCGGCCTGCGCATGCTGACGCCGCGCGAACTGTTCCGCGCCCAGGGCTTCCCGGACTCCTACCTCATCGACTTCGAGCACAACGGGCGCCGGCTGCCGAAATCGAGCCAGGTGCGGCTGTGCGGCAATTCGGTGTGCCCGCCGGTGGCGGCGGCCCTGGTGGCCGCCAACGTGCCGGAGCTGGCGCGGGTGCCGGGAAGGGTGGCGGCGGAATGATCCGCATCACCGGGCACATTTCGCCGCTCAGGTCGGCGCCGGCAGCGGTGCGGGCGGTGACGGGCGCGGACCGGCGGTCGGCGCGGCTGCTGGGCCTGCTGGAGGCGGCGGCGGCGGCCGGACGGGTGTGCCCGACCAACGCCGAGCTGGCGCGGCTGCTGGGCCTGGCCTCGACCTCGGGGCCGGCGATGCAGCTGCAGCTGCTGGAGGCCGAAGGGCTGGTGACAGTGCGGCGCGGCCATTGGTGGCGGGTGGTGACCATCGCCGCCAGCGGCCGGGCGACGGCGCGACCGGAGGGGGCGGAGTGAGCGGCGGCAAGATGATGGCGGCGGCGCTGGCCTATGCCGGGCTGGGGTGGCCGGTGTTTCCTGTCAAGCCCCGGGGCAAGCTGCCGCTGACCAGGCGGGGGCTGCACGATGCCAGCACCGAGGCCGCGCAGATCCGGGCGTGGTGGGAGCAGTGGCCGGACGCCAATATCGGCGTGGCGGTGGGCAAGGCCGGGCTGTGGGTGCTGGACGTCGACGTCGATGCCGACAAGGGCACCGACGGCTTCGCCAGCCTGGCGGCGCTGGAGGCGGAGTTCGGGCGGCTGCCGGAGACGGTGACGCAGCGCACGCCGCGCGGCGGCCTGCACCTGCTGTTCCGCCATCCCGGCGTCAAGGTCAAGGGCACCGCCGGCAAGATCGGGGCGGGCCTGGATTCGCGCGGCGACGGCGGCTACATCGTGGTGGCGCCGTCGGTTCATCCCAACGGCGGCGCCTATCGCTGGGACGAGGACGCGCACCCCTTGCGGGCGGCGGCGGCCGAGGCCCCCGACTGGCTGACGGCGCGGGTGGTGGAGGCGCCGAAGCCGGCGCCCGGCGCGGCGCCGCCGGCACCGGCCACGACCCCCGAGGGGCTGGAGCATCCCTATCTGCGCAAGGCCTTCGAGGACGAGCTGGCGGGGTTGCGCGGCGCGCGCGAGGGGGGGCGCAACGACGCCCTCAACCGGGCCGCCTTCGCTTTGGGCACGCTGGTCGGCGGCGGTCATCTGGCGCGCGCCACGGTGGAGGCGGCGCTGCTGGCCTCGGCGCTGGCCGTCGGGCTGGACGCCAAGGAGGCCGAGAAGACGCTGGCCTCGGGCCTCGAGGCCGGCATGGCGGCGCCGCGGCGCGAGCTGCCCGATCGGGCGCCGCCGAAGCGGCGAAAGGCGGCGGCCAAGGCTGGCAAGGCGGGAGGCGAGCGCATCGACCCGGAGACGGGGGAGGTGCTGGCGGACGGGGCGGGGGAGGGCGAAGCGGGCGAATCCGCCGCCGAGGCCCCTCCCCCGCCGCGGGGGCGGCGCAAGGGCAAGGGCGGCGGCGACACGCCGCCGGATTCGCTGGCCGGCAAGGTGGCGCGCATCAACCGCGACCACGCGCTGGTGCTGGTGGGCGGCAAGGCGCTGGTGCTGCGCGAGGCCGAGGGCGAATCGGGCTATGTGGAGGCGATCTTCCAGAAGCCCGCCGACTTCAAGCTGTGGCACGCCAACGAAAGGGTGGTGGTGCACGACGCCAATATGGGCGTCGGCGATGCCTGGCTGATCCATCCCGAGCGGCGGCAGTATCGCGGCGTCACCTTCCAGCCGCAGGGCTGGGGGCGGCCCGAGGGGGGCGGGGAGCCGGCGGCGCGGCTGGAGGTGCCAGAGAACTTCTACAATCTGTGGCGCGGCTATGCCTGCGCGCCGGCGCCGTTCTATGCCGACCCGGAGCGGCATCTGCGCCACTTCCCGACCTTCGCCGACCACATGCTGACCAACGTGATGCGCGGCAACCGCGACTGGGCGCGCTGGCTGTGGGGGTGGGCGGCGCATCTGATCCAGCGGCCGGGCGAGCGCCTGGGCGTGACGCCGGTGCTGCGCGGCCGCCAGGGCAGCGGCAAGAGCAAGCCGGGCGAGGTGTTCGGCAGCCTGATTCCGCAGCACTACGTGCAGGTGGACAATCCGCGCTATCTGGTGGGGCAGTTCAACGCCCACATGGCCAACTGCCTGCTGTTGCAGGCCGACGAGGGCTTCTGGGCCGGCGACAAGACGGCGGAGGGGCAGCTCAAGGGCATGGTCACCAGCCGCGAGCACCTGATCGAGCCCAAGGGCATCGACCCCATCAAGGTGCGCAACTTCATCCATCTGTGGATCACCTCCAACACTTCCTGGGTGGTGCCCGCCGCCTTCGAGGAGCGGCGCTTCGCCGTGTTCGACGTGGGCGACGCCGCCATGCAGAACGCCGAATACTTCGCCCAGATCGACAAGGAGATGGACGAGGGCGGGCGGGAGCACCTGCTGGCCTATCTGATCGCCTTCGACCTGGGATCGGTGAATTTGCGCGACATTCCCGCCACCGAGGCGCTGTTCGAGCAGAAGGTGAGCAGCCTGGACACCGTGCAGGCGTGGTGGTTCCACAAGCTGGACGAGGGGCGGGTGTTCCCGTCGCAGCGGCGCTGGGAGACGGTGGTGCGGGCCAACGGCCTGTACGCCGATTACGTGGCTTATGCCGACCGCCTGGGGGTGGCGCGCAAGAAGACCGAGGAGCAGCTGGCCGGCGAGCTGAAGAAGCTGCTGCCCGGCGAGCGGCTGGAGCGCACGCGGCCCAGGGTGCCGGTGTACGGGCCGCAGGGCGAGGAACTGCACGACAGCAACGGCAACCGGCTGGTGGAGCGGCAGCGCTGCTACGTGCTGCCCGAGCTGGCAGCCTGCCGCGAGCAGTTCTGCGAGCTGGTGCGCTGGACCGTCGACTGGGCCGACGACGAGGCCGAGGGCGGCGGTGACGGCGGCGGCGGCGGGGAGGGCGAGGCACGGGCGGCCGAATAGCCGCGCGGCCTCCCTCTCCGGTCCACGTGGTCCGCGTGGGCCACGGCGCATGGACCGCCCGAAAGGCGCGGAAACGCTGGGGCGGTCCGTGCGGTCCACGTGGTCCATGCGGTTTTCGGTTTCCCCATGTGTGCGTGCGCGGGCGTGCGTGCGCGGGTGCGGGCGGGCGCGGGTGCGGATTCACACATCCACCCGGACCACATGGACCACATGGACCGGGCGAGGATTTCCGCGGCGTTGCGGCGGTCCATGCGGCGCCGGGCGGGTGGACCGCGAGGCCGGGCGGGTGGACCGCGGCGAGGAAGGAGCGAGGATGAGCGCCATCGACATCGAGGCCCTGCTGGTGTGGACCTATCGCGATCAGCAGGCGGACCGCGCCTGCCGGCAGGACTGGAGCCTGGGCTACGCGCGGGATTGCCTGGCCCGCTATGCCGATCGCGGCGGCCACGGCGACGGCGTGCTGGCGGCGGTGGGGCTGGGCGAGGCCGTCCATCCCGATGCCGAGGCGGTGCACGCCGCCGTGCTGCGCCTGTCGGGCGAGGAGCGGGCGCTGGTCATCGGCCACGCCCGGGTGGCGGCGCGGCCCGACTGGCTGCCCGGGGCGCGGCTGGTGTGGGTGCCGGTGCCGCGGCGGCGCGGGCGCTCGGTGAAGGTGACGGATGCGGCCGGCGCCGTGCAGTCGTGGACCACCACGGCTGGGACGGCGGCGGCGATCTACGACGCCAACCGCAACGTCATCGGCCACTGGGTGCGGCCGGCGGTGGAGCTGGCCGGCGGCGCCGTCATGGAGGGCTGGGGCCTGCGCGAGGTGGCCGACCGGCGCCGCGGCTATGCGGTGTGGCACGGGGCGCTGGTCGTGCTGGCGGCTGGGCTGCGCGGGCGGGTGGGGCGGCGGGTGAGCGGGCCGGCGGCGGCGGCCGAACCATGGGATGCGGGCGCTACCACTTTCGCGCTTGACCGCAGCATTACGAAAAGCTATTGACAGAGATACCGAACGCTCGAAAAGCGCCC
>CAZVWL010000201.1:0-5523 GCA_964630845.1 uncultured Fibrobacteraceae bacterium
CCCCCCGCTGTACACCCTCTCCTCGTCAGGCACCCCCGGCCTGCCGAAGTGCATCGTGCACGGCGCCGGCGGCACCCTGCTGCAGCCCCTCAAGGAGCACCGCCTGCACACGGACCTGCAGCCGGGCGACCGCTTCTTCTACTACACCACCTGCGGCTGGATGATGTGGAACTGGCTGGTCAGCGGCCTGGCCTCGGGCGCCACCCTCGTGCTGTACGACGGCGCCGCCATGCACCCGCCGCAGGCGCTCTGGGACCTCGCCGCCCGCGAGCGCGTCACCGTCTTCGGCACCAGCGCGCGTTACCTCGCCGCCTGCGCCCAGGCCGGCCTCGCGCCCGGCCGCACACACGACCTCGCCGCCCTGCGCGCCGTGCTCTCGACCGGCTCGCCGCTTTTGCCCGAGAGCTTCGACTGGGTGTACCGCGAGGTGAAGGCCGACCTTCAGCTCAGCAGCATCTCCGGCGGCACCGACATCGTCTCCTGCTTCGCGCTCGGCAGCCCGGTGCTGCCGGTGCGCCGCGGCGAATTGCAGTGCCGCGGCCTGGGCATGGACGTCGCCGTCTGGGACGAGCGCGGCCGACCGCTGGTGGGCGAGCCGGGCGAGCTGGTCTGCACGCGCGGCTTCCCGAGCCAGCCGATCGGCTTCTGGAACGATCCCGACGGTCTGCGCTACCACGCCGCCTACTACGAGCGGTTCGCCGCCGTCTGGCACCACGGCGACTGGGCGGAGCTGCGGCCCGAGGGCGGCATGGTCTTTTATGGGCGCAGCGATGCCGTGCTCAACCCCGGCGGCGTGCGCATCGGCACGGCGGAGATCTACCGCGTGGTGGCCCAGTTCGCGGAGGTGGCCGAATCGGTGGTCGTCGCCCAGCGACAGGGTGGCGACGAACGCGTGGTGCTCTTCGTGCAGCTGCACGAAGGCCACGTGCTCGACGACGCCCTGCGCGAGCGACTGCGCCGCCGCATCGCGCGCGAGGAGTCGCCGCGCCACGTGCCGGCGCGCATCCTGCAGGTCGGGGACATCCCGCGCACGCTGTCGGGCAAGGTCAGCGAGGTGGCCGTGCGCCAGGCGATGCACGGCGAGACGGTCGCCAACAGGGAGGCGCTGGCCAACCCGGAGGCGCTCAACCTGTTCCGTGACCGGCAGGAACTGCGGGACTGAGACGTCTGGCCGGGCGCGCCGCTATTCGCCGGCCAGCTCGGCGACCGCGGCGAGGATCTCCTCGTTGCGGAACGGCTTGCGGAAGACGCGGTCGGCCCCCAGTAGCCGGGCCGAGTGCAGGTAGTTCTCAGGGGTGGAACGACCGCCGCCGCTGATGGCGATGACCTTCAGGCCGGGGTGGTCGCGGCGCAGGTCGAGGATCGTCTCGATCCCGTCCTTCTCCGGCATGATGATGTCGGTGATCACGACCTGCACGGGATGCTCGCGGAACATGGTGACGCCGTCGCGCCCGTTGGCGGCCTTGCTGACCGCGTGTCCCGCGCGACTGAGCACTTCCCCCAGGTACTCCCGCACCTCGCGATCATCCTCGATGACGAGAATCGTTGCCATGGCTCGTGCACGCTCCGTTCGAGGTAACCTGGCCTCCATCGACCAGCATAACCCCCACCCGGAAGGGCCCGCAACCGAAAACAGGGCCGTGATCGCGGGGTTTCCTCGGGAGCCGCGCTCGGTTATGATGCGGCGTCATCCGGCCTACGGTCGTTTGCAACCCACGGAGTGCCCCGGCCGTAATCCGACGATTCGCCGACCGTGCGTCAACGATCACCGCGAACAGGATGCCGTGCCCACGATGGACACCAGCCCGCCGCCGATCATCGAGGTCGACGACCTCACCTTCGCCTACCGGCGCGATCCGGTCCTGCGCGGCGTCACCTGCCGCCTCGAGCCGGGCGCGGTGGGCCTGCTCGGGCCGAACGGCTCGGG
The DNA here is from genome assembly GCA_964630845.1 of uncultured Fibrobacteraceae bacterium. Taxonomy (GTDB): domain Bacteria; phylum Krumholzibacteriota; class Krumholzibacteriia; order LZORAL124-64-63; family LZORAL124-64-63; genus Glo-17. The sequence continues at coordinate 1,928 of CAZVWL010000201.1, forward strand.
CAAGACCACGCTGCTGCGGGCCCTGCTCGGCCAGCTGCCGCTGGCGCCGGGCCGCGTGCGGGTCGCCGGCATCGACATGGGTCGTCAGGCGCGCCTCGGCCGCCGCCACCTCGGCTGGATGCCCGAGCGCGGTGGCGTCATCCCCGGGTTCAGCGGCGTGGCGCTGACGGCGTACCTGGGCGAACTGTCGGGCCTGCCGCGGCAAGACGCGATGCAGCGCGCGCACGAGGTCCTGCACTTCGTGGGGTTGCGCGATGAACGATACCGCCCCTGCGAGACCTACAGCCAGGGCATGCGCCAGCGCCTGAAGCTCGCCGGCGCCCTGGTGCACGACCCGCACTGGCTGCTGCTGGACGAGCCGACCAGCGGGCTGGACCCCGACGGCCGTGCCGACATGCTCGCCCTGGTGGCCGACCTCGCCGGCCGCAAGGGCCTCGGCGTGATCCTCTCGACGCACCTCTTGAGCGACGTCGAGGCCGTTTGCCGGGAGATCCTCGTGCTGCGGCGCGGCGAGCTGCTGGAGCGGCAGACAGTCGCCGGCGGCGCCGACCTGCGCGGTCGTCACCTGTTCGAGATCGCCGGCTTCGGCGACGAGGCCGCCTTCGTGGCGGCGCTGCGCCGCCTGGCGGTCGAGGTGCAGCAGGACGGCCGCCACATCACCGCCCTGATCGACCTCGACACCGTGCCGGCCGGCACGGGCACCGCCACCTCACGTGCGGTGCGCGCCATGCTCGAGCTGGCGGCGGCCTGCGGCTACGCGCCGCGCCGCTTGCGCCGCCGTCCGGTCACCCTGGCCGACGAATTCCAGGCCCTGGTCCGCGGGGAGGCGACCTGATGCCGGTCCATGAACGTGGCTACACGCGCTGGCAGACCACGGGCCTCGTGGCCGACCCGGTCTGGTGGGTGATCGCCCGCCGTGGCCTGGGCGCGGCCCTGCGCCAGCGCTGGACGCTCCTGCTGCTGTTCGTCGCCTGGGTGCCCGCCATCGTCAAGGGCGTGGGCATCTTCACCAAAGCACGCGCCGGCCAGCTGGTCGACCTCACCCGGCTCGGCGGCGACTGGCTGAGCATCACGCCGGGAGGCTTCCTGGCCTTCGTCGAGGGGCAACGCTTCTTCGTGTTCCTGTTGACCATGATCCTGGGCGCGGGCCTGATCGCGCGTGACCGCCGCGACAACGGGCTGGCGCTCTACTTCGCCCGTCCGCTCGGCCTGGCCGACTACCTGCTCGGCAAGACCCTGATCGTGATCGGCGGCTACCTCGTGGTGACCCTGGCGCCGGTCGTGCTGCTCTGCCTCTTCGCGTACCTCGTCGACCCCGGCGCGATGGGGCTGCAGCTCCTGCTGCTGACCCCGCTCAAGCTCGGCCTGTTCTGCCTGTTGACCGGCGCCAGCCTTTCGCTGCTCCTGCTCGCCCTGTCGAGCCTGGCCACGCGCACGGTGCTCGTGGTGGTCTGGTGGGCCGTGCTGTGCCTGGGCGGCGAGGCCGTCGGCAACATCGGCGAGGCGCTCGGGCTGGCGAGCCTGCAGTTCGCCAACCTGTTCGGACACTGGCACAACGCGGGCGCGCTGCTCGTCGGCACCGCCCCGCGATTGCCGGTCTCGCCCTGGGCCAGCCTCGCGGTCTGCGCGGTGGTCACGGCCGGCGCGGTCTGGGTGTTGCGGCGACGCATCCGGCCCGTGGAGGTGGTCTCATGATCGGCACGCCGCCGGTGCGCCTGGAAGCCGTCGAGGTGGGCAAGTGGTTCGGCGAGGTGGTGGCCGTCGGGCGCTGCTCGCTGTCCGTGGGCGGCGGCGTGGTGGGGCTGCTCGGGCAGAACGGCGCGGGCAAGACCACGCTGTTCAAGCTGCTGGCGGGGCTGATCACGCCCAGCCGCGGCGAGGTGCGCATCGACGGCCTGCCGTTGCGCGACCATGTCGGGCTGTACCGAGGCATCGGTTTCTGCCCGGAGAGCGACGCCTTGCCGGGCTGGCTGACCGGGCGTGAGTTCCTCTCGATGCTCGTCGCCCTGGCCGGCGTGCCGCGCCGCCAGGTGCGACCGCGCGTCGACGAGCTGCTCGAGCGTTTCGAGCTGACCGCCGCGGCGCACCGCCGGCTCGGCGGCTACTCCAAGGGCATGCGCCAGAAGCTGAAGCTCGCCCAGGCGCTGGCCCACGATCCGGCGATCATCTTCATGGACGAGCCGCTCAACGGCATGGATCCGCAGAGCCGGCACGACGCCATCGCCGCCATCGGTCGCCTCGGCCAGGAAGGGCGCACGGTGCTCGTCTCGAGCCACATCCTGCCCGAGGTCGAACAGATGACGCAGAGCATCATCCTGATCCACCGCGGGCGCGTGCTCGCCGAGGGGGCGGTGGCCGAGATCCGGGACCTGATCCCCGAGTACCCGACGGTGGTCGCGTTGCGCTGCGAACGCCCGCGCGAGCTGGCGGCGTTCCTGGTGCGCCAGGATCACGTCGCGGGCGTCGACTGCGAGGGCGATGACCGGGTCGTGGTGCGCACCGACCACGCCGTGGCCTTCTACCGCGCGCTCGCGGGCTGGCTGCTGGAGGCCGACCTCGCCGTCGAGGAGGTCCACACGCTGGACGACGATCTCGAATCGGTCTTCAGCTACCTGACCCACGACGGGCCCGGAGGTGCGCGATGAGCCGCCAACCATCGGCCGCGACCACCGCGGCGTCCTTGCCCCTGGCCCTGCCCGACGCGACGGCGATCGCCATCGTCGCGGCGGCCACCTGGCGCGAGCTTTCCCGACGGCGCCGCCTGCTGAGCCTCGGCGCGCTGCTCGCCCTGCCGGTGCTCCTGCTGCTGGCGGTGCGCGCGTTCTATCCCGGCGAGGCGCCCGGCGGCGTCCTGCTGGCGTTGCTGGCGCAGGTCGTCTACATCCCCTTCTTGCTGCCGATCACGGCCATGGCCCTGGGGGCGCCCGCCATCGCCGAACCCATCTCCGAGGGCACGCTCGTCTACTTCTGGACGCGACCGTTGAACCGCCGCGCCCTGTACCTCGGCCGCATCCTGGCCGCGGCGCTGGTCGCCTGCGCCATGGTGCTGCTGTCGCAGACCGCCGTGTTCCTGACCCTGGCCTCGGGCGGTTTCGGCCCGCTGAGCCTGGCGCTCGTGCGCATGCACGTCGAGCTGACCATCGTCACCCTGCTCGGCACGCTGGCCTACACGGCGGTCTTCGGCTGCTTCGGCGCCGGCTTCAAGAAGCCGCTGGTGCCGGCGATCCTGCTCGCGTTCGGCTGGGAGAGCACGGTCGCGGGCATCCCGCAGCGCATCCAGGAATGGACGCTCCGTTTCCATCTGAGCAACCTGGTGACCTGGCCCGAGACGCGACCCACCGACCTGCGCGGCGTGATCGAGAAGCTCGTCAACCAGGTGCTGACACGACCGGAGACGCCCGGCTGGCAATCGGTCCTGACCCTGATCGTGATCATGGCGGTCGCCACGGTCGCCGGGATCTGGCTGCTGCGCCGCCGTCAGCTCGACCGGCAGGGATGACGCCTTCCCTGCCGCCTCGGCGCCCGTTGCCGCGCCGCTTCTTCGCCCGCGACACCGTCGCCGTCGCCCGCGAGCTGCTCGGCTGCACGTTGTGGAC
>CAZVWL010000202.1:0-5489 GCA_964630845.1 uncultured Fibrobacteraceae bacterium
TTTTGGCTTTCTTTCTCGGCGCATGCGCCAATCTTCCGGCTGTTCCGCAGTCTCCCACGCAAGCGGTGACCTCTGGTTCTTCTCGAAGCTGTCCACGGTCTTCCAGTCCTACGAGGACGAGGACGAGGCGCTGCGCAGCTTCGCCTGAACCCGCGACGGGAGCGCCCGAGGTGCCCATGCGCATCGAACTGAAGCTACCGAGCCAGATGGCGTTCCTCGGCATTCCGGACGCCGTGCTGATGGAGATCGGCAGCGACCTCGATTGCCCTCGTCAGGTCATGGAGGAACTGGGCACCGCGGTCATCGAGGCCTGCACCAACGCCATGGAACACGGCAACCACCTCGACGCCGCCCAGACCGTCGAGCTGTACATCGACGTCGACCCGGACACCATCGTGGTGACGGTGATCGACCAGGGCCGCGGTTTTGACCACGTGAGCTGGCAGCCTGCCGAGGATCTGCTGCGCGAGCGCGGCCGCGGCATCCTCATCATGCGCGAGTTCACCGACGGGCTCGAGTTCTCTCGCGCCTCGGACGGTCGCTTCCAGGCGCGTCTGACCAAGCATCTACCCGCCGCGGGTTGACCCATCGCCATGCCCGTCCTGATCGGTCTCGACTACGGCCTGCGACGATCGGGCATCGCCGTCAGCGATGCCGAGGGAAAGATCGCGCTCGCCGTCGGCACCCATGTCGAAGGTCGCGACGGCTCGCTGGTCGAACGCCTGCGCGACCTGGCGAACGAACGCGGCGCGACCGGCCTGGTGATCGGGTGGCCGTTGCGCACCGACGGCGGTCCCGGCAAGATCGCGCCCCGGATCGAACGTTTCGCGGTGATCCTGCGGGAGTCGCTCGGATTGGTCGTCACGCTGGTCGATGAGCGGCACAGCAGCGTGGAAGCCAGCCGCACCATCAAGCTGCGCGGTCGTCCGCCCCGGCGTGAGGAGATCGACGCGGTGGCCGCGCAGATCATCCTGCAGACCCACCTCGACCGTCTGGGCGCGGCCGAAGCGGGAGATCCGGCGTGAAGCGTCGGTTCCTGATCGCGGCGGCCGCGCTGATGATTGCCGTGCTCGTCCTGGCGGGCCTGGGCTGGCGCGCCTGGACCCGTGGTCCGCAAGGCGTCGACCCCGCCGGGCCGCCTCTGATCCTGTCCGTCGCCCCGGGCACGACGCTCAGGCAGGTGGCGTACGACCTGCAGGAGCGTGGCGCGCTTGCGCAGCCCCGCGTGTTCCTGCTCGGGGCGCGATGGCTGGGTCACGACCGTCGCTTGATGGCGGGGCGTTACGCGGTGCCGGCGGGGGCGTCGCCCCGCGACCTGCTGGAGGCGCTGTTCTCCGGCAGGCCGCTGCCGATCGCGATCACGCTGCCAGAGGGACAGCCGGCCCGTGTGCTGGCGACGGTGCTGGCCGACAGCCTCGGGCTCGATCCGGCAGCGATCCTGGCCGCGGCCGACGCGCTCGTGATGGCCGGCGCCGAGACGTTGATGCACCCGCCGGAGCGGTCGCGTTTCGCCGCGTTGCTGGCCGAAGGGACGGCCTCGCCCGGCGTCCAGCCGCATTGGAGCGAGGGATATTTCGCGCCCGACACCTATCACTTCGCGTCATTCACGAGCGCCGAGGCGGTGGCGCGCACGGTCGTCGGCCTGCAGCTGCAGCGCGTATCCCGCGCGCGGGCGACCGCCCTGCCGCCGGCGGCCGGGCTATCGACGCACGGACTCTTGACGCTGGCCGCGATCGTCGAGACGGAGGCGCGTCGGGCGGATGAACGCGCCCGGGTCGCGGCCGTCTACCACAACCGCCTGGCGCGCGGCATGCGGCTGGAGGCCGACCCGACCGTGGCCTACTGGCTGGGCAAGCGCGGCGAGCGGCTGCTGTATCGGGATCTCGACGTCGACTCTCCCTACAACACCTATCGCCGCAGCGGGCTGCCGATCGGGCCGATCGGCAATCCCGGCGAGGCGGCGCTGCTGGCCGCCGCGCAGCCCGACACGTCGAGCCGCGACCTGTTCTTCGTCGCCGACGGCGACGGCGGTCACGTGTTCTCCGAGACGCACGCCGAGCACGAGCGGGCGGTGGCCCGCTACCGCGCCCTGATGAGGGAGCGGCGGCGTTGACGCGGCGCGGTCGAGGCCCTAAGCTGTCACGCGCCTTCGAACCTCGGAAGGGAGCGTGCCCATGAGGAACGATCTGTGGATCCTGGTCGCCGGGCTCGGCGCCATCGTGGCCGGTTACCTGTTCCTGGCGGCCCAGCGTCTCTCCTGGGGACCGTTGCTGCTGGTGGGCGGGTATTGCGTGCTGCTGCCGATCTACGTCTGGCGCCGCTTCCGGCAAGGGGTGGGCGAATAGCTCAGCTGGTCAGAGCACCTGCCTTACAAGCAGGGGGTCACAGGTTCGAGCCCTGTTTCGCCCACCATAGCCCATCGCGCATGTGATAATTTGATATATACTTATGCCTGTGTCACGAAAATGCAATCGAATCGCCTCTCGTAACAGGACAGACACAGGATTGCAAATAATTGTCTCGCCACAAAAAAGCCTGTTGCCTTGACCCTGGGCTTGTGGTAACCTGATCCCTGTCAAGTGATGGACCCGAGTGGGAAGGAGGACTGTTCGACGGTTCCCACACACTTCTGCCTGGGTTAGCCACCCACGCTTCAACGGATCACTTTTGGAGGTGACCTAATGTTTCGTAGGCTTCTGCTTGGCATCGCGGTCTTGAGCCTGGCCTCCGTTGCCTGGGCTGGCGTTCCTGACCTGAATCTGTCCACCGCCGTGACGGCTTCCCCCGGCGCGGCCGTCTACAACCTGCCGAACGGCCAGGGCGCTGCGTTCACGGGCGCTCGTGCCCCCGGCGGCGCTGTGGTCGACGCGACGATCACCGTGACGTTGGTCGACAACGCCATGAACCCGATCTTCGCTTATCCGTTCGACGACATGTGGCTGCAGACGAGCGGCAACGGCCTGGTGTACTGCGCGAGCGGCACGACGGCTGACGCTGCGACCAACGCCCAGGGTCAGGCCACCTGGTCGACGACGCTCGCCGGTGGCGGCAACTCGTTCGGTGAGTTGACGCTGGTCATGATCGCGGGTTCGCCGCTGGCCAACACCGTGAACGTGATCTACAACAGCGCCGACCTCAACGGCGACCTGATCTGCAACCTGGTCGACCTCTCGGCGTTCAGCGCGATCTTTAACGGCGCGTACAACTTCGATGCCGACTTCGACTACAACAACGTCGTCAACCTGGTCGACCTGAACACGCTCGCGCCGGCCCTCTTCGGCCAGCTGCAGTGCCAGTAGTCCGCGGTTGCGCGTTCGCTGATTCGCTATGCCGGTGACTGCCCCGCCGATGCAGGCGGCGGGGCGGTGGGAACGACCCCACGGCATCGACAACAACCAACCTGCATAGCTTGAACACGAAGGAGTGCGGATCATGAAGAAATTGCTAGCACTGGCTCTCGTGCTGATGGTGGCTGGTGGCGCGATGGCCCAGACTCCCTACAACTACGAGGGCTGCGCCTACCGTCTGGGCGTGTTCTTCTCGGCGTCGAACTCGACCTTCGAGGTCAACAACGCGTCGACCAACTTCGACTACACGCCGTTCACCCCGTTCTTCATGCACCTGGTCATGATCGATTGCCCGGAGCAGCTCTCGGCGTATGAGATGCAGATCTCCGGCGTTCCCGCCGCTGGTTTCCTCGCCACCTGGGAAATGGTCCCCGGCAGCGGCTGGATCAACATCGGCACCGCCACGAACCACATCGCGGCCTTCGGTTTCCCCCAGCCGAATCCGGCTGGCGTGACCCGTCTGGGCGCGTGGAACCTGATCAACATCAACGGCCAGACGGTGCCCTTCAACCTGGCCATCGGCCCGTCGGTCCCGTCGAGCATCGCGAACGACGGTCCGGCGATCGTGGTTGCCGGTGAGCTGTGGCGCACGAACTTCACCCCGGGCACGCACAGCGGCTGCCAGGTGGATCTCGCCCCCGGCGACTTCCCCGAGCTCGTCGGCTCGGTGTTCGGCGACGGCATCGAACTCGAGGTCATCATCGCCACCCAGGCCAAGTCGCTGACCGGCGTCAAGGCCCTGTTCAACTAAGCCTCGGCATCGCAGAGGCTGCCTCGAAGAAGGCCCCGGGCGCAAGCTCGGGGCCTTCGATTTGACCGCCATCGGCATCGCTGGTATAATGATCGGCAGAATCGTGTTGGGCCCACCCCCTGGCAAGCCTGCGCCACCCCCCTGAGAACTGGAGATTCGTCCGATGCCCGCCAACCCTTCGCCGGGTCGGTTCCTGACCGTCATGCCGGTCATGATCACGCTCGTGGTCGCGTCCTTGCTTGCCGTTTGCGACGGGGCCGTCGCCTCGATGCCCGCGCCGAACGTGACGGTCAGTTCCGCGCAGCAGGTGCAGTTCACCCTCGAGCTTCCCGAGCCGACCTGGCATCCGGCGCCTGCCGCCGAGCCGGCAGACACCGCCTGGGACGCCCGCCTGCCCGGGTTCGTGACCAGCGGCCGGCCGGGCCAGCCGCGCCTGCCGCGTCAGGGCGGCTGGCTCGTGGTGCCGCCCGGCACGGTGCCTCGCCTCGACGTCGTGCGGGAGCAGTGGCGGCCGCTGGACGGGCGCCGGATCGCGCTCGAAGCGATTCCGGTGATGCACGAGGAGCCCGAGGCCGGCCGCTGGTCGGAGCGGCCGATGCTTCCGCGGCCCGACGGGCAACTGCCGGAGGACCGCATCCCCGCCGCGGTGCTGGCCGACCTCGGCCGACCCGACCCGGCGCTCGCCGCGGGCGCGGCGGTCACGCTCGGCGAGGTCGTCTGGTGGCGCGGCCGGCGCGTCGTGCCCTACAGCATCATGCCGCTGCGCCTGGACTCGGCCGGCCACGCCACGGCCGCCTTGAGCGACGGGGCCTGGCGCATCCGCTTCGTACCCGATCCCAACGCCGGCAAGGACGGGCCCGCGGCCGCGTTGCGCCGTCAGGTGGGCAAGGGGGACGAGCACTTCGCCGGGTACTTCCTGAACGGCGCCCTGATCGACGCGCTGCCGACCGAGGCGGCGCACCTCGGCGTGGTCCACGCCGGCAAGGCGCGCCCGCAGCAGCGCGCGACGACGTCTGGTCATCCCGAGATCCGGATCCCGGTCCGGCGCACGCAGCTGCACCGTGTGCGCGCGGCCGAGCTGGCGGCCGCCGGCTTGATGCCCGCGACCCCGATCGAAGCGCACCAGGTGCGGCTCTACCAGCGTCGCTACCTCGCCGCCTTCGACGATCCCGGCGATGGAGAGACCCCGCCGTACCTCGAGGTCGAGGTCCCGATCCACATGGTCTCGGTCACGGGCGGTTTCGGCGCGAACGACCAGTTCCTGTTCTGGGGCCTGCGGCCGCGCGACGACGGCGCCTTCGAGGTGATGCAAGACGGCACGCCGTACGCGCTGGCCGCCGTGGGCGACGACCTCGAGATCAACAACGAGAACAACGTCTACTGGCTGCAGT
>CAZVWL010000203.1:0-5425 GCA_964630845.1 uncultured Fibrobacteraceae bacterium
GCCCGGCGGCGTTGACCCGGGGCCGCCGGCTCGGGCTTTGACAGACCTCCGGCGCGGTGGTACCTTCGCCGCGTGCGGAGGCCTGCCGTGCCGCCGCATCATGCGTATCCTGCGAGCAACGAGGTATCTGGTTGACCGAGAAGAAGATCATCCTCAGCGGCATGCGCCCGACCGGCCGGCTGCACTGGGGCAACTATACCGGCGCCCTGGAGAACTGGCTGGCGATGCAGGACACGTATCGCTGCCACTTCATGGTCGCCGACTGGCATGTGCTGACCACCGCGCTGGACCGCGCCGGCGAGATCCCCGGCAACTCCCGCGAGATGGTGCTCGACTGGCTCGGCGCCGGGCTCGACCCCGCGCGCTCGGTGATCTTCGTGCAGTCGCTGGTCAAGGAGCACGCCGAGCTGTTCCTGATCCTGGCGATGCACATCAGCCTCGGCCGGCTCGAGCGCAACCCGACGTTCAAGGAGCAGGTCAAGGACCTCGATCTGAAGGGCGAGATCAGCTTCGGCCACCTGGGCTATCCGGTGCTGCAGGCCGCCGACATCCTGGTCTACCGCGCCCACGTCGTGCCGGTGGGCGAGGACCAGCTGCCGCACCTCGAGCTGACGCGCGAGATGGCGCGGCGGTTCAACCACCATTTCGGCGAGGTCTTCCCCGAGCCCGAGGGCCTCGTGACCAAGTTCGCCCGCTTCCCGGGCACCGACGGCAAGCGCATGAGCAAGTCGCTGGGCAACACGATCGAGATCTCGGCCTCGCCCGACGAGATCAAGGCCAAGCTGATGCCGGCGTTCACCGACCCGGCGCGGCTCAGGCGCAGCGATCCCGGCAATCCGGATGTCTGCGCCATCTACACCTGGTACCAGCGGTTCATGCCCGAGGAGGCGGCGACGACGGCCAGCGAATGCCGTTCGGCGGCCCGCGGCTGCGTCGATTGCAAGAAGCGGCTCCTGGACGGCGTGGTCGCCCATTTCGCGCCGTTGCGCGAGCGGCGGGCGCTGTTCGCCGATGATCCCGGCGCGGTCGACCGCGTCATCGAGGACGGCTGCGAGCGCGCGCGTGCCGAGGCCCGGGCCACGATGGCGCGCGTGCGCGAGGCCATGAAGATCGGCTGACCCAGCAACGGAGATGGAACTCCCGTGATCCGACCCCGCGACGACATTCCCGCCGGGCACGAGCCCGCTCTCGAGACCGCGGTGGCGCCGCCGTCCGGCTGGGACATCGAGAGCCTGCCGCCGGAGCTGGAGTATTTCCGGCGCAGCGAGGCCTACCAGGTCGAACTGTCCGGTTTCCAGGGGCCGATGGACCTGCTGCTCTACCTGATCCAGAAGGACGAGCTGGACATTCACGACATCCCGATCAGCCACATCACCGAGCAGTTCATCCGGCACATCGAGATCATGCAGGTGGTGGCCCTCGACCAGGCCGGCGAGTTCATGGCCATGGCGGCGACGTTGCTGGTCATCAAGATGAAGTTCCTGATGCCCCGCCACGCGGGGGACCCGGAGGAGCCCGAGGAGGCCGACCCGCGCGCCGAGCTGGTGCGGCGCCTGCTCGAGTACAAGCGTTTCAAGGAAGCGGCCGCCAAGCTGCGCGCCTGCGAGGACGAACGCGCGCAGTACCACGTGCGCCAGGCGCCGTTTCCGTTCGTCGACCAGGCCCGCGTCGAGCCCACGCTGCGCCTCGAGCTCTTCGACCTGCTCTCGGCGCTGGCCGCGGTGCTCGATCGCGTGCAGGCCACGCCGGTGCACCGCATCACGCGTGAACCGTACACCGTCGAGGAGAAGATCGAGATCATCCTGGCGGCGGTGCGGGAGCGCGCGACGGTCCGCTTCGAGGACTGCTTCCGCGACGACGCCATCCGCATGGAGGTGATCGTGACCTTCATCGCCATCCTCGAGCTGGTCAAGCGCGGCGAGCTGGCCGCGTTCCAGACCGAGCCGCGCGGCACGCTCTGGTTGCAGGCGCGCCAGCCCGAGGCGGCGGCCGTGCCGGCGGGCGAGGTCTGACGGTGAAACGCGAACTGGAAGCCCTGCTCTTCGCGACCGACAGCCCGCTGACGCTCGGCAGGCTGCGCAAGATCTTCCCGGAGGCCGGCGCCGCCGAGCTGCGCGCGGCCGTCGACGAACTGCAGGCCGAATACGAGGCCGCCGAGCACGCGTTCACCATCGTCGAGTTCGCCGGCGGCTGGCAGGTCGCCACGCGGCCGGAGTATGCCCCCCTGGTCGAGCGGCTGCTGAACACCCGCAAGTACACGCGGCTGTCGCGGGCCGGCCTCGAGGTGCTGGCGATCATCGCCTACCGGCAGCCGATCACGCGCCTGGAGATCGACGAGATCCGCGGCGTGCAATCCAGCGGCGCCCTGGCCACGCTGCAGGAACGCAACCTGATCACCGTGGTCGGCCGCAGCGAATCCATCGGCCACCCGCTGCTGTACGGAACCACGCGGGAATTCCTCGGCCACCTGGGCCTGCGCGGCCTCTCGCAGCTGCCCGACCTGCCGTCGCTCGAGGACGTGGTCGAGAACCGCGAGGATCTCCGCGCGTTCGCCCGCCAGTTCGGCGAGGATCTCAGCGACGAGGATTTCGACCTGTTGCAGGAGCAGGACGAGCAGCCGGAAGCCGCGGCGGAGGTCGCCGGCGGCGGCGAGCCGGAGGCCGTCATCGACGCCGATCCGGGCCCGGCCGTCGGGCTCGCATCGGAGGACGAACCCACCGGCGAGCTACCCGCGGAAGGGGGAGACGGTGACGCCGCCGACCGCCCGCGATCGTGATGGCGAACTCCGCCTGAACCGCTTCCTGGCCCTGGCCGGCCTCGGCTCGCGGCGCAGCGTGGAGGCGTTGATCGCGTCGGGCCGGGTCGCGGTCGATGGCCGCATCCAGGTGGACCTCGCCTGCAGGGTCGACCCCGCCCGCAGCACCGTCACGGTCGACGGCCAGCTCGCGCGTCTGCCCGAAGACCACCGCGTCTACGCCTTCCACAAGCCGCTGCACGTCGTCTGCACCTTGCGGCCGCAGGGCCGACAGGTCGGCCTCGAGGGATTCCGGCGCGAGCAGGACCTGCCGGAGCGGTTCCAGCCCGTCGGACGCCTGGACCAGGACAGCAGCGGCCTCTTGCTCTGGACCGACGACGGCAAGCTCGCCCAGGCGCTCTTGCGCCCCCGCCACGAGGTCTGGAAGACGTACGCCATCGAGCTCGTCAATCCCTTGAACCTGCGCAGCGAACGGCGGCTGATCGGCGGCACCATCGAACTCGACGGCCGGCCGGTGCTGCCGTGCCGGCTCAACCAGACCAGCGGCGACCGTCGGCACTGGCAGATCGAGCTGCACGAGGGCCGCAAGCGGCAGATCCGGCGCATGCTGGCGGCCGTCGAGAACCGCGTGGTGTCGTTGACCCGCGTGGCGATCGGCCCGATCCAGCTAGGACGGCTGCACCCCGGCGGATTCCGGCGTCTGAGCCGCGACGAGGTCGCGGCGCTGCGCCAGGCCGCCGGATTGCGCGAACAATCCTGAGACCGGGCACCGACCCGGAGGCCGCCAACCCGGAGCGGCCGGAAAGGCGCGTGGCATGGACTGGACGACTCTCTTCAGGCGTGGCATCCGTGAAGCCCGGCCATACGCACCAGGCAAACCCGTGGAGACCGTGCAGCGAGAGCTCGGCTTGAAGGACGTGATCAAGCTGGCCAGCAACGAGAACCCGGAGGGCCCGTTGCCCGAGGTGGTCGCGGCGATCCAGGCCGCGGCGCTCGAGGTCAACCGCTATCCCGACGGGGCGGCTCATCGCTTGACCCACGCGCTGGCCCGGTTCCTCGACGTTCCACCCGGCGCGATCCTGCTCGGCAACGGCAGCAACGAGGTCATCGACATGCTCGTGCGGGCGCTGGTCTCGCCCGACGAGAACTTCGTCTACTCCGAGAAGAGCTTCATCGTCTACCCGCTGGCCGGACGCGTGCATTTCGAGACCGGCCGCGCCGTGCCGATGAGCGCCGACCTGCGCCACGACCTGCCGGCGATGGCCGCGGCGGTCGACCGGAAGACCAAGCTGGCGATCATCTGCAACCCCAACAACCCGACCGGCACCCACGTCACCGCCCGGGAGCTCGAGGCGTTCCTGAGGGCGATCCCGCCGCACGTGATCGTCGCCATGGACGAAGCCTACTACGAATACGTGGACGCGCCCGACTATCCGCAGACCCTGCCGATGCGCGCCGCGCATCCGAACCTCGTGATCCTGCGCACCTTCTCCAAGATCCACAGCCTGGCCGGGCTGCGCGTGGGGTACGGCGTGGGCCATCCGGCCCTGATCGGCGAGCTGCAGAAGACGCGCGAGCCGTTCAACGTGAACTCCCTGGCCCAGGCGGCGGCGATCGCCTGCCTGGAGCACTGGGACGCCGTGGCCGGCCGGGCCGAGCGCAACGCGCAGCAGCGCGCGTGGCTGGCCGCCGAACTCGAACGCCTCGGGCTGCGGGTGTTGCCCAGCCAGACCAACTTCCTGTTCTGCACGCTGGCCGGCCGCAGCGGGGTCGACCTCTCGAACCGCTTGCTCAAGGAGGGCGTCATCGTGCGGCCGATGGACGCGTTCGGGCTGGCCGACGGCGAGGGCGCGGTGCGCATCTCCGTGGGGCTTCCCGCCGAGAACCGCCGCTGCGTCGACGCGCTCAGAAGGGTGCTGGGTTAAGCGATGCAGCGCCCGCCGACCATCGCCGAGCTGCGCGCCGCCGGCCGCTGCGTGCCGGCCGACGCGGTCGTGGCGATCGACGGGCCGGCCGGTTCCGGCAAGTCGACCACGGCGCGCGCGCTGGCCCGCCGCCTCGGCCTGATGTACATCGACACCGGGGCGATGTACCGCGCCTTGACCCACGCCGCCTTGCAGGCCGGCTGCGACGTGCAGGCCGCCGCCGACCTGGCGCGCCTCCTCGATGGCGCCGAGATCGAGTTGAAGCCCGGCGAGCGCGACGCGCTGGTGATCTGGAACGGTCGCGACGTTTCGCAGGCGATCCGCACCCCCGAGGTCGACGCCGCGGTCTCGGCCGTCGCCGCCCACGGCGCCGTGCGCCAGCGCATGGTCGAGCGGCAGCGCCGACTCGGCCGGCGCGGCGGGGTCGTCATGGAAGGGCGCGACATCGGCAGCGTGGTGTTCCCGCTGGCCACGGCGAAGATCTTCCTGGACGCCAGCCTCGCGGCCCGGGCCGAGCGCCGCTGGAAGCAGTTCCGCGAGCGCGGCGAGACGGTCGACCGCGACACGGTCCGACGCGACCTCGCCGAGCGCGACCGCCTCGACAGCGAGCGATCCGAGAGCCCCCTGACGATCACCCCGGACGCGCTGGTGCTGGACACGAGCGAGCTGTCGCTGGAGCAGCAGATCGACGCCGCGGCCCTGCTCTGCCGCACCAATCCCTGGCTCGACCGCCAGACCGACTGGG
>CAZVWL010000204.1:0-5349 GCA_964630845.1 uncultured Fibrobacteraceae bacterium
CGATTGCCGCCTGCAGTCCTACGCCTACCGGTACCAGGTGGACAGCCGGTCGCTGGCCGCGCTCAAACCGCACTACGAGCTGGAGGACGCCGGGCCGCTGATCGTGCGCGATTTCTCGCGTTGCATCCTCTGCGGCCGCTGCGTGCAGGCCTGCAACGACGTGCAGGTCAACAACGCGATCTCGCACGGCTACCGCGGCGCGCACGCCAAGATCATCGCCATGGGCGACGGCGCGCTCGACCGATCCGAGTGCGTGGCCTGCGGCCAGTGCGTGCAGGTCTGTCCCGTGGGCGCGCTGGTCGAGAAGAAGGCGCGCTTCCAGATCCGGCCCTGGCAGGCTACCCACGTGCGCACCACCTGTTCCTATTGCGGCGTGGGTTGCCAGATGACGCTGCACGTCAAGGACAACCGGATCTGGCGCGTCAGCGGCGTGGAGGACGCGGCGCCGAACCTCGGGCGCCTCTGCGCGCGGGGTCGGTACGGTTACGACTTCGTGCACGCGCAGGAGCGGCTCACGACCCCGCTGGTGCGCCACGCCGAGGGCCTCGGCAGCGTGGGCTGGGACCAGGCGCTGGACAAGGCGCACGCGCTGATCGCCGGCACGGTCGCGCAGCATGGCCCCGGCGCGGTGGCGATGGTCTGCTCGGCCCGCGCGAGCAACGAGACGCTCTTCGCCTGGCAGAAGCTCGTGCGCGAGGTGATCGGTTCTCCCAACGTGCTGGCGCCGTTCGCGGCGGGGGGCATGCAGGGCTCCTTGCAGGACCTCGAGCAGGCGCCCACCGTGCTGCTGGTGGCGAGCGACCTCACGGTCGAGAACCCCGTCGCCGCGACCTACGTCAAGCGGGGCGTGAAGGCCGGTCGCCGGCTGATCGTCGTGGATCATCGCGAGACCATGATCGCCGGCCACGCCACGCTCAGACTGGCGGCGCGCCCCGGCACCGAGACCGTGCTGGTCAACGGCATGATCAAGGCGATCCTCGCGCTTGGTGGCCGCCAGGCCGATGCCGAACTCGTGGCGTCCGTGGCTGCTTACACGCCGGAAGCGGTCGAGTCGGCGACCGGGGTGACGCCTGACCAGCTGGCGACAGCCGTCGCGATGCTGGCGCCGGACGAGGCGGTGGCCGTCGTCTACGGCAGCCTGGTTTCGCACGTCGCGCCGCGGCTGGCGGCCTTGCAGCGACTGCTCGGAAACCTCGGGCGCCAGGGCGGCGGCCTGCATCACGTCGGCGCGCAGGCGAATGCGCTCGGCGCGGTCGTGATGGGAGCGGTGCCGGATCGACTGCCGGGCGGCGTCGAGGCGGCGCCCGCCGCGGGGCTGCGCTTCGACCAACTGGTCTCCGATCTCGCGACCGCGCCGCAGCCGAAGATCCGCTGCCTGATCGTCAGCGGCGAGAATCTGGCGCACGCGGCGGCCGCGGCTCCGGACGTGGCCAAGGCCCTGGCGCGCGTCGAGCACCTGATCGTGGTCGACAGCCTCGGGCACGAGACGTTGCAACATGCCGCGGTCGTGCTGCCGGCGGCGGCCTGGGGCGAGGATGACGGCACGGTCGTCAACGCCGAGCATCGGATCCAGCGCTACGCGCGCGCGCTCGAGCCGGCCGGCGAGGCCAGGCCGGAGACCTGGATCGCCACGCAACTGGCGAGGCGGCTGGGCGCCGCCTGGGTCGACCGCACGGCCCAGGGCTGGTGGGACGAAGAGATCGTGCCGGCGATCGCCGCGCTCGATGGGCTGACGAGCGGGAAGCTGGGCGCGGAGGGAGCCATGTGGCCCGCGGACGCGGTCGGTCGGGTGGGGGCGCGCACCGTGCCCTGGATCGGTTACAACTACGTGCACCGCACGTTGATCGAACACTGCACGGGCATGATCGAGGCGCTGCCGCGCCAGAGCGGCCTGGGAGAGCAGGAACCGACCGACGACCCCGCGGCCGTGCGCGCCGCGTTCGACGCGTTCCTGGAGGCGGAACAGCTGGCCGGGCATCGGCAGGAAATCGACGCCGTGCTCGCGGCCTACCGGCACCGGCGTGGCGGCTTGATCCCCGTCCTGCAGAAGGTGCAAGCGGCGCTCGGCTACCTGCCGCCGGTGGTGCAGAACTATATCGCGTTGCAACTCGGGTTGTCGGCCGCGTCGGTGTATGGAGTGACGTCGTTCTATTCGTTCTTCACGATGAAGCCGCGTGGTCGGCACATCGTGCGGGTGTGCCTGGGCACGGCCTGCTACGTGGTGGGCGCCGGCCGCCTGATCGAACAGCTCAAGGAGCACCTGGACGTCGAGGTGGGAGGGACCACCGCCGACCGCATGTTCTCGCTGGAAGGTGTGCGTTGCGTGGGCGCGTGTGGCCTGGCGCCGGTGGTCATCATCGACCAGGACACGCACGGCTGCGTGACGTACGAGAAGACCCGCGCCGCGCTGGAGACCTATCGCGTCGGCAAGGATTGACCCCGGGGCCGGCGCCGACCGATCGGCCGGCCGGCGATGCGAAGCGTCGGTAGGATGCGAACCATGGAGCGATCGCGGTGAAACTCAAAGAGGTCATGGAGGTCCTGTCGGCGCGCGCGCTGCACGCGACCGACCGTCATCTGGCGCTGGACATCGCCACGGCGGCAGCCAGCGACCTGATGAGCGACATCCTCGCCCGCCCGCAGACGCCCGACCTGATGCTCACCGGCCTGGCGACCATGCAAGCGCTCCGCACCGCCTCGATCGCCAGCATCAAGGCCGTGGTCATCGTCCGCGGCAAGCCGGTGACCGACCAGATGATCGAGTTCGCCAAGGACGACGACGTCCCCGTCCTGGTCACCAAGCACACGCTGTTCGACGCCGCCGGCCACCTCTGGCAGCACGGCGTCCGCAGCGGTTTGAAGTAGGCACGCCATGGTCGGCACGTTCGCCATCAACCAGGAGATGCTCTTCGAGCTGAAGGTGGCGGACGTGATGCGCACCGACGTCATCACGGTCGCCCCGGACCAGGACATGGGCGAACTCTACATCCTGCTGAGGGACCACCAGATCTCGGGCACGCCCGTGGTCGCGGACGGCCGGCTGGTGGGCATCATCAGCATCGAGGACCTCATCCGCTGGCTGAACGGCGGCGGCGGGCAGGGCAAGATCGGCGACCACATGACGGCCGGGCCGGTCTGCCTGTATCCCGAGATGCTGCTGGTGCACGCGATCAAGCAATTCGATCAGAGCGGTTTCGGCCGCTTCCCGGTCGTCAGGCAGGACACCGACGAACTGGTGGGCATCCTCACCAAGGGCACCATCATCGAGGGCATGCTGCGGCGCCTGTCGCAGGAGCTGAGGGACGAAGAACTGCGGCAGTACCGGGCGAGCCACATCTTCGAGGACATCGCCGCCGAGTACAAGGAGATCCTGTTGACATACGAGGTGGTCGGCAAGGATTTCGACCGCGCCGGCCGCGCCTCGACGCAGATGAAGAAGAACCTCAAGCGCCTCGGCATCAGGCCGGACATCATCCACCGCCTGGCGATCGCCTCCTACGAGGCGGAGATCAACTCGGTGATCTACTCCGATGGCGGCATCATGGTGTTCCGGGTGACCCCGGACGAGGTCTGCATGAAGGTCAAGGATCGTGGTCCCGGCATCGAGAACATCGAGCTGGCGATGCAGGAAGGCTGGTCGGGCGCCGCGGATTGGGTGCGGGAGATGGGGTTCGGTGCCGGCATGGGCATCCCGAACATCCGCAAGAACTCGGATAAGTTCGAGCTGGATTCGATCCCGGGCGTCGG
The DNA here is from genome assembly GCA_964630845.1 of uncultured Fibrobacteraceae bacterium. Lineage (GTDB taxonomy): Bacteria > Krumholzibacteriota > Krumholzibacteriia > LZORAL124-64-63 > LZORAL124-64-63 > Glo-17. The sequence continues at coordinate 3,748 of CAZVWL010000204.1, forward strand.
CACGACGCTGACGATCCGGATTTTCACCGGCGAAACCGAGAAGAGCCATGAAGCTGTCTGAAATCGTGCAAGCGCTGGCGCTGCGGGTCGTGGTCGGCGAGCAGAACCTCGACGTGGAGGTGACGCGCGGCTACTGCAGCGACATGCTCAGCGACGTCATCGGCAACGCCGCCGAGGGCGGCCTGTGGCTGACGATCCAGAAGCACCAGAACATCGTGGCCGTGGGCGTGATGAAGTCGCTGGCCGGCATCATCCTGGTCAAGGATCGCGAGCCCGACGAGAACACCGTCGCCAAGGCGCGCGAGGAGAACCTGCCGCTGCTGGTCTCGCCCCTGAGCGCGTTCGAGCTGGCGGGCCGCCTGCACGCGCTGGGCCTGCAGGGTGACTGAATGGATCCGCTGCGGGTGCTGGTGGCGGACCTGCACGTGCACACGTGCCTGTCGCCGTGCAGCTCGCTCGACATGACGCCGCGCAAGATCGTGGCGCAAGCGAAGCTGGCGAAGCTGGACGTGATCGCGGTCACGGACCACAACAGCGCCGAGAACGTCGGCGCGGTGATCGAGGCGGCGGCCGGCACGAACCTGGTGGTGATCGCCGGCATGGAGATCGCCACCGCAGAGGAGGCGCACGTCCTGGGTCTGTTCCCGACCCCGGAGGCGGCGAGGTCGATGCAGGAACTGGTGTACGAGCACCTGATGCCGGGCGAGAACGACGAGGACCTGTTCGGGCTGCAGGTGGTGGCGAGCGCCGACGACGAGGTGGAGGCGATGTGCACGCGGCTGCTGATCGGCGCGACGGACCTGACGGTGGACGAGGTCGTCGCCGGCATCCGCGAGCGCGGCGGCCTGGCGGTGGCGGCGCACATCGACCGGGAACACGCGAGCCTGGTCGGCCAGCTCGGGTTCATCCCGCCGGGACTGGACCTCGCCGCGGTGGAGATCTCGCGACGGCTGACCCTGCCGGAGGCCCGGCAGCGTTTCGCCGAGTACCAGAACTACGCGTTCGTTTCCAGCTCGGACGCGCACGACATCGGGCAGCTCGGCAGCAATCCGACGCGGTTGCTGATGGCGAAGGCCGACTTCTCGGAACTGTCGTTGGCCCTGGCCGGCCGGCAGGGGCGTCGCGTGCTGGAGGACGAGTCGTGATCGCCGCCTGTGCGGCAGGACGCGGGACCGAACGGACCGGGACGATGGACGATCTCTCGCTGCACATCCTGGACATCGTCGAGAACAGCACCGCGGCCGGCGCGACGCTGATCGAGATCTCGTTGACCGAAGAAGCCGCCGCCGACTGCCTGGAGATCCGCATCAAGGACAACGGCCGCGGCATGGACGAGCGGCAGGCGGCCGCCGCGCTGTTCCCGTTCACCACGTCGCGCACGACCCGGCGGGTAGGCCTGGGGTTGCCGCTGTTCAAGATGGCCGCCGAGGAGACCGGCGGCTCGCTGAGCCTGTCCTCGCAGCCGGGCGTGGGCACGGAAGTCGTCGCCACCTTCCGGCTCGGTCACATCGACTGCAAACCGCTCGGGGACCTGGCGGCGACCATGCTGACCCTGATCGTGGGCAACCCCGGGATCGATTTCGTCTACCTGCACACGCGCGA
>CAZVWL010000205.1:0-5317 GCA_964630845.1 uncultured Fibrobacteraceae bacterium
GGGATCGCGGCCGGCGAGTTTGCGTTACCATGTCAGGGCCGCCGGACCGCAGTGGGCCTTGCTCGAGATCGAGCTGATCACCGGACGGCGGCACCAGATCCGCGCCCAGCTGGCGCTGGCGGGTTGGCCGGTGGTGGGCGACGTGAAATATGGGGCCGAGCGGGTGGCGCAGCTGGCGGGCATCGCCCTGCACGCCTGGCGCCTGGAGGTGGCCCACCCCGTGGGCGCGCGGCCGATCCTGATCGAAGCGCCGTTGCCGACAGACTGGCCGTGGGCGCAGGATTGACACCAGCCGAGCGACCGCTGGTCGCGCGGCGTTGCCCGGGAGCGAAGATGACCCCGCGATCCGTCCGTGCTGTTGCCCTGCTGGCCATGACCATGCTGGTCGTCACCTCGGCGCCAGTCACCTCGGCGCCCGCCACCGACGAAACGGCGCCGCCCCCCGCCAGGACCATCACCTGGCTCGACCACGACGCCGCCCTCACGGCCGCCCGCGAGCAGGGCCGGCCCCTGGTCATCCACTTCACCGCCGACTGGTGCAAGTGGTGCAAGGTCATGCAGCAGGAGACCTATGCCGACGCCGCCGTGATCGACCTGATGAACAAGGGATTCGTGACCGCGAAGATCGACGCCGACCGGCAACCGCGCCTGAAGGCGCACTACGGCGTGCAGGGGCTGCCGACGATCTGGTTCCTCAATAGCGCCGCCGAGCCGATCGTGGCCATTCCCGGTTACGTGGACGCGCCCACGTTCCTCAGCGTGCTCGAGTGGATCGACTCCGGCTCGCACGCGCGGCAGACCTACGACGAGTTCATGAAGGCGCGCGGTTGACATGCCCGACGTCCAGGTGACGGTCATCGGCGGGGGCATCGTGGGGTGTGCGGTGGCGGCGCGCGCGGCCGCCGCGGGGCTCGCCACCGTGCTGCTCGAGCGCGGGCCGGCGCTCGCCGGCGGCATCACCAGCCGCAACAGCGAGGTCGCCCACGGAGGCATGTATTACCGGCCCGGATCGCTCAAGGCGCGGTTCTGCGTCGAGGGGCGGCGCCTGATGAAGGTGTTCTGCGAGCACCACGGGGTGCGGTACCGCGAGTGCGGCAAGCTGATCGTCGCCACGGCGGTCGAGGAACTGCCCGAGCTGGAGCGCCTGCACGCGCTGGGGCTCGAGAACGGCGTCGAGGGGCTGCGCCTGCTCGACGCGGCCGAGGTCGCGAGCCTCGAGCCGTCGGTCGCGGCGGTGGCGGCGCTGTTCTCGCCGCAGACGGCGGTCTTCGACGCCGAGGGGGCGGCGCGGGCGTTCGCGCGGGCGGCCAAGGCCGCCGACGCGCACCTGATGACCGAGGCCGAGTGCGTGGGGCTCGAGCGCGGGGTCGACGGCTGGCAGGTCGCGGTGGCGCCGCCGGCCACCGGTGGGCGCGAAGGCTGGCGCCACACGTCGCGCTGGGTGGTCAACGCGGCCGGCCTCTACAGCGACCGTGTCGCCGCGCTGGCGGGCATCGATGTCGGCCTGCGCGGCTGGACGCAGCGCTGGGTCAAGGGCAACTACTTCACCATCTCGCCGCGGCACGACGGCCGTGTCGGCCGCCTGATCTATCCGGTGCCGCCGCACGATGGCTCGAGCCTCGGCGTGCACCTGTGCCTCGACCTCGCCGGCCGCATGCGCCTCGGCCCGGACGTCGAGCCGCTGCCGCTGGGCGCGCCGGAAGACTATCGTGTGGACCCGCAACGCCTCGAGTCGTTCTACCAGGGCGCGCGCCGTTTCCTGCCGTTCCTGGAGCGCGAGGACCTCAGTCCGGACATGTGCGGGCTGCGTCCGCGCCTGATCACCTGGTGGCGCGACGGCTGGACCGACTTCGTCGTCGCGCGCGAGGAAGGCGACCACGAGGGGCTGATCAACCTGGTGGGCATCGAGTCGCCGGGTCTGACCAGCGCGCCGGCGATCGCGCGGCAGGTCGTCGACTGGATGCACGAGCGCTGAGGAGCCCCGTGAAGGAATACCAGAAGATCACGCTGCTGCCGAAGGACACCAACAGCCACGGCACCATCTTCGGCGGGGTCATCATGTCGTACATCGACCTCGCCGGGGCCGCCTGCTGCCGCGACCGGTTCCGCAACCCCCGGTTCTCCACGGTCGTCCTGCGCGAGCTGACGTTCCAGGCGCCGGTGTACGTGGGCGACCTCTTGACGCTGGCCGGCGAGGTGATCGCCTCGGGCACGACCTCGGTCACCGTGCGCATCCGCGCCACGTCGCGGCGGCGCGACACGCTGGAGGAGGTCGTCGTGACCGAGGCCGAGATCGTCTACGTGGCCGTCGACGAGCAGGGTCGCAAGACGCCGCTCGTGACCTGGGAGCAGTGATCGTGTGGGTTGTCGCCCTGGTCGTCCTGGTGCTGGTGATCGTCTGGCCCACGAACGCGCCGCGGCGGCGCGGCAAGGCCCTGCTGCGGCACACCGGACCGCAGTGGCGGCGCAACTACGGTCGGCGGGCGTTCCTGCGCCTTGGCGCGGCGCTCGGCGCGGCGGCCGTGCTGGTCTACACCGGCGCCGACGAGGCCGTCGAGCGCGCCCACGCCAGGCTGGCCGACCCGCGGGAGGGACGCCTGTCGGCGGCGCGTCACCATCTGCGCGCGGCCGATCGTCGCGACGAGGCGAAGAAGCTGCGCGTCGAGGACTTCGCCATGAGCGGCAGCGACCGCGTGGCGGCGCTGGTCAAGCCCTGGGGAGAGCGTGAGCTTTTCCTGGTCTGGGGCCTGGCCGCAGTCGGCGACTGGCTTCTGCGGTCCAGTCCGTTCTCGCGCTGGGGCCGGGCCACGTTCGAGGCCATGTGCGTCGGCCTGCCGGTGCTGTGGACCGTGCAGCGTGTGCTCGGCAGCAACCGGCCCACGAGCGAGCACGCCTCGCCGCGCTGGCGGCCGCTGCGGCACGAGAACGCGGCGAGCGGCCATGCCTTCATCGCGGCGATCCCGTGGTGGACCCTCGCCGAACGGCTGTCCTGGCCGGCGGGCAAGCAGGCCGCGCGCGCGCTGGGGCTCTTGTGCGGGTGGTCGCGCCTGAACGACCGCATGCACTACCCGTCGCAGATCCTGCTCGGCTGGGTGATGGCGGGCAATGCCGTGGCGGCGGTCCAGGGCGGACCCACCGGGACGACCAACGCTCAAGCTGAACCCCAGATCACTCGTACCTGAGCGCGGTGATCGGGTCGAGCGCGGCGGCCTTGCGGGCCGGCCAGAAGCCGAAGAAGATCCCCACCGCGCCGGCGAAGCCCAGGGCCAGACCGACCATGGCGGGGTCGATCGCCGTGGGCCAGCCGGTCAGGTGCGCCACCAGGGCGCTGCCGCCGTAGCCAAGCGCCACGCCCAAGAGCCCGCCGAGCACCGACAGCACGACCGCCTCGACCAGGAACTGCAGCAGCACGTCGCCGGGGCGGGCGCCGATCGCCATGCGGATGCCGATCTCGCGGGTGCGCTCGGTCACCGACACCAGCATGATGTTCATGATGCCGATGCCGCCGACCAGCAGCGAGATGCCGGCGATGCAGGCCAGCAGGATGGTCATGACCTCGGTGGTGCCGGTGGCGGCGGCGGCGAGGTCGGACTGGTTGCGCACCGTGAAGTCGTTCTCCTCCCACTCGCTCAGGCGGTGGCTCTCGCGCATGATCGCGGTGACCTCGTCCATGGCGGCGGGCACGTCGGCCGCCGTCCAGGTGGAGGCGAGGATCTGGGCGATCCACTGGCGACCGGCCAGGCGGGTCTGGACCGTGGTGTAGGGGGCGAGCACGCAGTCGTCCTGGTCGGCGCCGCTGGCGGATTGACCCTTGGCCGCCAGCACGCCGATCACGCGGAACGGCACCCCGCGCAGCAGCACTTCCTGTCCCACGGGATCCTGGCCGGCGAACAGCTGCTCGGCCACCGTGGCGCCCAGCAGGCACACGCGCCGCAGCGTGCGCACGTCGTTCTGATTGAAGAACTGACCGCTCGCGGTCTGCCAGTCGCGGATCGCCTGGTAGGCGACGTCGACGCCGTAGACGGGCGCGAACCAGTTGCCGCCGCCGCCGCGGATCCGCGCGCCGGCCATGATCACCGGCGACACGTTCGACAGCAGCAGGCTCTCGCGGGCGAGCTTGGCCGCGTCGTCGACGGTCAGGCGATTGAAGCTGCCGGCGCCGCGGCTGATGCCGCCGGCCGTGCTGGCTCCCGGCGTGATCACGACCATGTTCGTGCCGAGGTTCTGGATGCTCTGTTCGATGCGCGAGCGCGCGCCCTGGCCGATGGCGACCATCACGATCACGGCGCCCACGCCGATGATGATGCCGAGCATCGTCAGCGCGCTGCGCATCTTGGTGCGCGCGATGCTGCGCAGGGCGATGCGGATCAGACGGTCCGGTCGCATGGCGTGCCTTTCGGTTCAGGCTGCGGGCAAGGCGGCCAGGTCGCGGGCGGCGTCGCGGCGATCGGCGACCGGCGCGTCGCGCACCACCAGGCCGTCGCGCAGCTCGATCACGCGGTCGGTGTAACGGGCGATGTCGGCCTCGTGGGTCACCATCACCACGGTCAGACCTTGCCGGTTCAGGTCCTGAAACAGGGCCATGACCTCGACGCTCGTGCGGCTGTCGAGGTTGCCCGTCGGTTCGTCCGCCAATAGCAGCGACGGCTCGGTGACCAGGGCGCGGGCGATCGCCACGCGCTGTTGCTGGCCGCCCGACAGCTCGCTGGGCTGGTGCAGGCGCCGGTCGCCGAGGCCCACGCGTTCGAGCGCCTGGCGGGCCGCGGCGGCAGGGTCGCGCCGGCGCGCGCGGCGGTCGTACAGCAGCGGCAGCTCCACGTTCTCCTGGGCGCTGGTGCGGGCCAGCAGGTTGAAGCCCTGGAACACGAAGCCGATGTGCCGGTTGCGGATGTCGGCGAGCTGGTTGGTGCCCATGCGCTCGACGGGCTCGCCGTCCAGCAGGTAGCGGCCCGAGGTGGGGCGGTCCAGGCAGCCGATCAGGTTCATCAGGGTGGACTTGCCCGAGCCCGAGGCGCCCATGATCGCGACCATCTCGCCGGGCGCGATCTCGAGGCTCACGCCCGCAAGCGCGCGCACCACGTTGCCGCCGAGGTGGTAGGTGCGACGGATGTCCTCGAGGCGGATCAGCGCGGAGGTGCCCATCGCTCAGAAGCCTCCGGGGGTGCGGGGGCCGGGTCCGCCGGTCGAGCGCTGGGCGGGCTGCTGGAACGGCGAGGTCGTCCCGCCCGCTGCGGCCGCGGCGATCGGCTGGCTGGAGGCGCCGGCCACCACCTGCAGGCCGGCCTCGAGGTCGCGTCCCTGGACCACGGTGCTGGTG
>CAZVWL010000206.1:0-5266 GCA_964630845.1 uncultured Fibrobacteraceae bacterium
GGACAGCTCCTGGCCGGCGCGGTAGTAGGTCGCGTAGTCGACCGCGAAGCGGTGGTTGCCCTTCTTCATCAGCAGCGTGTTGCCCGCGTAGGTGCAGAAGGTGGAGTAGGTGGTGAGCCAGGAGCGGTCCATGAAGATGCGCGCGTTGGGCACGTCTTCGGGGCGGTTGGGGCCCTCGGAGTGCACGTTGGTGAAGAAGATGCCCTCGCGGCGCGCCACCTCGCGGTCGAAGTCGGCGTAGCAGTTGCGGTATAGCAGCTCGGCGCTGTGCACGACGTAGGCCGACGAGGTGATCTCGATCGCGGGGATCGACGCCTCGGCGCCCACCGGGCCGCGGCTGTAGAAGCCGACGAGCATCGTCATGCCCTTCATGATGCCCTTGACGTGCTGCTTCACGTAGGCCAGGGCGTCGTCGCGCAGGTAGGTCTTGGCCAGCGTGGAGACCTTCTCGCCGGGGTTGACGATGTAGAAGGTCTGCTTGACCAGACGGGCCTGGTCCTGGGGCAGGTCGAAGTGGATGGTGTGGCCCGCCTTGGCCAGCGGCGCCTCCTCGCCCTTCTCGAGCGCGTGCTGCCGCACCCACTGGACGTCGGCCGCGTTGCCGGTGTTGATGAAGACCCGGTCGGGCTGGCACATGGCGATCGCGCCGGCGATCTTGATCAGCGCCTCCTCGTTGGTGACGGCGGCCAGCTTGTCGCGGTTGGCCGCGTCCAGGGACCGCGCCAGCACCTCGCGCGCGGCCGCGATGGTCCGGATGCCACCGACCTCGGCGAGGATGTCCACACCCTTCTTCAACTCCAGCATGCCTTGACTCCTTGGGCTTCTCGGAAACGGTCACGCCCGCCCTGTCCCGTGCGCGGCACGGGCGGCGGCATGGTAGGCCGGATATGTAACACGAAAACGCGGCCCGCGGCGAGTGCCCGCCGGCCGGAATCACTTTCGTTTCGAGCTGCGCAGCGCGTCCGGCAACCCGAGGAAGCTCCGCCGCCGCCGCGGCAGCAACGCCTGCGCCGGCCGCTTGATGTCGTTCGTCGTGCAGGCGGCGCTGGGGTCGATCTCGGCCACCGCGCGCAGCAGCTGGGGCACCTTGCGCCGTCGTTCAACGATCAGCAGCACCTCGACCGGCTGGCTGACGTTCTCGACGCCGGCCAGGGCCGTCACCTCGTAACCGGCGTCCCGCAGCCGGCCGGCCAGGTTGGCGGCGGGGTCGTGCCCCAGCACGCGGACCAGTTCGAGGCCCATCGCCAGCTTGGCCTCCAGCCAGCTGCCCACGATGTTGCCCGTCGCGAAGCCGCCGGCGTACGCCACGGTCAGGTACCAGGCGTCCAGATTGCGGATCACCTGGCCGGCGGCGTGCAGCCAGATCATGATCTCCAGGAAGCCGAGCCCGGCGGCGAGCAGGCGGTGGCCCTTGAAGACGACGATCGTGCGCAACGTGCCCAGCGAGACGTCGGCGACGCGCGCCAGGAAGATGAGCAGGGCAAGCAACAGCGGATGATCTTGCAATATTTCGAACATCGCGTTAATCCTCCGCACCCCGAACCAGGCCGCCGCGCCACCATGGCGCTGCGCGCAAGGAAAACCGCAGCTGCCGAAGAAGAAACACTTTGCAGACACAAAGGCAATGCTAAGATACTGCCCGGCAACGGGTCGAGGCACCGCCGGCGATCGGCAGGAGATCCGGATGGGCAACGCGAAGCCCCGCAGATCCGACCGCATCCGCTCGTTCGACCTCGCTCACGGCGACCTCCTGGCCGGCAAGTACCGCGTGCAGGAACGTCTTGGCCGGGGCTGGGAAGGCGAGGTGTACCTCGTGCGCGAGGTGGGCACGGGGGTCGAACGGTCGGCCAAATTGTTTTTTCCGCACCGCAACACCGCCGGCGCCACCGCCCGCTACAGCGCGCGCAAGCTGCACAAGTTGCGCCATTGCCCGATCCTGATCCAGTACCACACGCGCGAGACCATCGAGCACGACAACCAGGCCGTCACCGTGCTGGTCTCCGAATACGTGGCCGGGGAGTTGCTGCCCGCGTTCCTGCGCCGCCAGCAGGGTGGCCGGCTCGCCGCGTTCGAGGCCCTGCACCTGCTGCACGCGCTGGCCAGCGGTGTGGCCGACATCCACACCAGCGGCGAGTACCACGGCGACCTGCACGCCGCGAACGTGATCGTCGGCCGACGTGGCCTGGGGTTCGAGGTCAAGCTGCTGGACCTCTTCCCGCGCGGCCGCGCCTCGTCGGGCGCGGTGCAGGACGACGTCGTCGACCTCGTGCGGCTGCTCTACGACTGCGGCGGCGGCAAGCGCACCTACAAGCGGCAGCCGCCGGAGTTCCGCGAGATCTGCTGCGGGCTGAAGCGATCGTTGATCACCCGGAAGTTCCGCACCGCGCTCGAGCTGCGCTGGTACCTGGAACAGATGGTGTGGTGGTCGCGTTGAAACAGGCGGGCGGCGGGGATTCCCGTTATCCTGACTGACCGATCGGACCGGCAGGTCCGCCATCGTGTGCCACCACGAAAGGTACCAAGCATGATTTCCCCGCTCGCGCGGCCGTTGGCGCTGTCGCTCGCCATCGTCGTGACCGCCGCCGCCGCCCAGCCGGCCGCGGCCGAAACCTGGCAAGGCCGCTTCGTGACCGCCGGCGCCGAGGTGCGCGCGGTGAACCCCGAGACGCCTTACCTCGGCGAGGTCGCCCTGGACCTGCGCCCGGTGTGGCGGCTCGGCGAGGACGACGACCTGCTGCTCGGCGTGGTGGCCGAGGTGGTCGAGGACGAGGCGGGGCACGTGTACCTGCTGGACAGCCAGCTCTCGGAGGTCCACGTGCTCGACGCAGGCGGCGCCTGGCTGCGTTCGGTGGGGCGCGCTGGCGAAGGGCCGGGCGAGTTCCGCAACGGCAGCAGCCTGTTCTGGGCGCCGGGCGATCAGCTCGGCGTGATCCAGGCCTGGCCGGGCAAGATCGTCCTCTTGCGCCGCGACGGCAGCCCGGGCGACACCTTCGCCCTGCCGTTCCGGCAGGATGGCGGCATGCAGATCGCCTCGCGCGGGGCCGGCACCGGCGACCGGGTCGTGCTGTCGGGCAGCGCCTGGCTCGGCACGGGCGGCGGCCAGCAGACGCAGCAGCAGGTCTCCTACCTCAAGTCGTTCGACCGCAGCGGCCGCGAGGTGGCGCACTTCCACGAGGCCACGCAGGAGATCCGGTTCGGCGGCTGGGAGTTCCAGGAGGAGCAGTTCGTGGACTTCCAGCGGCGCTGGGCCGCCGCGCCCGATGGCCGCGTGGCCGCCGCGCTCGATTTCGCCGCCTACCGCATCCACGTCTGGAACGCCGACGGCACGCTGGACCGCGTCATCGAGCGTCCCGAGTTCGCGCCGGTCAAGCGCACGGCCGACGAGAAGGCCCGTCTTCAGACCATGTTCGACCGTTTCACGCGCTGGAACCCGCGGTCGACCTTCAAGCTCAACGACGTGCACCAGACTGTCGCGCGCGTCGTTTTCCACGACGACGGCAGCCTGTGGGTGCAGACCGGTCGGGACCAGTGGCGCTCCCCCGCGGGCCGGTTCACCAGCTTCGACGTCTACGACCGCGAGGGCCGCTTCGCCCGCCGCGTGCACCTGCAGGGACCCGGCAACGCGGTGCAGGACGGCGTCTTCATCGGGCGCAGCCGGCTGTACGTGGTGACCGACATGCTCGACGCCATGATGAACGCCATGGGTGGCGGCGGCGGCACCGACGCCGAGCCCGTGGGCGTGGTCGCCTACGCGTTCCAGCCGCCGTTGCTGCCGGCCGGCGCCGCCACGGCTGCCACGGGCCGCTGAGCAGCGAGGACTGGCCGCAGACGCCGCAGACGCCGCGCTAGTCGGACAAGAAGAACCCCGCCTCCATCCGGAAGCGGGGTTCTCGTCGTTCCATCGACCTGTGTGGGTCCGTCGGCCCTACCAGCCGCGGCCGCCGCGACTGCCGCCGCCACCGCCGTAGCCGCCGCCACCGCCGCCGCCGTGGCCGCCGCCGCCGCCGTAGCCACCCCGGCCACCACGACCGCCGCCGCCACCGCCGCCGCCGCCGCCGCGACGATCCTCGGCCTCGTTGACGCGCAGGTTGCGGCCACCCATGTCATAGCCGTTGAGCGCGCTGATGGCCGCCTGGGCCTCGTTGTCGTCCATCTCCACGAAGCCGAAGCCGCGGGGACGGCCGGTCTCCCGATCGTTGATCAGGGCGACCGAGTGCACGGTGCCGTGCTGGCTGAAGAGCTGGCTGACGTCGTCGTCGGTGGCGGAGAAGGGCAGGTTGCCCACGTAGATCTTCTTCACGGTCTCACAACTTCCTTTGCCGGATTCTCCGGCAATCGTGAGCGTCTGGAGCCACCGGCCTTCTCCGGGAGGACCCTCGCGCTCTCAACCCACGACCCGGCCGCATGCCGGACCGCTCCCCGCATCGACCAGGCGACCACGGGCGCAGCGCGGCGCCATGATCGGTCGATGCCACGAGGACACGCGCTCCCTGTACGACCATCCTGGAGTGTGCTGGGGGTGCCAGGCAGACAGAGGATCGTAGCAGATGAAAACGGTTGTCCCTGTCGGGATCGAGGAAACGATACCCCAACGCCCGATCCTTGGCAAGAGAATATTGCGGCCTCGGGACCGTTTCGGAGCCTCCTAGGCCGTCGCTGCGGCGACGTACCGCAGGACCACCAAATAATGCGAGGCGGTGCCCACGAGCACGCAGAGATGCCATACCGCGTGGTGGTATGGAAACCCACGCCAGGCGTAGAACACCGCGCCCCCCGTGTAGGCGACCCCGCCGCCGAGCAGCCCCAGCAGCGCCGGCGCGGGCAGGGCCGCGGCCAACGGCTTCGCCGCGATCACCACCAGCCAGCCCAGCGCGAGGTAGAAAACAAGCGAAAGCTTTTTCCAGGGCCGCCGCAGCACCACCTCGTACACGATCCCGAGCACCGCCAGCCCCCAGGCCACGCCGAACAGCGTCCAGCCCCACGCGCCGCCGAGCACGGCCAGACAGAACGGCGTGTAGGTGCCGGCGATCAGCAGGTAGATGGCCCCGTGGTCCAGCAGCCGGAACACGCGCTTGGCGCGCGCGGCGGTCAGGCCGTGGTAGAGGGTCGACGACGCGTACAGCGCCACCATCGCGGCGCCGAAGACCACGACGCCCACCATGAGGCTCGGGTCGCGTTGCGGAAACGCGCGCACCACGAGCACCACGAGCCCGACCACGCTGCCCAGCGCGCCGAGTCCATGGGTGATCGCATGGGCGATCTCCTC
>CAZVWL010000207.1:0-5254 GCA_964630845.1 uncultured Fibrobacteraceae bacterium
TCGTCGGCATCCGCGGGACGTTCGAGGAAGGGCGGCCGGTGCTGCGCAGCGGCACCTTTGTCAACGGGTTTCACGAGACCTGGCCGATCCCCTACGGCGAATCGGCCTACGGCTTCGCGCGCACCGGTCAGACGATGCTGAACGCGGCCGACGGCACGCTGCTGAAGCTCTACATCGACGACGAGCCCTTCACGCTCGAGTTCGCCCACCTGCACCTGTGCGAGCGCGTCCTGGACATGCGCACCGGCACGCTCGAGCGCTGCGTGGTGTGGGAGACGCCGTCGGGCAAGCGGGTCACGGTGCGGTCGACCCGCCTCGTGTCGTTCGTTCATCGGCACCTGGCGGCGATCCGCTACGAGGTGACCGTGCACGACGGCGACGCGCCGGTGATCCTCGAATCGGAGCTGGCGCTGCCGGTCGATGAAGACCGGGTGCCGGACGACCCGCGCGGGTCACGGGCGTTCTCCGATCGCGTCCTGCTCCCTCGGGGCCAGCGGTGCGACGGGCGGCGCCTGGTCATCGGCCACCGCACACGCCGCAGCGGGATGGCGATCGCCTCCGGCATCGACCACGTGGTCGCCACCGACGGGACCTTCAAGTCGGACGCCCGATGCGACGAGGACCACGGTCGCGTGGTCTTCTCGGTGCCGGCGACCTCGGGCCAGACGATCAGCATCACGAAGTACATGGCGTACCACACCTCGCGTCTGACCGACGCTCCCGAGCTGGCCGATCGCGTCGAGCGCACGCTCGACCGCGCCGTGGCCGAAGGTTGGGAGGCGCTCCTGGCCGGACAGCGCCGCTTCGTGGACGACTTCTGGCAGCGCAGCGACGTGCAGATCCGCGGCGACGCGAGGGTGCAGCAGTCCGTGCGCTGGAACCTCTTCCAGCTCCTGCAGGCGTCGGCGCGGGCCGAGGGCGCGGGCATCGGCGCGCGGGGGCTGACCGGTCAGACCTACGAGGGGCATTACTTCTGGGACACCGAGATCTACGTGCTGCCGTTCCTGGACTACACCGCGCCGCGCATCGCGCGCAACCTGCTGCGCTTCCGCCACGGCATGCTGGACCAGGCCCGGCAGCGCGCGCGCGAAGTGGGCGAAGACGGGGCGCTGTTCCCGTGGCGAACGATCAACGGCGAGGAGGCGAGCGCCTATTACGCCGCGGGTACCGCGCAGTACCACATCAACGCCGACATCGTCTACGCCCTGCGCAAGTACGTCGAGGTCAGCGGTGACGAGGCGTTCCTTCACGAATACGGCGCCGAGATCCTCGTGGAGACGGCGCGCCTGTGGTGCAGCCTCGGGTTCTTCTCCGAGCACAAGGGCGGCCAGTTCTGCATCCACGCCGTCACCGGTCCCGACGAGTACAACACCGTCGTCAACAACAACACCTTCACCAACCTGATGGCCCGCGAGAACCTGCGCTACGCCGCCCAGGTGGTCGATCGCCTCCGGCAGGAGCATCCCGACCACTTCGCCGAGCTGATCGATCGCACCGGGCTGCGCGATGACGAGTGCGAGCGCTGGCAGCACGCGGCGGACCAGATGCACGTGCCCTACGACGACGCGCTCGGCATCCACCCTCAGGACGACTCGTTCCTGGACAAGCAACCCTGGGACTTCGCGGGCACGCCGCCGGAGCGTTACCCGCTGCTGCTGCATCACCACCCGCTGGTGATCTACCGCCACCGCGTCATCAAGCAGGCCGATGTCGTCATGGCGCTGTTCCTGCTGGGTCACGAGTTCTCCCGCCAGGAGAAGCGGCGCGACTTCGACTTCTACGACCCCCTGACCACGGGCGACTCCTCCCTGTCGGTCTGCATCCAGAGCATCGTCGCGTCGGAGATCGGCTACCAGGAGGAGGCCTACGAGTACTTCCGATACGCGGTGTTGATGGACCTCGCCGACATCGGCGGTAACGTGCGCGACGGCGCCCATATCGCGGCGATCGGCGGCACCTGGATGGCGCTCATCTACGGGTTCGCCGGGCTGCGCGACCACGGCGGCGTGCTCTCGTTCTCGCCGCGCCTGCCGGCGCAGTGGACGGGCATGCGGTTCCGCCTGCACGTGCGCGGCTGCCGGCTCGAGGTCGACCTCGACCACGCCGCGGCGACCTACACGTTGCGCGATGGCGGCCGCCTCGTCATCCGTCATCAGCAGAAGGAGATCGTCTTGACCGAGGAGGAACCGCTCACGATGCCCATCGCGCGCAAACCGCGCCGGGTGGAGACAACCTTCGACGACCTGGTCGACCGCGACCGCTTCGACGCGGTGCTCTTCGACATGGACGGCGTCTTGACGGCCACCGCCGAGCTGCACGCCCAGGCCTGGAAAGAGGTCTTCGACGCCTTCCTCGCGGACCGCGCCTGGCGTGCCGGCGAGCCCTGCCGCCCCTTCGAGCTCGGCACCGACTACCTCCTGTTCGTCGACGGCAAGCCGCGCCAGGACGGCGTGCGGGATTTCCTGGCTTCCCGCGGCATCGTGCTGCCGGAAGGCGACCCCGACGATCCGGTCGACGCCGAGACGCACTGGGGGCTCGGCAATCGCAAGAACGAGCGCGTCAACGAGCTGTTCGCGTCGGAGGGCGTGCGCGCGTACGAGGGTTCGTTGCGCCTGCTCGACCGCGTCCGCGAGATCGGGCTCAAGACCGCGGTGGTCACCTCGAGCACCAACTGCGACGCGACGCTCGCCGCGGCCGGTCTGGCCGATCGCTTCGACGCCAGGGTCGACGGCAACGTGGCGGCCGAGCAGGGCCTGGCCGGCAAGCCCGCCGCCGACACGTTCCTGGCGGCCGCCGCCGAGCTGGGCGTCAAGCCGAGGCGCGCGGTGGTCATCGAGGACGCGATCGCCGGCGTGGTGGCCGGCCGGGCCGGCGGCTTCGGTCTGGTGATCGGCGTGGCGCGGAGCGCCAACCCGGATGAGATGCTGCGCAACGGAGCCGGCGTCGTGGTCGCCGACCTGGGCGACCTCTTGCCCGCCGACTGACGTGGGTCCACGCTGGCCGCCGCGGCGGGCCGATGGTATGCTGCGCCGGTAACCAATCCGTGACGACCTCGCCGATCCGTCAGACCCGGAGGATTGTGCCATGCCGCGCCGCGCCCGACGCCCCGTGCTGGGGGCGATGCTCGTGATCCTGCTCGTGCTCGCCGCCTGCGCCACCGTGCCGATCACCGGCCGCCGTCAGCTCAGCCTGGTGCCGGGCAGCGAGATGCTGGCGATGAGCTTTCAGCAGTACAGCGAGGTCATCCAATCCAGCGAGCTGAGCCGCGACGCGCAGGCTACGGCCATGGTGCAGCGCGTGGGCCGGCGCATCCAGGGCGCGGTGGAGCGCTACATGGCAGAGCAGGGCATGTCCGACCGCCTGAAAGGCTACGCCTGGGAGTTCAACCTCATCGAGAGCGACCAGGTCAACGCCTGGTGCATGCCGGGCGGCAAGGTGGCGTTCTACACGGGCATCCTGCCGATCTGCCGCGACGAGGCCGGGGTGGCGGTGGTGATGGGCCACGAGGTGGCGCACGCGGTGGCCGAGCACGGCAACGAGCGCGTCAGCCAGGGTCTGCTCGCGCAGTTCGGCGGCCTGGCGCTCAGCGAGGCGCTCAGCAACAAGCCCGAGCAGACGCAGACCCTGTGGATGACCGCGTTCGCCGTGGGGGCCCAGTTCGGGGCGCTGCTGCCATACAGCCGTCTGCAGGAGAGCGAGGCCGACCATCTCGGCCTGATCTTCATGGCGATGGCCGGCTACGATCCGAGGGAGGCGCCGGCCTTCTGGCAGCGCATGAGCGCGGCCGGCGGCGGGGCGCCGCCGGAGTTCATGAGCACGCACCCGTCGGACGCCACCCGGGTCCGCAAGCTGAACGAGTCGATGCCCGAGGCGTTGCGGTACTTCCAGGCCGCGCAACCCTGACGCCGGCGCGGCCTCCTTGCTTCCGGACGCGGCGCTCGTTACGATTGGCCACGAGGATCCCGCGGCCCGCCGAGACCAACGAACCAGGAGAACCGCCATGCACGAGAAGAGCATCGTCCTGTTGAACAAGGCCGTCGCCGACGAGCTGAGCGCCGTGCACCAGTACATGTACTGGCACTTCCACTGCGACGACCAGGGCTTCGACCTGCTGGCCCAGCTCTTCAAGCGCACGGCGATCGAGGAGATGATGCACGTCGAGAAGCTCGCCGAGCGCATCCTGTTCCTGAAGGGCGATGTCGAGATGATCGTCTCGGACCCGGTCAAGCCCGTGACCGACGTCAAGGAGATGCTCGAGCTGGCGGCCGGCATGGAAGAGCAGAGCGCTCTGGATTACAACCGCTGGGCCAACGAGTGCTCCCAGAACGCCGACGCGATGAGCAAGCAGCTCTTCGAGGAACTGGTGGCCGACGAGGAACGCCATTACGACCAGTACGACAACGAGCTGGACAACCTCGCGCGCTTCGGCAAGGACTACCTGGCGCTGCAGAGCATCGAGCGCAGCCGCAGCCGCGGCACGCCCGGCGCCGAGTAGCAGCCGGAGCGGGGCCTGCGGGGTGGCCGTCCGGACGTTGTTCCGCTGATCGGTAGCAGGACCCGCCGCCCACCCCGAAATCCTTCGTGACAAGCGGGGGCTGGCGCCACGATATTGGCACCCCAGAAGCCGGTTGCGAGGGCCGAGCGCTACCCACGACCCCGCGAAAACGGCAGGCCTGACGCGAGGACCGAGAACCATGGGACGCGCCTTCGAATACCGTCGTGCCGCCAAGGAGAAACGCTGGGACAAGATGTCCAAGCTGTTTCCGAAGCTGGCCAAGGCCATCACCGTCGCCGCGAAGCTTGGCGGACCCGATCCCGAGATGAACGCTGGCCTGCGCGCCGCGATCCTCAACGCCAAGTCCAACAACATGCCCAAGGACAACATCGAGGCGGCGATCAAGCGCGCGGCCGGCAAGGACGCCAGCGAGATCAGCGAGATCAACTACGAGGGCAAGGGTCCGCACGGCGTGCTGCTGATCATCGAGTGCGCCACCGACAACCCTAACCGCACCGTGGCCAACATCCGCAGCTACTTCAACAAGGTCGGCGGCCAGTTGCTGCCCACCGGCTCGCTGGAGTTCATGTTCCACCGCAAGGCGGTCTTCGAGGTCGATCGGGCGGCCGTCGCCGACCTCGACGAACTGCAGATGTCGCTGATCGACGCCGGTCTGCAAGATGTGCAGGAGAACGAGGGCACGGTCTACGTCTACGGCGAGTTTGGAGACTTCGGCAGCCTGTCGCACGCGCTCGAGGC
>CAZVWL010000208.1:0-5237 GCA_964630845.1 uncultured Fibrobacteraceae bacterium
CCCGGGGGCGGCCTCGGCCTGGAGGACAACTTCTTCCGCTTCCTGGTTTTCGTGACCGTGATGTGGTGGGCGGCGCACAACGCGGACGGCGGCGGCTACCTGATCCAGCGCATGGCCGCCGCGCGCGATGAGCGCCACGCGCGGGCGGCGACGCTCTGGTACGTGATCGCGGTCAATGCCGTGCGGTACTGGCCCTGGATCATGGCCGCGCTGGCCTCGCTGGTGCTGGTGCCGACGCTCACGGCCGGCCAGAGCAGCGAGGCCGCCTACCCGCTGCTCATGCGCGAGCTGCTTGGTCCCGGGCTGCTCGGCCTGATGCTGGTGAGCTTCTTCGCGGCGTTCATGTCCACGGTGGACACGCACCTGAACTGGAGCGCCAGCTACCTGATCAACGACGTCTACCTGCGCTTCCTGCGCCCGGGCGCCTCGGCCCGCGAGACCGTGCTGGTCGCCAAGCTCTGCGTCGCGGCGATGATGGTGCTGGCCGCGGTGGTCGCCTTCTTTCTGACCAACATCGGCACGGCCTGGCTCTTCGTGTGGGCCATGGGCGCCGGCATCGGTCCGGTGCTGATCCTGCGCTGGTTCTGGTGGCGCATCAACGCCTGGAGCGAGATCGTGGCGCTGGCCTCGAGCGTCGTGATCACCCTGGGCTTCGAGGTGGCCAGCGCGGTGCAAGCCGGCGCCGCCTATCGCCTGTTCGCCACCCCCCTGATGATCGGCGACCTCGCCCTGGCGATGCATCACAAGGCGCTGATCCTGGTGCCGGTCTCGGTACTCGCCTGGTTGATCGCCACGTTCGCGACGCGCCCGGTGCCGACCGACCACCTGGCCGCGTTCTTCCGTCGGGTGCGGCCGGGCGGCGCCTGGGGGCCGCTGAGAGGGCGGTGCCCGGAGGTCGTGTCGGATGGCTTGAACCGCCACACGGTGCTGGCCTGGCTGGGGGGCGTGGCGTTGATCTACGGCCTGCTCTTCGGCCTCGGCAAGCTCCTGCTCGGCGAGGTGGCCGCCGCGTCGGTGCTGCTGGCCGTGGCGCTCATCGGCGCGATACCCGTCGTCCGCGAGGTCCGTCGCTAGTCGCTCCTGTTAAAGAATTCTATCAAGCCTCCCTTTGATGTGACGATTTCATCGCACGGCATCAGCGGGTGGTCCCGGCCACGCTTGGGCACGATCGGGACCAGCCGGGCACCCGCGGTCGCAACGCAGCGCCATCGCTGCCCGGGGATTTTGCAAACGACCCGAACCGGGTCGAAGTAGAGGAGAACGCGCGATGAAGAGCCAATGGACCATCGGCAAGAAGCTGATCGTGTCCTTCATGTCCGTGGCAGTGATCACGCTGTCGCTGGGCATCGTGGGATACTTCGGCGCGGTGAAGGGCGAGCAAGCCGTCGAGGAGATCGGCGGCGTGCGGCTGCCGAGCCTCGGGTCGGCGATGGAGATCCAGGCCGCGAGCGAGAACATCCGCGGCACCTTGCGCACGCTGGCGATTCCCGGCCTGGCGCGCGAGATGCGGGAACGCCAGTACAACAACCTCGACCGCGCGCGGGAACGGTATGAGCAGGCCTGGGCCGTCTACGAGCCGCTGCCGCAAACCGCCGAGGAGGCCGAGGTCTGGCGGCAGTTCGTGCCGGCCTGGGAGGCCTGGCGCGTCGAGAACAACAAGGCCCTGGAGATGAGCCGCAGCTACGACCGCATCGGCATCCGCGCGCCATACACGACGCGCGGCGAGCTCGACGCGTTCCGCGGCGACCACTACAACGTGCAGGTCCAGGTGCTGGAGATGCTGCAGAACGGGCAGCTGTTCGAGGGTGGCGAGAGCCACACCGGCTGCAACTTCGGCCGCTGGTGCGGCAGCTTCGAGACCGATAACCAGCAGCTCGCGACGCTGATCCGGGGCACCTCCGACCCGCATCAGCGCTTCCACGAGGCCGTACGTCGCACGAAGGAGCTCGTGCGGCTTGGCAAGCGCGACGAGGCGTACGCGTTGTACCGCGACCAGATGGTCCCCTCGGCGCAGCAGACCTTCACGGCGCTGGCCGCCGTACGCGAACAGGCCGACCAGGCCGTCACGTTGCTGCAGGGCGCCGAACAGCAACTGCTCGGTCCCGTGACCGATCGCATGCGCGAGGCCCAAGGCCACCTGAACCGGATCATCGAGATCAATAACGAGGTCGCCCGTCATGAGGTCGAGGCGTCGCACCATCAGGCGGCCTTCCTGAAGGCGCTGTCGCTCATCGCGATGATCATCGGCGTGGTGGCGGCCATGGCGCTCGGCATCCTGATCAGCCGCGGCATCAACAACGCGTTGCGCCGGATCGCCGACGGCCTCGGCCGCGGCGCCGAGCAGACCGCCAGCGCGGCCGTGCAGGTCTCGTCGGCGAGCCAGTCGTTGGCCCAGGGCGCCAGCGAGCAGGCCGCCGCGATCGAACAGACCAGCGCGAGCGTGCAGGAGATGTCGTCGATGACGCGCCAGAACGCCGGCAACGCGCAGCAGGCGAACGAGCTGGCCGACTCGGCCAAGGCCAGCGCCGAGCAGGGCCTGGCGGCGATGCAGCGCATGAGCCAGGCGATCGACGACATCAAGAAGTCGAGCGACGCGACGGCGAAGATCGTCGGCACGATCGACGAGATCGCGTTCCAGACCAACCTGCTGGCTTTGAACGCGGCGGTCGAGGCGGCGCGCGCGGGCGAGGCCGGCAAGGGATTCGCCGTGGTGGCCGAGGAGGTGCGCAACCTGGCGCAGCGTTCGGCCGAGGCGGCCAAGAACACGGCGCAGATGATCGAGGAGTCGGTGCAGAACTCGAACAACGGCGTGCAGATCAGCCGCCAGGTGGGCGAGTCGCTGCAGTCGATCGCCGAGGCGGCGAACCGCGTCTCGAGCCTGATCGGCGAGATCGCCGCGGCGAGCCGCGAGCAGACCGACGGGATCGAGCAGATCAACCAGGCCGTCACGCAGATGGACCAGGTGACGCAGTCCAGCGCGGCGAATGCCGAGGAATCGGCGTCGGCCAGCGAGGAGCTGTCGGCGCAGGCGGACGAGCTGAACGCGATGGTGCGGGAGCTGCTGAGGATGGTCGGCGGGGCCAGCAGCCACGCCACGAGCACGCACAGCGTGCTGCACCACGGACCGGTCGCGGCGCCCGCATTGAAGATCGCGGCTCGCAAGCCGGCGTCCAAGCGTCCGACGGCGGCACCCAGGTCCAAGCCTGCTGCTGCCGGCCCGGCGCAGGATGTGATCCCGCTGGATGAGGAAGAGCTTGCCCTGCTGTAGATCCGCGGGCCGGCTAGCCAGACATCAGCAGCACGATCGATTCGAGCTCGCGGCATGCCGCGGGCTCGATGTCTGCCTGGCGAAGCGGCGGGTCACTCCGAGGCGGCATCGGCCTTCAGGCTCGGCGCCGCGGTCAGCGCGAAGCGGAAGCAGGCGCCCTTGCCAAGCTCGCTCGAGACCGTCAACCGGCTGCCGTGCCCTTCAACGATCTTGGCCGCGATGGCCAGACCCAGGCCGCTGCTCTGCCCCTTGCGGCTGCGGCTGCGGTCGCCCGTGAAGAAGCGCTCGAAGATGTGGGGCATGTCGTCCGCGGCGATCCCGGGGCCGTCGTCGCGCACGAGCACCGACACCGTCCCGTCCTCGCCGCGGTGCGATTCCACGCGCACCTCGCCTCCCTCGATGCCGAACTTGATGCCGTTCTCGACCAGATTCTGCAGCACCTGCGCGATCTGCAACGGGTCGGCCGTGACCAGCGGCAGATCATCCGGGTGTTCGCAACGGAGCCTGATGCCGCGCGCGAGCGCGGGCGCCTCGCATCGCGACAGGACGCCTTCGACCAGCTCGGGCAGCGGAAACTCCTCGAGGTTGAAACGGGCCTGTCCGGCGTCCAGGCGCGAGAGCTGCAGCAGGTGGTCGACCAGCCGGTCGAGATGGCTCAGGTTGTCGTCGATGATGTGCAGGTATCGCTGGTACTCGGCGGGCTCCATCAGCTCGCCGCGTAGGCTGAGCGTCTCGATGTATCCGCGCAGGCTCGCCATCGGCGTGCGCAGATCGTGCGAGATGTTGGCGATGAGCTGGCGCTGGAACTGCTCCTTGTTGCGCAGTTCGGCCACGAGCGCCTCGAGCCGCGCGGCCATGCGGTTGAACGCCCGTCCGAGCTGACCCAGCTCGTCCGCGCTCTGGTCGTGCACGCGATGATCGAGGTGCCCGGCGGCGAGGGCCGCCGCGCCGGCCCGCAAGCGGTGGATGCGCCGGGTCAGCCAGATCATCGCCACCCAGCCCACGACGAAGGCGCCGCCGAGACCGAAGAGGATGGTCTGCAGCCACAGCCGCCGCGGGTCGATGATCACCTCGTCCGCGGCGAAGACCAGCGGCCGCCAGCTGCCGGCGAGGTAACCGACCGTCTCGCCGTCCGGTCCGGCGACCGGCGCGACATGGAAGATCCGGTTGACGTACGCGTCGATGTTGCTCGGCTCCGGGTAGACGGTGTCGAAGTCCCAGCCCGGCGCGGCCATGGCCTGCAGGAGTTCGGTGTCGACCTCGTTGACGGCGACCATCAGGCTGTCCTCGCGACCGCTGCCCGCGAGCGCTTCCCCGGTCGAGGCCGAGAGGAACAGGATCTCGGCCGAGTACCGCTCGGCCGTCGCGCCGTAGCCGAGCGCCAGTTCACGCCAGCGTGCGACCGGCAACGCCACGTCGGCCGTGGTCATGGCGCCGAGCCTGGCGACGCTGTCGATCTCCGCGGCGGCCAGGGCGTCGTACCAGTGCTTCTCGGCAGGATCCATCGGCGGCGGAGCGAGCACCGTGTGGTGCAGCCAGAGGTAGGAGACCGCGCCGACCACGGCGAGCAGGCCCAGGAACAGGGCCGGCACGCGCACGTGCAGTGTGGACAGGACGCGGAAGCGGGTCATGGCGGCGTCACCCTACAGATGGTCCTCGGTGAAACGGTAGCCGATCCCCCAGACCGTCAGGATCAGACGCGGCCGGTTGGGGTTCTCCTCGACCTTGTTGCGCAGGCGGTTGATGTGGCTGTTCACGGTGTGCTCGTAGCCGACGGGGTCGATGGTCAACGGCCCGCGAACAATGAAGCCGGCCTTTGCCTGCGACTCCCGTTGCATCGCTTCGACGCGCCGGAACAAGGCCCGAATCCGCGCGACGAGTTCCGGGACCGGAAACGGTCTGGTCAAGTAATCGTCGGCCCCCAGTTCAAGACCCAATACGCGCTGCGTTTCCGTGGATTTTGCGCTGA
>CAZVWL010000209.1:0-5235 GCA_964630845.1 uncultured Fibrobacteraceae bacterium
TCTCTGCGGACCAACACACGATACCCGAGGGGCCCAGCCGTTCCATTATGTCTAGGGGCCGCAAGTTCCCGGATGCAGGCGGTGGCCGGGCCGGTTATACTTGGCCCCCATGTGGACCCGCGCAGCATTCCAGCAACGCCTGAACCCGCCGCTGATCGGCATGGTCCATCTGCCGC
Organism: uncultured Fibrobacteraceae bacterium; assembly: GCA_964630845.1. Classification (GTDB taxonomy): domain Bacteria; phylum Krumholzibacteriota; class Krumholzibacteriia; order LZORAL124-64-63; family LZORAL124-64-63; genus Glo-17. The sequence continues at coordinate 177 of CAZVWL010000209.1, forward strand.
CGTTGCCCGGGGCGCCCGACCACGCCGGCGGCATGGGCGCGGTCGTCGAGGCGGCGGTCGCCGACCTGGACGCGCTCTACCGGGGCGGCATCCGCGCCGCGATGGTCGAGAACTTTCACGACAGCCCTTTCTGGCCCGAGCAGGTGCCGCCGGAAACGGTCGCGGCCCTGGCGGTGGTCGTCGCCGAGCTGCGGCGCCGTCGACCCGACATGCTGCTCGGCGTCAACGTCCTGCGCAACGACGCCGCCGCGGCCCTCGGCATCGCCGCCGCCACCGGCGCCGCGTACATCCGGGTCAACGTGCACGCCGGGGCGATGGTGACCGACCAGGGGCCCCTCGCCGGCCAGGCGCATCGCACGGTGCGCAAACGGCGGGAGCTGCAACTGGAGGCGGTCGGCATCCTGGCCGACCTGCGGGTCAAGCACGCGGCGCCGCTGGCGGCGCGCGATCTCGTCGCCGAAGCCGCCGATCTGCGCGGCCGCGCCCGCGCCGATGCCATCGTCGTCAGCGGCGAAGCCACCGGGGCGCCGGTCGACCTCGCCGCCCTGGCCTCCCTGCGCGCCGCCTTGCCCGACTGCCCCCTGGTCGTGGGCAGCGGCGTGACGGCGGCAAGCCTGCCCGAACTGCTCCGGCACGCCGACGCGGCGATCGTCGGCACCAGCCTGCAACACGGCGGACGCATCGCGGTCGACCGTGTCGTTACCCTCGTGGCGGCCCTCGCGCGCGACCGCGCCGGGGACCTCGGAAAGGATCCGGCATGAAAGGCGTCGTCCTGGCGGGCGGCCTCGGCACGCGGCTGCTGCCCTGCACCAAGATCACCAACAAGCACCTGCTGCCGGTCTACGACCGGCCGATGGTCCATTACCCGCTGCGTTGCCTGGTGAACGCCGGCATCCGCGAGGTCCTGCTGGTGACTGGCGGCAGCTTCGCCGGTCACTTCCTGCAGCTGCTGGGCAACGGCAAGGACCTCGGCCTGAAGGATCTGCACTACACCTACCAGGAGGGCGAGGGCGGGATCGCCGACGCGCTGCGCCTGGCGGAGGATTTCGCCGACGGCGGCAAGATCGCCGTCGTCCTCGGCGACAACATCATCGAGCGCCACATCCGCGACGTGGCCGAGGCGTATCGGCAGCAGGGCCAGGGCGCCCGCATCCTCTTGAAACGCGTGCCGGACCCCGAGCGTTTCGGCGTGCCCGTCTTCGCCGACGGCCGCATCGTGCGCATCGAGGAAAAGCCGAAGGCCCCGCAGTCCGACTTCGCCGTCACCGGCATCTACTTCTACGATCACCAGGTCTTCGACATGATCCGCAACCTCGAGCCGAGCGCGCGCGGCGAGCTCGAGATCTCCGACGTCAACAACATGTACCTCGACCGCGGCCAGCTGCAGTGGAGCGAACTGGAGGGGTGGTGGTCGGACGCGGGCACGTTCGCGTCGCTGCTGCGGGCGAGCACCCTGGTGGCCGAGACCGGCGCCAACAAGCTGGACGGGGAGTGAGCGATGAACCTCCTGGTCACCGGCGGCGCCGGCTTCATCGGCAGCAACCACGTGCGTTGGCTGCTCGAGACGACCGGCGACCGCGTCGTGAACCTGGACCTGCTCACCTACGCCGGCAACCTGGCGAACCTGGCCGGCTTCGAGGATCACCCACGCTACCGATTCGTGCGCGGCGACGTGCGCGACGGCGATCTCGTCGCGCGCCTCCTTGCCGAGGAAGCCATCGACGCGATCGTGCACTTCGCGGCCGAGAGCCACGTCGACCGTTCGCTCGACGCGCCCGGAGTGTTCCTCGACACCAACACCCGCGGCACCCAGGTCCTCCTGCAGTGCGCGCTCCAGCATCGGCTGGCCTGCTTCGTGATGGTCTCGACCGACGAGGTCTACGGGTCGCTCGCCCCCGACGAGCCAGGCTTCACCGAGACGACCCCGCTGGCTCCCAACTCGCCGTACGCAGCGAGCAAGGCGGCCGCCGACCTGATGTGCCGCGCCTACCACCACACCTTCGGCCTGGACGTGCGCATCACGCGCTGCAGCAACAACTACGGTCCCTACCAGTTTCCCGAGAAGCTCATCCCGCTGATGATCGCCAACGCGCTCGAGGACCGTCCGCTGCCCGTCTATGGCGACGGCCAGAACGTGCGCGACTGGCTGCACGTCGGCGATCACTGCCGCGCGATCGATCTGGTGCTGCGCCGCGGCCGGGCCGGCGCGGTCTACAACGTGGGCGGCGGCAACGAGTGGCCGAACCTCGCGCTGGTCAAGCACCTGCTGCAGCTGCTGGGCAAGCCGGAGTCGCTGATCCGTTTCGTGCCCGATCGGCCGGGCCACGACCGCCGCTACGCGATCGTCGCCGACCGCATCACGGGCGAGCTCGGCTGGCGGCCGCAGCTCGGCTTCGCCGAGGGGCTGGCGGCCACCGTCCGCTGGTACCTGGACAACCGCGACTGGTGGCAGGCGATCCGCAGCGGCGCCTACCGCGACTACTACGAGCGCCAGTACGGATCCGGCGGCCGCTACGGCGGCCCCGGCGGCGAACGTTCGTCGTGATGGTGCCCGCGGTCTCCTTGCCGGACGGGCGCCGCGTCGAGCTCGCCGAACCGCTGCGAGGCCGCGTGCTGGCCGGCGTGGTGTGCCTGGCCGACGTCACGGTGCAGGAGCAGCCCGCGGTCTGGCAGGAAACGGCGCAGGTCGCCGCGGCGCTGCGCGCGACGCACGCGGGCAAGCTGCCGAGCGAGATCGCCGGGCTGCAGGAGGCGCGGGAGCTGTACAAGAGCTTCGGCATGGACCCGTCGCGACACCGGCCGAGCAGCGAGGCCCTGCTGCGGCGCGTTCTGCAGGACAAGGAACTGTACCGCCTGGACAGCGCCGTCGATTGCTGCAACCTCGCCAGCCTGACCTACCTGCTGCCGATCGGCCTGTACGACCTCGCCTGTGTCGAGGGCGACGTCCAGCTGCGCACGGGCCTCGACGGCGAGCACTACGAGGGCATCCGCAAGGGCCCGGTAAACCTGGGCGGCCGGCTCGGGCTGTTCGACGCGCGGGGCGGGTTCGGCTCGCCCACCAGCGACAGCGCGCGCACGAGCGTGGGCACCTCGACGCGCGACGTGCTGGCCGTGATCATGGCGACGGGCGCCTACCCGCCGGCCCGCATGGAAGCCCACCGCGCTCATTTCGCCGACCTCTTCGCGCGCCATTGCGGAGCGCGCGTGGTCCTGAGCGCCAACCTCGGAGCTTGACGTGCCCTTGAACGCCTGCCGAATGCTCCAGGTCGCCGTGTCGTTGGTCGCCGTTCTTCTGGTCGTTGCGGTCCAGACCGCCATGGCCGCCGACGTCCCGGCGCGTGGCGCGCGCGTGATGGTCGTCTGCGCCGAGCCGCACGCCGCCGCCGCCGCGGTGCAGGTCCTGCGCGAGGGCGGCACCGCGGCCGACGCCGCGATCACCGCCGCGGTGGTCCTGGCCGTCACCGAACCTTACGCCAGCGGCCTCGGCGGCGGCGGCTTCGTGGTCGGCTACGACCGGGCCGCCCGCGCCGCCTACGCCCTGGACGCGCGCGAGACGGCGCCGGCCGCCGCGCATCGCGGCATGTTCCTCGGTCCTGACGGCGAGGTCGTGCCCGAGCTGAGCCGCACCGGCGCCCTGAGCGTGGCGGTGCCCGGGCTCGTGCGCGGCCTCTGGCAACTGCACGAGGCTCACGGGCGGTTGCCCTGGGCGCGGTTGTTCGAACCGGCGATCGTGCTAGCTCGCGAGGGGTTCCCGGCGCAGGAGATGCTGGTGCAGCGGCTCGCCGAAGAGCTGGCGGCCGGGCGCCTGGACACGACGTTGATGGCCGTGTTCGCGCCCGACGGTCGCCTGCCTGCCGCGGGGCAGACCGTGCGGCAACCCGAGCTCGCCGCCACCCTCGCCCGCCTGGCGCACGCCGGGCCCGACGACTTCTACACCGGCCAGACGGCCGCCGCGATCGTGTCCGCGGTCACCAGCCGCGGCGGCCTCGTGACGCTGGCCGACCTCGCCGCCTACCGGCCGGTCTGGCGGGAGCCGATCCGGGGCGCCTACCGGGGGCGCACGGTGCTCAGCATGCCGCCGCCGAGCAGCGGCGGGGTTCATCTCGCGCAGATGCTCGGCGTGCTCGACGGCGTCGACCTCGCCACGTCAGGCTACGGATCGGCCGCCACCTGGCATACGCTGCTGGAGGTCATGAAGTTCGCGTACCGCGACCGCAGCCAGCATCTCGGCGATCCCGACCACACGCCGGTGGCGCTCGACTGGCTGCTGTCGCCGGCGCGGCTGGACAGCTTGCGGGCCTGCCTCGATCCCGGGCGGGTGGTGCCGGCGCCGGCCGGGCCGGGCGCTCCCTTGCCCGTGGGGCCTGACCGCGAGCCGCAGCACACGTCGCACCTCTCGATCGTCGACGCGGCCGGCAACGCGGTGGCCGCGACGTTGACGATCAACCTCTCGTTCGGCGCGGGCCTGATCGCCGAGGGCACCGGCGTGATCCTCAACGACCAGATGGACGACTTCGCCGCGGCCGTCGGCGCGCCGAACGCGTTCGGCCTCCTGCAAGGCGAGGCCAACACGGTCGCGCCCGGCCGGCGGCCGCTGTCGAGCATGACGCCGACGCTGGTGCTCGAGGGCGACGACGTGCGCATCGTCGCGGGGTCGCCCGGCGGCGCGCGCATCATCACCGCGACCCTGCAGGCCATCGTGCACGTGCTCGACTTCGGCATGGACGCGCGCCACGCCGTCACGGTGCCGCGCGCGCACCACCAGTGGTCGCCCGATTGCAGCTGGTTCGAGCCGTTCGGGCTGTCGCCCGAGACCCGGCGCGAGCTGGAGCGGCGCGGGCACACGCTCTGCGAACGCAACACGGTCGGCAACGTGCAGCTGATCGTCCGCGATCGCGAAACCGGCGCCTGGACGGGTGCCAGCGATCCGCGAGGCATGGGGCTGGCCATCGGCTTCTGAACGGTGGCGCCTGCAGGAGGATATCATGCGTGCGACCAGGGTCCTGATCGGTGGTCTTCTGCTGGCGGCGGTGGCTGCGGTGGCTGGGGGCGCAACCGT
>CAZVWL010000210.1:0-5146 GCA_964630845.1 uncultured Fibrobacteraceae bacterium
GGAGGCGGGGTCGTGCCGTCGCGGCCCAAGCTACTGGTACTCCGCGCCCAGGAAGATGACCGAGAAGAGGATCGCCGCGACCGCCAGCGGCGCGACGAAACGCAGCGCGAAGTGCAGGAAGCCGAAGCCGCGGCCGAGCGGGCGCGGGTGTCCTTCCTGCAGCTCCTCGCGCACCTCGCGCGGCGCCAGCAACCAGCCCACGAACAGCGCGATCAACAGGCCGCCGACCGGCAGCATCCAGTTGGCGGCCAGGTAGTCGAGCGAGGAGAAGAGGCCGATGGTCGACTCGCGGCCGAACAGGTTCAACGACGACAGCGCCTCGCTGCCGCCCAGGCTCAAGGCGTTGAGCATGCCGAAGACCGTGATCGCCGCGCCCATGCTCAAGGTCGCGCGGCGGCGGGTCCAGCCCAACTCGTCGATCGCGTAGCTCGACACGACCTCCAGCAGGCTGACCGTCGAGGTGAGCGCCGCGAACGCCACCAGCAGGAAGAAGAGGCCGATCACCAGGTTGCCGAGCGGCAGCTGCACCAGCACCGTGGGCAGCGTGGTGAACAGGATCGTGGCGCTCTGGCTGACCTCGAGGTCGAAGGTGAAGATGATCGAGAACATGATTACGCAGGCCAGCACGCCGATCAGCGAGTCGAGCAGCGAGATCTCCACGACCGACCGCGGGATGCTGTTCTGGCGGCGCATGTAGCTGCCGTAGGTGAGCATGGCGCCCATGCCCAGGCTCAGCGAGAAGAAAGCCTGCCCCACCGCTTCGAGCAGCGCGCTCGGCTGGAGGTCGCCGAAGTTCGGGCGGAAGAGGAACTGCATGGCCGGCCTGAAGCCGCTGGTGGTCGCCGCGTAGATCACCATGAACAGCAGGATGGCAAACAGCAGCGGCATCAGCACGCGCGCCACCCGCTCGATGCCGCCCTTGACCCCGAAGTAGACCGCGCCGATCGTGGCCGCCATGAACGACACCTGGTAGGCGATCTGCTGCCGGCCGTCGGCCAGAAATCCGTTGACGAAGTGGTCCTGCAAGGCGCCGGCGTCCCGCGCGAGCACGCCGAGCTTGCCCTGCAGCGCGAGCACGATGTAATGCACGGTCCACCCCGCCACGACGCAGTAGTAGGAGAGGATCACGAAGCCCGCGGCCACACCCAGGAAGCCGACGCCTTGCCAGGCCTTGCCACCCGGCTTGCCCGCCGCCAGCACCTTGAAGGCGCCCACCGTGCTGCGCCGCGACCGCCGGCCCAGCAACACCTCGGCCGCCATGATCGGCATGCCGACCAGCACGACCGCCGCCAGGTACACCAGCACGAAGGCGCCGCCCTCGTTATGGTGGGTGATGTAGGGGAACTTCCAGAGGTTGCCTAGGCCGATGGCGCTGCCCGCGGCGGCCAGGATGAACCCGAGCCGACCGCTCCATTCGCCTCGTTGCTGCATCGGGTACCTTCCTGCGGTTGGTCGGGCGCCTGGTGGCCGCGGGGACGGCCGCGGTGCTGGCCGCGGTCGTGGCCGCCGCAGAGGTTAGGCCAACGCCGGGCGGCTGGCAAGCATCGGTCGGGAGCGGCTCAATCGTGCGCTTGGGCCCCGCCGAACCGATCGGCGAGCAGCCCGAGCCGCAGGTCGTAGGCGCTGACGTACATGCGCGCCTTCGGCCAGCGCTTCGCCACCGCGTGCACCAGCACCAGCCCACCCAGGATGACCGCCGCGCGCTCGGGGTGCAGGCCGGGCATGGCGCGGCGGCCGGCGAGGTCGAGCCGCCGCACGCGGTCCAGCCACGCGTCGATCGCGCCGCGTCGCACCATGAGACCGTGCGACTCCTGGCTGTCGGCGATGGGCTGGTGGGCGATGATCGCGATCAGGCTGGCGGGCGTGGCGCCGAGCATCAGCGCGCGCCGGCAGAGGGGCACGTTGGTCAGGGTGTGCAGCACGGACAGGGCGTGATCGGTGGCCTCCTTGACGACCGTTGCGGGCACGGCCTGCGCGAGCTGGAAGCTCGCGGTGAGGCTCAGCGAGCCCAGGGGCAAACTCGCCACGCCGTCGGGGACCAGCGTGCTGCCCCAGGCGATCTCGGTGCTCCCGCCGCCGATGTCGACCGTGAGGATGGGCCCCTCCGCACGCTTCACCTGGCCGAGCCGCGCGCCGAGGTACGACAGCCGCGCCTCGTCCTGGCCGGAGATCACCTCGAGGTCGAGGCCGGCCTCGTGGTGCGCCGCGGTCACGAATGCTGCGGCGTCGGGGGCTTCGCGCAGCACGGCGGTGCCGACCGTGGCGATCGCCTCGGCGCCGGCTTCGCGAGCCGCGGCGGCGAACGTGCGCAGGGCGGTGAGGGTGCGCACGCGGGCATCACCGTTCAGCGGTTCGTCCGCCTGGCGGTCGCGCCCGAGGCCGGTCACGAGCACGCGTTCGTCGGCGAGGTGCCAGCCGCGCTCGGGGTCGAGCCAGGCCATGGTGAGCTTGACCGAGTGGCTGCCGATGTCGATGGCGGCGTAGAGGCGGGGCGGGTGGGTCATCCGAGGCTCCTGGTGGTTCTTTCGCTGGGGCATTCCCGCCAGAGCCGGGAGGCCTGTTCGACGATGTCGCGCGGCGACGACAGCAGCGTGAACTCGATGATGTCGTCGAAGCGACATGCCGATCGTAATGCCGCGCCGACACCGGTGCCAGCAGCGACTTCAGCGTTCGGCTCTTGCCGACCTTCGCCTCGACGGGCGTCAGGTTCGCGCCGCAGCCTCCCGAGCGGCCGCGTGTGAGCAATCCCCGGAAGGTTGTCGACGAGCCGGTGCGACCCATGGGGATGGGCAAGGCGTGGTCGGCGAGGACGAATTCGAGCAGGTTCCTTAGGCGCCGGATGTTCGGCGGCGGACTCGCCGCTCGCGGAGTTCATCGCGGCCAGGACGCCGTGGCGAGGGGTTCGACGGCGCGCGGCTCCTCACTCAGCTTTTTGCCTTGCGGGTGTCGTGGAAAGGGCGCGCGCAGGACGCTGGCTATTTGCACCGGTATCGGGTGATCCGATAACGAAGAGCCGCCGGAAAAATGAGAATCCCCGCGCCCTTGGTGAAGGACATCGGGGACTCTCTCGATGTTGGTAGCGGGGGCAGGATTTGAACCTGCGACCTTTGGGTTATGAGCCCAACGAGCTACCAGACTGCTCCACCCCGCACCCAAAACTCGTTCGCCAGCCAAGGTAGATCGCCGTTCAAGGCGTGTCAAGGCGGGGATCGGGGTCGGGCACCAGGAGGATCACCTGTTCCTCGGGCCGCCGCATATTGTAGCGCTCGCGCGCCAGCTTCTCGAGCGCGAACGGTTCGGTGCGCAGCGCCTCGAGGTCGGCCTCCATGCGCGCGCTTGCGGCCCTCAGCGTCGCCTCCTGCTGCTGCAACTCGTCACGCTGCTTCTTGAGGCTGAGGTACTCGCCCAGCCCGTTGGGCCCGAACAGCGTGGTGGCCAGGATGAGCACGAAGCCCACCCCGATCAAGAGGCTGACCGTGCTGCGGGCCAGGCGCGCCGCCGGCGGTACCGGCCGCAGGTAGGGGGAGGGGCGAGGTGGGACATCCTTGTCCAGCATCGGCACGGCTCCTCGACGGCTCCATCACGGCGCCGCATGCGCCGAACCGGCCCCGGCCGCTCCCGTGGGAGGGAGGGCCGGGGCGCGGCGTCACGCTCAGCGCAGGTTGTAGAAGCAGGAGTGTCCGGGGTAGACGGCGAGGTCGTCAAGCTCTTCCTCGATGCGCAGCAGCTCGTTGTACTTCGCCACGCGGTCGCTGCGGCAGAGCGAGCCGGTCTTGATCTGCCCGGCGTTGGTCGCCACCGCGAGGCTGGCGATGAAGGTGTCCTCGGTCTCGCCCGACCGGTGGCTGATCACGTTGGTGAAGCTGGCGCGCTTGGCGATCTCGATCGTCTCGAGCGTCTCGCTCAGCGACCCGATCTGGTTCAGCTTGATGAGGATGGAGTTGGCGCACCGCTCCTCGATGCCGCGCTGCAGCCGCACCGGGTTGGTCACGAAGAGGTCGTCGCCCACGATCTGGATGCGGTGGCCGAGCTTCTCGTAGAGCTTGCCCCAGCCCGTCCAGTCGTCCTCCGCGAGACCGTCCTCGATCGAGACGATCGGGTAGTTGTCGACCAGGTTGGCGTAGAAGTCGACGAGCTGCTCGCTGGTCCACGGCTCGCCGCCCTCGGCTCCGAGCACGTAGTGGCCGTCGCGGTAGAACTCGCTGCTGGCGGGGTCCAGCGCGATGGCGATCTCCTCGCCGGGCTTGTAGCCCGCTCGCTCGATCGCCGCCACCAGCAGGTCGAGCGCCTCGCGGTTGCTGCGCAGGTTGGGCGCGAACCCGCCCTCGTCGCCCACGCTCGTGGCCAGACCCTTCTCGTGCAGCAGCTTCTTGAGCACGTGGAAGATCTCGGCGCCGTACCGCAACGCCTCGCCGAAGCTCGGCGCCCCCAGCGGCATGATCATGAATTCCTGCAGGTCGACGTTGTTGTCGGCATGCGACCCGCCGTTCAGCACGTTCATCATCGGCACCGGCAACACCCGCGCGCTCGGCCCCCCGAGGTACCGATAGAGCGGCAGGTCGACCGACGCCGCCGCCGCCCGCGCCACCGCGAGCGACACGCCGAGGATCGCGTTGGCCCCGAGCTTCGACTTGTTGGGGCTGCCGTCACGCTCGATCAGGATCCGGTCGATCAGGATCTGGTCGGTTGCGTCGAGCCCGCTGAGCTCATCCTCGAGCGCCTGGATGTTGCGCACCGCCTCGAGCACACCCTTGCCCGCGAACCGATCCTTGTCGCCATCCCGCAGCTCGTGCGCCTCGTGCTCGCCCGTGCTGGCCCCGCTGGGCACCGCCGCCCGCCCGGCCGACCCATCCGACAGCATCACGTCCACCTCGACGGTGGGGTTACCACGCGAATCGAGGATCTCGCGGGCCTGGATCATCTCGATGGAACTCATGGCTCCTCCTGGCTGGCGCGGGGCCGCCGGTCATGCTCCTCGTATCTGCTCGGTAGACCGATCGGTCGGCAGTCTAGGCGCTGGACGCCAACTAGGCAAGCACGCGCGCACCAGCGCCGGCCCCCCCGCCCGCACCGACCCCGCCGGCCCTCCCGCCGCCCGCCGATGCACCTGCCGATGACACCGGCTGCACAACGTCGTCAGGTTGCC
>CAZVWL010000211.1:0-5134 GCA_964630845.1 uncultured Fibrobacteraceae bacterium
CGCGCTCGGCGAAGATGGCGCGCGTCTCGGCGGGCCGCAGGTACAGGCCGGCGAACTCGGTCGGGAAGTACGACTCGCTCAGCACCCGCACCGGCCCGCCCAGGTTGACCGGCGGCTGCGCCATGACCATCTGCACGCCGGGATGCTTGTCGTCCTCGGTGCCGAACACGTGGCGGCACTCGAAGGCGGGGTCGATCCCGTAACGCTCGGCGACGGTCATCGTGGCCATGACCTCGCCGGTCTCGCCGCTCAACAGCGCGATGTCGTCGCCGTCGTTGATCGTGGCGGCGAACTCGCGGCTGACCGACAGCGTGACCGGGATCGGCCAGAACACGCCCGCCGCGGTCATCATCGTGCGGCAGACGCCGTCCCAGTCGGCCTTGCCCATGAAGCCGGACAGCGGCGTGAAGCTGCCGTTGCCGAGCATGACCAGGTCGCCGGTCTCGCGGCTCGACAGCGTCCAGGCAGGCAACGTGGCGGCGCGGGCCAGCTCGCGGTCGCGCACCGCGCCGTCCAGCAGCAGGGGTCGCAGCTCGTCGCTGCCATGGGGGCGGATCAGATCGGACATCGCAGGCTCCTTGGCAATGGCGCGGTAGAAATCGTTGCAGGCGAGTGACGGGGGCAAGCTAGCCCGCGCCACGAGGCGGGGCAAGCAGGAACGGCTCCATGCGCAAAGGGCCCCCCCGGGTCGGGAGGGCCCTTCGTTCAACGTCCGGCGCGAGCCGCAGCGCGGGCTAGCGGAAGTTGCCCTTCAGCGTGCCCCAGTTGATGGTCTCGACGCCGACCACGAGGCACTCCTCGTTCGGGCCGGTGCCGCTGTAGCGCGGATCCGGCGTGGCGACCGTAAAGTCGGCGAAGTTGTCGTCGGTGTCCACCAGGCCGCCGCCGTTGCGGATCGCCGCGGTCTCGACCGTCAGCGCCGGCACCGCGGCCGAGCCCTCGAAGCAGTTGGCCGTGCCGAAGGCGACCTTGTCGATCAGCGTGCCCGGGACCTCCGAGCCGCACGGCACGTTGACGGGCGCCTCGGTGAACAGGCCCACCTTGCCGTTGGCCTGGGCGATGTTCATCGTGCCCTCGAAGTCGAAGTACGGCAGGTCGGCGCCGCCGGTGCCCACGGTGCCCGACGCGATCATCAGGTACGAGCAGGACGGGATCACGGTGCCCTCGGGGAACGTGAAGTAGTTCGACGCGCTGCTGGCCCAGTTGCCGGTGGCCGAGCCATAAGCCACGACCAAGCCGCTGATGTCCAGGTCGAACTCGCTGGCGTTGAAGATCTCGACGAAGTCGCGGTTGAAGATCGCCAAAGTGTTCGAGCCGCCGCCGCCACCGTACACCTGGCTGATGCGGAGGTCGTTCTGGCCGAAGGCAGCGGTCGCGAAGGCCACGACGGCGATCATGATTAGCAGTCGCTTCATGGGTCTCTCCTCGGATCGGTTTGATGCCCACCGGATCGCGAACCGCGACCCGGAGACGGACGGACCCCGTCCCGGCTTCGTGACCAGGTTATGAGTCCGAAGTTTCGGGGAATAATATTGCACAAAAAATCCCACGTGACAGCATTTTTATACGACGTGACACAACTTTTACCGCGCGAAGCCGTCGCCGGCGGGATCGCCGAGCCTCCAACCGACTCTAGTTCAACGGTCTTCGCCCGCCTCGAGGGCCCCAAGCCGCGCCTCGATCCGCGCGGCCAGAACCTGCCCGCCGCCGCGCTCGAGGCGCTGCACGGTCTGCCGGACCCAGGGCACGGCGGCGGCAGCGAGGCCGACGCCGACCAGGAACGACCAGAGGTCGCGCATCGGCTCGGTCGCCGGCCAGATGCGGGTGCCCAGCCCGACGCCCAGCAGCAGCAGCAAGAGCGGCAGGCCGTAGACCAGGAACGAGGCCCTGAGGACCGCGCCGCCCGGCACCGCCACCTGCACGCGGTCGCCGACGGTAACGCCGATGGGGTCGAGCACGTCCATCAAGCGGCGGTCGCCGCCCGCGGGCCGACACACGCAGCTCGCCGGGCAACCCTCGCACTGGTCGCTCGCCAGCAGGCGGACGGTGGCCTGGGCCGGTCGGCCGCCGAGCGGCGGGAGGACCGCCAGCACCACGCCCGTCTCGATCAGGACCTCGCCGCGCGCCATCGGTGGCTCCGGGTCAGGTGGTGTCGCCGGCCGACGCCGGCGGCTCGGCCACGGCCGGTTGTGGCCGCGGATGCAGCCAACCGATCGCGTTGGTCTTGCACTTCTCGATGGGGATGATCGTCGGGTCGAGCTTCGCGTGGTCGATCACCGCCAGGCCGTCGACCATCGTGATCGCGCCCTGGCTGTTGCGCGCGCAGATGCCGCAGCCGGTGCAGGCCACGTCGCAGACCTCCTTGGCGCGCTTGGGATCGTCGTGGCTCTTGCAGAAGACGAAGAATTCGCGATCGACCGGATGCAGCTCGAACAGGGCGCGCGGGCAGGCCTTCACGCAGGCGCCGCAGGCCGTGCAGAGGTCGTCGAAGACGACGGGCAAGCCGTCGGGCCCCATCTCCAGGGCGTTGAAGTTGCAGACCACGACGCAGTCGGCGCCGCCCAGGCAGCCCCACTGGCACGCCTTGCCGCCGCCCGAGACGAGGTCCTGCACGGCACAGCTCGTGGGCCCCTCGTAGTGGGCCTTCTGGCGGGCCAGGCCCGCGGTCCCGCGGCACATCAGGCGCGCGACGTGGCGCACGGCGGCGGTCGCGTCGACGCCCATGATCCGGGCCAGCCCGTCGATCGTGTCCTGGCCGCCGACGGGGCAGAGCGTGATGGCCGCACCCTCGGTCACGACGGCCTCGGCGTAGGCCTGGCAGCCGGCGTAGCCGCAGGCGCCGCAATTCGCGCCCGGCGTGGCCTCGAGCGCCAACCCGATGCGCGGGTCCTCCTGGACGCGCAGCTTGCGGTCGGCGATCGCCAGGGCGGCGGCAAACGCGAGGCCGAGGCCGCCCATGGTCAGCAGGGAGTAGGCTAGAGCCGTCATCGCGCCATCCTCGGTTCCGGCGGCCGGCGTCGCCGCCTGCCGCTCGAGATCACTGACTTCGCCGGAAGCGGTGCAGTCCGGAACTCTCCACCACCTCGCCCGCGGCGTCGACGATCAGGCACTCGACGCCGGGCAGGCGCTCGACGAGGTCCAGGCCATCGTTGGGGCCGAGTACGAAGACCGCCGTCGCCAGCGCGTCGGCCAGCGCGCCGCTGGCCGCCAGCACCGTGGCGCTCTGGCAGCCCCGCGCCGGTTCGCCCAGCCTGGGGTCGAGCAGGTGGTGATACCGCTCGCCGTCCGCCTCGAAGTACTGCTCGTAGTCGCCGCTGGTCGCCACCGCGCGATGGCCTGGTTCCAGCACGGCGATCATCGCGCCCGGCAGCCGCGGGTGCTGCACGCCGACGCGCCAGCCGTGCCCGAATCCGCGCACGTCGCCGCCCGCATTGACCAGGGCCGACGTCACGCCGCGCTCGCGCAGCACGGCCACGGCGCGGTCGACCGCGTATCCCTTGGCCCAGGCTCCAAAATGGAGCAATTCCGGTTCCGCTTCAAGCTCCGCGACGTCGGCCGGCATGCCGAGGCCGGCAAGCCGGTTGACCTCCAGCGTGAGCGCGCCCGGCGGCGGCAACCCGGGCTCGCCGCCGTCGAATCCCCAGAGCGCCACCAGGGCGGCCACGCGCGGGTCGAAGGCGCCGCCGCTCTGATGCATCACCTCCAGCCCGATCGCCAGCAGGTGGCGTCGCTCGCGGTCCCGGGCATCCGGCGGCGTCGAGAGCGGCGGCGGCAGGCGCCAGGAGAAGAGCGAATCGACCCGCGCCACCTCGCGCAAGGCGGCCTGGATCGCGTCGGCCGCGGCCGCGCGCTCGGCGGCCGACCGCGCACCAGCAACCGTCACCTCCACCAGGGTGCCCATCGCCGGGCGCCCGAAGTGCAGAGGTTCGACCTCGCCGCTACCGCCACGCCAGCGACTGACCGCGAACCCGGCCGCCAGGCAGACCACGAGGACCAGCAGGCCCGTGCGCAGCGAACCGAGGCGGGCCTCGGTGTGCCCGTTGCTCACGCCGTCTCGACGCGCAGCACCAGGCGGTTCGGCGCGCAGGCGATCAGCTCGCCCGGGCGCGCGATCACGCCCTGCCGCCGGCACGTCGCGTGGCGGCAGCTGGCGGCGGCCACATGCACGCCGCGCTCGTCGATGGTCACCGCGGTGCGGCCGGCCGGACCGGCGAGGTCGACCTGGCGCTTCTGACCGTCGAGCGCGATGCGGTCCAGCAGACCCTGCTCGTTCTCGACCACGAGCACCCGCTGTTGATCGAGGCGACCGGGCCGATCCTCGACGCGGCAGCTGACCATGACCAGGGCCTGGCGGCCGTGCAGGCGCTCGCGCAGGCGCAGCAGGCCGGCGCCGAACTGGCCGGCCGGATCCAGCACGCGGCAACCGTGCTGAAGCATGAGATCGGCCGGCAGGGCGTGCTCGAGCGTCGTCACCTGCACGGTGAACATGCGGCGCTGGTCCCGGTCGTAGCGGTCGACGCCGGTGCGCAGGGCGCCGGCGGCGGTGGTGCGCCAGGCTGGCGCGGCATCCAGCAGCGGGGCGGGCAGCCGGCCGTCGACGAGCGCCAGGAACGCGGTGAGCGTCTCGCCCACGAGGGCCTGGTCGGCCGGCACGAAACCGTGCAGCACGACGCGATCGCCCGCGCCCGCCAGGCCTCCCGCGCCCAGCTTGTGACCCACCGTGAAGGCGGCGCCGCCGAGGACCGCGGTCTTCAGGAAATCTCGCCGGTTGATCATCGCTCTCTCCTTTACGCATCACGCCCGCCGACGGTCGCGTCGGCGTGCCCCTAGAACTTCATGCCCGCGAAACCCATGAACCCGAGCGCCATGATGCCGGCCACCACCATGGTGATGCCGGCGCCCTGCAAGGAGCGCGGCACGTCGGCCAGCTCCAGCTCCTCGCGGATCCCGGCCATCAGCACGATGGCCAGGGTGAAGCCCACGCCGGCGCCCACGGCGAAGACCAGGCTCTGGAAGAACGTGTAATCGCGCATCGCCGCGAACAGGCACAGGCCCATGATCGCGCAGTTGGTCGTGATCAGGGGCAGGTAGATGCCCAGCGCGCGGTAGAGCGGCTTGCTGACCTTCTTGATCA